>NZ_CP118605.1:4082500-4385000 GCF_029869925.1 Microbulbifer bruguierae | reverse complement strand
CTCAACCACCTCTCGGTGATCTCGAGAAGGGCGCGCATTATATCGAGCTCTTCTCGCTTGGCAAGCTCTTTTTTGAGAGCTTTTTTCAGGCTTGAAACCAGGCTAAACAGCGCTGACTTTCAACTCCTGAAGGGCTGCCGGAGCCCTGCGGTGTCGCCTTGGCGACCCCGTCGAAGTGGCGCGCATTATAGCGACCTCCCCGACCCTGGCAAGCTGTTTTTTGAATTTCTTTTTCAGGGAAAACCCTTTGAAAATCAACAACTTATCCTGCCAACCTCGCCGCCTCTGCAGCGGTGAGGGCGCGAACTATACTTAGTGGACACAAGCTTCGCAAGCAGTTTCAAAAAACTTTTTGCGGCCGCCCAGCGAAGGGTTCGCAAAGACTGGAGCTTCACTTTCCAGCGAACACTTCAGTCATAAAAAAACACCCTCCTGAGAGAGTGTTTTAAAGATGGCGGTGAGGGAGGGATTCGAACCCTCGATGAGTGTTAACCCATACGCCCTTAGCAGGGGCGCGCCTTCAGCCACTCGGCCACCTCACCGTACAACTTTTAAGACTCCTTTTTGCTGGGAGCCACCAGCGCCTCAGACAATTTGTCTTGGCTGCTGAAAGTGAGCGGCATCATACCAACGGCCAGACAAAAATCAATGGGGAATCAACAACTTTTTGTGATTTCTTGAGAATCGATGGCAAATTGTACAGATATAAAAAAAGGCCGCTATGCGGCCTTTTTCTGGCAGGTGTCTCTCAGTCCTGGTTACCGCTCTCGTCGGTGGACTGCTTCTCCCTCTGGATACGCTGATAGATTTCCTCGCGGTGAACAGCGACATCCTTCGGCGCATTGACCCCGATTCGTACCTGGTTGCCCTTAACACCCAATACGGTAACCGTCACATTGTCACCAACCATCAGTGTCTCACCGATACGGCGGGTTAAAATTAACATTACCTACTTCTCCTTGATCATCCTGTGATTTGGTACGACCGGTTATCCCTGGCCCGCACCTTGGATCATAATAACCCGAGATAACTGCAAACCGAGAACCTTGTCCGTCACTTTATTCAGTATTGCCCAGACGCCGGAAATCTCAATAGGTCGTACCGTGCGCCAGACAACCGAATTGCTATGGTTGCCGGCACAATCCATCACTCTGGTTATAGCTATTCTGTGACCTTGGGTTCAGACAGTTCAAACGCACTGTGAAGAGCCCTTACAGCCAATTCCAGATAACGCTCATCAATGATCACCGAAATCTTTATTTCAGAAGTCGTGATCATCTGGATGTTGATATTGTCTTCCCCTAGCGCTTCAAACATGCGCGAAGCCACATTTGCATGCGAACGCATGCCAACCCCGACAATAGAGACCTTGGCAATCTTATCGTCAGATACAACTTCCCGTGCACCCAATTCCTCAGCCACCCTCTCAAGGACTTTGCGCGCCTTGCTCAGATCGTTCCGGTGAACAGTGAACGTGAAGTCGGTTGTTCCGTCGACCGCGCTAATGTTCTGCACGATCACATCAACTTCAATATTTTCAGCCCCCACCGGCGCCAGGATACGGCAGGCCACTCCGGGGGTATCGGGCACGCCTCGGATTGTCAGTTTTGCCTCGTCGCGGTTAAACGCGATGCCGGAGACTACAGGCTGTTCCATCTCGTTGTTTTCCTCATCCAGACTAATCAGCGTGCCGCCACCCTCTTCAAAAGTTGAGAGCACGCGCAACGGCACCTTGTACTTCCCGGCGAATTCAACCGCACGGATCTGCAGGACCTTGGACCCCAAGCTGGCCATTTCCAGCATTTCCTCAAAGGTGATCCGGTCAAGACGACGGGCGCTATCAACTACCCGCGGATCCGTCGTATAGACGCCGTCCACATCGGTATAAATCTGACATTCCGTAGCATCCAGCGCTGCAGCCAAAGCCACCCCGGTGGTATCGGAACCACCGCGGCCGAGGGTGGTTATATTCCCCTCGTCATCAACGCCCTGGAAACCAGCGACCACCACAACCTTGCCAGCGTCCAGATCACGGCGCATACGTTCTACGTCAATACGCTGGATTCTGGCTTTGGTATGGGCGTTATCAGTCAGAATCTTGACCTGACCGCCAGTATAGGAGCAGGCGTCATAGCCACGTTTTTTCAGGGCCATACTCAACAGCGCAATGGTCACCTGCTCGCCGGTGGAAACCAGTACATCCATTTCCCGGGGGTCCGGGTGTTCCTGGATCTGGCGCGCCAGATCAATCAGGCGATTGGTCTCTCCACTCATCGCTGAGAGAACCACGACCATATCGTGCCCCTGGGCTTTGAAGCCGGCCACCTTGTCGGCAACAGCTTCGATACGCTCGATAGAGCCCACCGAAGTGCCGCCATATTTCTGCACGAACAAACTCATCGTTCCAGTGTTCCTTACTACTACCTTGCCCGCGTCACCTGACACGCGTGTGCCGCGCACTTAATCACCAAATTCCGGGCAAATCAACCGATAAACCCGACAATCGGCCCAAATTAACCTGACCAATTCACACTATTTGGCATTTCCAATGGATACTTCAGCGGATATTAGTTTTCACCCACTCGGGGATTGCTTTCAACAGAGCCGGCAACGCATCCACATTGACGCCACCACCTTGTGCCATATCCGGTCGACCACCACCTTTCCCGCCAAGTTCACCAGCGGCAAAACGCATCAGATCTCCAGCAGCCAGTCGACCAGTGAGGTCTTTGGTAACCGCTGCAATCAATGCAACCTTGTCCTCACCAGGCGCTGCCAGTAGCACAATCCCGCTACCCAGCTTGTTCTTCATCTGGTCTGCCAGGTCCCGTAGCGATTTCGCATCAGCACCTTCGACGGAAGCGGCCAGAAGCTTCACTCCACTGACTTCGACGGCCTGGCTGCTGAGGTCCCCACTGGCACCACTTGCCAGACGGGTTTTCAGCTGAGCCAATTCCTTTTCCAGCTTGCGATTGTTTGCCAGCAGCTGTTCCACTTTGTCTGCAACGTGATCGGGACGCGTTTTCAGCAGCGCAGCAGCATGATCAAGTCGCTGCTGAGCCTCATCGAACAGCGCCAGTGCATGTGCACCTGTCACTGCTTCAATTCGACGTTGACCTGAGGCGATACCACTCTCAGCGACGATACGCAGCAAGCCGATATCACCGGTCCGCTCCACATGGGTACCACCACACAGCTCTACAGAGAACGCCGCGTTATTGGTACGCTCCCCCATGGTCAACACACGCACGGTGTCCCCATACTTTTCGCCAAACAAGGCCATCGCACCCTTGGCTCTGGCCGTCTCGATATCGGTTTCTTCGGTCTCGACGGCTGTGTTCGCGCGGATCTGACTGTTCACCAGTGTTTCAATGACACGCAACTGTTTCACTGTCACCGCTTCCGGGTGCGAAAAATCAAAACGCAGACGCTCGGAGTCCACCAGAGACCCCTTTTGGGTAACATGCTCACCGAGCACTTTTCGCAGCGCCGCGTGCAACAGGTGTGTCGCGGAGTGATTCAGAGCGGTGGACTGGCGCACCTCATCAGCAACATCCGCCTCTACGCTATCGCCTACCGCAAGACTGCCACTCAGCATTTTTCCCTGATGTAAATGATGGCTACCGAGCTTGCTACAATCCATCACCTCGAAGCGATTGGCAGACGCCTGCAAATAACCACTGTCGCCAACCTGGCCACCAGACTCGGCGTAAAACGGTGTGCGGTCCAGAATAATCGCGCCGCTCTCCCCTTCTTCCAGGCGCTCAACCTGTTCGCCGTCCCTGAGTATGGCAACCACTTTGCCGGTACCCGCAGTCGCGTCGTAGCCGAGAAATTCAGTAGCACCTTCAAGATCCAGATTACCGGTGTAATCCACTTTGAACTTGCCCGCAGCTCGCGCACGTTCTCGCTGCGCTTCCATGGCTGCATCGTAGCCAGCCATATCCAGGGTCAAGCTTCGCTCGCGGGCAATATCTTGAGTCAGGTCGGTGGGGAAGCCGAATGTGTCGTACAGGGTGAACACCAGTTCTCCGGGAATTTCCGAGCCCCGTAACGATGAGAGCCCCTCTTCCAGTAGCGCCATGCCTTTGTCGAGGGTTTTGGCAAACTGTTCTTCTTCCTTGCGCAAGGCATTTTCAATAATGCTCTGCTTTTCGCGGAGTTCCGGATAGGCTTCACCCATCTGCTCGACGAGCGCGGCAACCAGCTTGTAAAAGAAGATGTTCTCGTGACCCAGTTTGTGTCCGTGGCGCACAGCGCGGCGGATGATGCGGCGCAGCACATACCCACGTCCTTCATTGGAAGGCAAAACACCGTCGGCGATCAAAAAGGCACAGGAGCGAATATGATCTGCGATCACCCGCAAGGATTTCTCTTCCAGGTTGGTGCAGCCAACGATTTCGCCTGCGGCTTTCAACAGCGCCTGGAACAGGTCGATTTCATAATTGGAGTGCACGCCCTGCATCACCGCAGCGATACGCTCCAGTCCCATGCCGGTATCTACTGAGGGCTTGGGCAACGGGTGCAGTTCACCATCGGCGGTGCGCTCGTACTGCATAAAAACGAGGTTCCAGATCTCGATGTAACGATCGAGGTCATCGTTGTCCGACCCAGGTGGGCCTCCCGGCACATCTTCACCATGGTCGTAGAAGATTTCCGAGCTCGGGCCACAGGGTCCGGTATCGCCCATCTGCCAGAAATTATCTTCATCCAGACGGGAGAAACGCTCGGCACTGACGCCAACTTCTTTCAGCCAGATATCTGCCGCTTCATCATCGCTGATATGCACCGTAACCCAGAGCCGCTCTTCCGGTAGCCCCAGTACTTTGGTAAGGAACTGCCAAGCGTACTGAATAGCCTCGCGTTTGAAGTAGTCACCGAAGCTAAAGTTGCCCAGCATTTCAAAAAAAGTGTGGTGACGGGCGGTGTAACCGACATTTTCCAGATCGTTGTGCTTACCGCCGGCGCGCACACAACGCTGAGAGCTGGCGGCACGTACATAGGGGCGGGTTTCCTGTCCGAGGAAGGTATCCTTGAACTGAACCATGCCCGCATTGGTAAACATCAGTGTCGGGTCGTTACCCGGCACCAGAGAACTGGAAGGCACCCGGGTGTGCCCCTGCTCGGCAAAGTAATCAAGAAATGCTTCGCGTATCTGTGCGCTCTTCATCCAGCCAAATTCCACATCGTCAGTAATAATTTTGCGGCGCCGCACGGAGCAGCACCAACCGTTCAGCCTTGCGGGTCCCCAGCAAGGCCAGCCTCAGGCATTTTGCGCTGGGCGAGTAAATGAATATGCAGGTGAAACACCGTCTGGCCGGCGCTGCGGCCGTTATTCACCACAAGCCTGAAGCCATCCTCCAGGCCCAATTGCCGGGACAGCTCGGAGGCCACCCACATCAGATGCCCTAACAGGGGCGCATCTTCCTTTTGCGCCTCCACCAGATTCACCAGCGGTTTACGGGGAATGATCAACAAATGTGTCGGTGCCTGGGGCGAGCGGTCTTCGATGACAATGCACTGATCGTCCTCAAAGATTCGCTTCGCTGGCACCTCTCCCGCCATGATCCGGCTGAATACACTCGGCTCACCCATATGGCTCGACCTCTTGTCTGATGGCAGCAGCGCTACTTTTCCAGCTTTTCGTCCACAGTGAGCTGCCGCGCCTCGGATTCGAGCATGACCGGAATGCCGTCCCGAATCGGATACGCCAGGCCACTGGCCTTACAGACCAGTTCCTGCGCTTCTTCACGGTATTCCAGCGGGGCCTTGCTGACCGGACACACCAGCAGGCTCAGTAATTTTTTGTCCATGATTCACCCTGCATCATCCCGCAGCCGGCAGTATCGCCGGGCTACCGGTCAAAAATGACCGCGTATGGTACAACGCTTTTCCGGGGTTTTCACGATCGACGGGAGAATTCCCGCGGCGGCAATGACAGCGCTGGAAAATCGCGCTCAACCGCCGGCATATCGACGCTCAGGCTGGACGCCGCGTCGGCACAGGGTGTTGAGATGTGCGACCAGCAGGGAGAGCGCTTCCTCTCCCACGCCGGGCTCATTGAATACTTCGTGGTAGGCATCAGGAAAGCGACTCAGGCGATGGGTTTCCCCCTCCAGCCGCTCAAACCAGGCGCGACTTGCCAGGGGATCGACCAACCGATCCCCCTCCGGTAGCAGCATCAAGCAAGGAACTTGGATCGCAGAGGGCTTCTGCAACAGGCGCTCCCTGCACCGCTGATATCCGGTAAACCAGCGCGGTGATACGCGGTCGTGCACCAGATCATCAGCCTCATAGGCTGCGACTATTTCTGGATCGCGACATATTCCATTTACATCCAGGCGATTGGGGAAGGAGAGCGCGGGAAATAGCCTGCCCAGCAGCCGGAGTAACGAGCTCTCCAGGACCCCAGGCTCTTTCGCTCCCCGGAACGCCGGTGCAGAAAGTATAAGGCTCTCCACCCGCCCCCCCTCCGATGGAAAAGCGACACTGCCGCAGGCAATGACCGCCCCCATACTGTGCCCCAGAAGATGTACCGGTCGTCCCGGGTTTTCATGGCGAATCAGGCGAACAAACCGGCACAGATCAATGCTGTAATGTTCAAACGCCTCGATATCCCCACGCCTCCCCGGGGACTGGCCGTGACCAAAATGGTCGGCCGCATAAACACTGTAACCACAGGTGTTGAGCTGCCTGGCAAGGCGCCGATAGCGCCCACTGTGCTCACCCAATCCATGGGAAACGACCAAAACACCGCGCGCATTCTCCACCCACCAACGTCGGTAATGCAGCCGGATACCGCGAGACTCAAAGTACATGGCGCTCTCCTCTTATTTTTGTAACCGCCTCATCGCCGCCTCGTTATCTATAAGCCCGACAGGCCGCCACCGCATTACACCATCCGCCGAGTAGTGCTTGCCGCTGCCCCTCAGGCATTTGCGGCAGAAAATCCTGCTCTATGTCCTGCAGGGATTCAGGTAGCTGCTCGCTCACCCAGATCCCCGCGCCAATCCCTGCCAGTAGTGCTGCCCCCACCGCCGTGGACTCGATCTGCCGGGGACGCTCCACCCGTAGCCGGGAAATGTCCGCCTGGAACTGCATCAAAAAATTATTCGCACTGGCGCCCCCATCTACCCGAAGGCACTGGAGATCTACCCCGAGGGCCTGGGCCATAAGATCTGCCAGTTCGTGGCTCTGATAAGCAATCGATTCCAGCGTCGCCCGAACCAGCTCTGCCCTGCCCGCACCCCGGGTCAAGCCAAAAACCGCGCCCCTGGCATCCGCATCCCAGTGCGGGGCCCCAAGACCACTAAAAGCTGGCACCAGATAAACGCCGCGGGTATCGGGAATACTGAAGGCAATCTGCTCACTTTCCGATGCCTGCGGGATTACCCCCAGATCATCCCGCAGCCACTGTACCGCCGCCCCGGCATTGAACACCGAACCCTCAATCGCGTACTGCGGCTGTCCGTGCTGGTCGCAGGCCATGGTCGCCAGAAGCCCTTCCGGTATCCGGGGGCGCCTGTAGCCTGCAATGGCCAGCATGAAACAGCCTGTGCCGTAGGTATTTTTCAGACTTCCCGGTCTGGTACAACCCTGACCGAACAAGGCCGCCTGCTGATCCCCGGCAACGCCTGAGATCGGAATTTGTGCGCCGAAAAACACGTCTGGGTCGGTAGTTGCAAACAGCCCTGCGGAGGGTCGGATGTCCGGAAGTATCGCCTGCGGACATTCGAACATCGCCAGTAGCTCATCATCCCACTGCTGTTTGTCGAGGTTATATAAGAGTGTGCGGCTGGCATTGGTGTGATCAGTAACATGGGCTTGGCCACCGGTAAGACGCCAGATCAGCCAGCTGTCGACCGTGCCAAAGGCGATTTCGCCGGTGTGCGCCTTTTGCAATAGCTCGGGATTCTCGCGGAAAACCCAGCTTAGTTTGCTGGCTGAAAAATAGGGATCCAGAAGCAGCCCCGTTTTTTCGCGCACCCCCTCTTCCAGTCCGCGGGACCGCAGCCCGGCACAGATCTCTGAGGAGCGGCGACACTGCCACACAATGGCCCGGTGTACCGGTTCACCGGTTTTGCGGTCCCAGAGGACCACAGTCTCCCGTTGATTAGTGATACCCAGCGCAGCCAGCGCACTAGCACCAATACCTGCGCGCTGCAGGGCCGCAGCGCAGACCTGTAAAGTCACTTGCCAGATTTCACTGGCATCGTGCTCAACCCAGCCCGGACGGGGATAATATTGGGGGAATTCAGAGTAACTGCGGCCCAACAGCCTGCCGTCACCGTCAAAAACAAACGCAGTGGTACCGGTTGTACCCTGATCTATGGAGAGAATCATCGCGGCTCGCTTGTTGTTATTCTGCGGAGCGGTTGTTTCTCAGCCAGTATATACCCTCATTAGGGCGCTGCGTCACCAGCGGTATCCAACTCAGCCAGCGCAAACTGAATCGCATCGGTAAAAAAGCCTCGATACGCCAGATACCTATGGCGGCGAGCTCGTTCTTTCTGCTGCGTTGCCCAAGGCAACGCAGGATCGATTCGCTGGCGAAATTTCCGCTGCAGTTGCTCCAGCGCCAACTGATACCAGTCGACGTCCTCCTGTAACTGCTCCATGGCAGTCTGCACAAGTACAGAGCGAACCCCCCGAAGCTGGAGTTCCTGGCGGATTCTCAAAGGCCCCTGCCCACGTTGTACCCGGGAGCGGCAAAATACCTCCGCGAACCGTTGGTCGGACTGATAGTTGAGTTCCTGCAGGCGTAGTAAAACACCATCAAAATCGGCATCAGGATGTTTCGGGAGCAACTTCTGGCGCAATTCGTGGCATGAGTGCTCGCGGCGAGACAGCAGCTCTAGAGCAGCTGTGAACAGTTTTTGGAAAGCTTCGGATGATTCCCGTGAACGAACGAGGGTATCGGGGGGAGAGTCAGAGAGGGATCCTAGCGACGGCCAATCAGAGAGACCGCCGCTGGTGCCTTGGGATGAAGACAAGATCAGTCTTCCGCAACGGCCACTGCTTCAGGCTTTGCGGGAATCGCATCACCCAGTAATTGCGCTCGCAGCTGGGCTTCGATCTCATCACGGATATCGGTATTTTCCTTCAGGAATTTGGCGGCGTTAGCCTTACCCTGGCCGATCTTGTCGCCCTTGTAGCTGTACCAGGCACCCGCCTTATCCACCAGTCCCAGTTTCACGCCGTAGTCGATGATTTCACCCAGCAGGTTGATCCCCGCACCGTACATGATCTGGAAATCGGTCTGCTTGAACGGAGGCGCCACCTTATTTTTAACCACCTTGACCCGGGTCTCGTTACCCACCACCTCATCGCCGTCTTTGACGGAGCCGATACGACGGATATCCAGACGCACGGAAGAGTAGAACTTGAGCGCGTTACCACCGGTGGTGGTCTCGGGCGAGCCGAACATCACGCCAATCTTCATGCGGATCTGGTTGATAAAGATGCACAGGGTGTTGGTGTTCTTGATGTTACCGGTCAGCTTACGCAGGGCCTGGGACATCAGCCGCGCCTGCAAACCAACGTGGGTATCCCCCATCTCCCCCTCGATTTCCGCGCGCGGGGTCAGCGCTGCCACGGAATCCACCACCAGTACATCAACGGCGCCAGAACGTACCAGCATATCCGTGACTTCCAGAGCCTGTTCGCCGGTGTCCGGCTGGGAGACAATCAGCTCGTCGACGTTAACCCCAAGTTTTTCAGCATAGATGGGGTCCAGGGCGTGCTCCGCATCCACGAAGGCGCAGGTACCGCCCTTGCGCTGAGCCTCGGCAATGACCTGGAGAGTCAGGGTAGTCTTACCGGAAGATTCCGGACCATAGATTTCAACAATACGACCCCGGGGCAGACCGCCAATGCCGAGCGCAACGTCCAGGCCCAGAGAGCCAGTGGAAATCGCGGGGATGCGCTCACGGCCCTTATCCCCCATGCGCATGACGGTGCCCTTGCCGAACTGGCGCTCGATCTGTGACAGCGCCGCCTGTAAAGCCTTGTCTTTGTTGGAATCCATGACCCTTCCCGTGTACTTGAAGATTGGTTGTGGGAAGGAGCTTAGAGAAAAATTACTGTATAAGCAACCAGTAATCCGAAATTGGTGTTCGGCCCCCTGGTCGCTACCCACAACCACAGTGCGAGGAAAGTGGATACTGAAAACTCAGCGTTTGCGGTGCTCCCGGGCAATGGCAAGCAGCCCTGTCAGCGCCTCCGCCACGGTCTGCGCCTGAACCTCCGCTCGACTGCCATTGAAGTGCATACAGCGGGCCTCCACCGCTACGGGCTCCTGACCCTGGCCGTGGGCCCAGGCTATCCACACAGTCCCCACCGGCTTGTCATCGCTACCGCCGTCGGGGCCGGCGATTCCGCTTACCGCTACCGCAAGATTGGCATCCAGCCGATTCAACACGCCCACCGCCATTTGCCGCACCACCGGTTCACTCACCGCCCCAAAGACCTCGAGATCCTCTGGATCGACACCGAGCAATCCGCGCTTGATACGATTCGCATAGGCAATGATGGCGCCGTCAAACCAGGCCGACGCACCCGATACAGAAGTAACTGCAGCGGCAACAGCGCCGCCGGTGCAGGACTCCGCCGTCGTCACCCGCCAGCGCAACGCCTGCAAATGCGCCCCGAGCTCCTCCGCCTGGTGCTGAATATTCAGATCAACTGCCACTACCCACTCCGCCCTGCCCCTGCTCGCCGCCGGCTTGCGTACAGGACGAAAACCGATAGGGAATATTACTCACTGGATCAAAGCCCAGCTCCAACGCCGCATCCAGCAGGTCCGACGGGATGCGGTGCAAAAGAATATCGCCCGTTGGCCCGCCACATACCGACGGGTACATGCGATCCGCCCTGACCCCACAGCGAGACTCGATTACCTTGACACCATTGCCAACCAGTTTGCCACGACTCTGCTCCACGGAAAGTCCACCGCCTTCGCACTGACGACTCCCCCGCGGCTCCACAACCCATATCGTTCCCGCCGCCCGCACCACGCCCTGTTCATCCTCACCTGCGGCGGGCATATCCTCCGGCGCGGGATCTGGAGCCGAGGCAGCATTTTTTTCCGGCGAACTATTCTTGGGTAACGCCTGATTACCGCTGCGGTCTCCGCATCCTGCCACACAGAATCCCACCAACATCACAGTGGCTACCGCCAGACTCTGCCAACTTCTCACTATCGCGCTCCTTGCCCAGTCAGTACTAATTTTCCAATTGCCGATCGTTCCGTGTCAGCTTAGTGCCAGCCAGACTCCTACGCCAAGCATCAGGCTGCCGGCGACCCGGTTAATCAGGCGCACACTTTCTGCACGATGGAGCAGCCGACTCAGGGTCCGACCACCACCGGCGTAGATCAGCAGGCACACAAACTCCAATGTGAGAATAATACCCAGCAGCACTGCCATCTGCGGCAACAACGGCTTGTCCTGAGCGATAAATGGCGGTAATAACGCAATGAAAAAAGCCCACCCCTTGGGATTGGCCACCGCGGTAACAAAGCCCTGCAGGACCATGGTTACCGCCCGGATTGGCGCAGGGCCTTGACCCGAGGGCTCCGCCAATACCATCCGCCCCCGCGCGCGCCACATCTGTATCCCCAGATAGATCAGATAAACGCCGCCGCAATACTTGAACAACTGAAAGGCCCCGGGGTACTTCAGCATAAACGCCGCGATACCTAACACAGCCGCAAGCGCCACCACCGCAACGCCACACAGCTCACCGAGCATCATCCACATGGTGCGGCGCACGCCGAAGGCCATCCCCATGGTCAGAGCCAGCGTCATACACATACCCGGGGTAATGGATACGAAGAAAAACGTGGGCACAAACAGCGCCAGTAGAGACCAATCAATCATTGCCCAGCGCACACTCAGTGATGCGTCCCGCTGTGATTGCCGTAGTGGCTGACGAACATACCAGCCAGCATCAGACCACAGCCGATCAGCTCTTTCGCGCTCAACATTTCATTGAGAAACAGCCACCCCGCCGCCACCGCAAAGACAGACTCCAGGCTCATAATCACCGTAGCGTGGGAAGGCGCCGCGCTGCGCTGCCCCAGAAGCTGGAACGTAAATGCAATTGCCGTGGAAAAAATCATCATATAGGCAATGGGCCAGGCGGCATCCAGTGCGGCCTGCAAGGTAGGCTGCTCAATCACAAAAGAGGCGATCGCCGATAGAATCCCGCACACCAGAAACTGGATCGCAGCAAGTCGCAGCGCGTCATAACGGTGTACCAGAAAATCTGCCGACAGCACCTGGATCGCGAACACGAAGGCACTGGCAAACACCATCAGGTCACCAATCAATTGCGCTTCTTCACTGAAGTCCGCCAACCAGTAAAGGCCGAACAGTGCTAGCGTTACCCCCGCCCAGGTCCAGCGATTGGTTTTATGCCCCAGCGACAGGCCGATAACCGGAACCAATAACAGATAAAAACCGGAGATAAAACCCGCGCGGCCGGCCGTGGTGTATAGCAGGCTGGCCTGCTGAAGGGCCGCCCCGAGAAACAGCCAGAAACCGAGCACCGCCCCCCCCGGCAAGCACTTTCGCCAGCGATGATGGACTGCGACCCCGCTACTTTCTCCGGGTTGCACATCACGCCGGGAAGAAAGCCAGTAAACCACCGGTATCAGTACCAGGCCACCGAGGAAAAAACGCCAGGCGTTAAATGCCAGTGGCTCAATATGCGCCATGGCAATTTTCTGCGGCACAAATGCAATACCCCAGAAAAGCGCCGCCAGTAACAACAGCAGTTCGGCCTTTGCCTGTTTCTGTTCCATAACAAAACACCTGTAAACACCAGCGTAAAACCTGCCGGTAGATGAGCACAATTCGGAAGCACTACCCCTCAATCGCCAGAATCTGGACGTTCAGGCGACAAATCAAAGGGGCTGAATAAGACTGACCATCAACTGCAGTGACTGACGCCCGCGAAACTCGTTGATATCAAGTTTGAACGCCAGTTTTACACGCTCCACCGGTACAACCGGTGCCGACCAGAGATCCGGGTCGATATTGAACGCAATAGCATCGATCGCCTGCTGCGGCGCAGATAGCGGTGCCACAGTCATTTTCAAGTGACGTTCGCCGACGATTCTATGTTGCAACAGCAGAAATTCACCATCGAATTCCGGCTCCGGGAACGCCTGCCCCCAGGGCGCACAGGCGCGCAGCAGGGCTGCGGTTTCCATGGAAAATTCACCACTCTCCAGCTCGCCATCGGTTTCGATGATTGCCTGCAGCTGGGATTCCTTGAGCCGGTCCCGCACCGCCTTCTCAAACGCCTCAGTAAACGCGGACAGGTTTTCCGCCCGCAGGCTCAACCCGGCAGCCATGGCATGACCGCCGAATTTGCTGATCAGCTCCGGGTTGGCCGCCGCCACATCACTCAGTGCGTCGCGTATATGCAGCCCGGCGATCGAGCGTGCAGAACCCTTGATCAAACCATTGTCGCCATCGGCAAAGGCAATCACCGGACGGTGAAATTTTTCCTTGATGCGACTGGCGAGAATACCCACCACGCCCTGGTGCCAGGCGGCATCGTACAGGCACAAACTCCAGGGCAATCCCTCCTCCGCCAGCTGTAGCTGATCCAGAGCGGCCATTGCCTCCCGCTGCATGCCCGCTTCAATGGCCTTGCGGTCCCGATTGAGCCCATCCAGTTCTGCCGCCAGCTCCCGGGCCTCCTGTGGATCACGGGTCATCAGACAGCGGATACCGGTGCCGATATCATCGAGACGACCAGCGGCATTGATGCGGGGACCGAGGATAAAACCAATATCTGTAGTGGAAAGTCGGCTGCGGTCCCTCCCCGCCACATCCATCAATGCCTGAATCCCCGGCCGGCAACGGCCGGCGCGGATACGGGCAATGCCCTGGTGCACCAGCACCCGGTTATTGTGATCCAGTGGCACCAGGTCCGCCACGGTTCCCAAGGCCACCAGATCCAGGTACTCCGCCATATTCGGCACCGCGATGCCGGTCTCCTCGAACCAGCCCCCAGCTTGCAGCACGCTCTTGAGGCGGCTCAAAAGATAAAAAATCACACCGACGCCGGCGAGATTCTTACTCGGAAATTCACAGCCTGGCTGATTGGGATTGACGATGGCATCCGCCAGCGGCAACTCGCTGCCAGGCAGATGGTGATCGGTGACGATGACGTTCAGCCCCGCAGCCTTGGCAGCCGCTACACCTTCGATACTGCTGATCCCGTTATCCACGGTAATCAGGAGGTCCGGGTGGTACTCCTGCGCCACCGCGACAATCTCCGGGGTCAGACCATAGCCAAACTCAAAGCGGTTCGGCACCAGGTAATCCACCGGCCCAGCCCCGAGGGCACCGAGCGCGAGGACAGCCAGGGTGCTACTGGTAGCACCATCCGCGTCGAAGTCACCGACAATCAGGATCTTGTGCTGATTGCGCACCGCATTCACCAGCAGGTTTACCGCCGCATCCACACCGCGCATGGACTCAGGGCTGCACAGGCGGGCAAGCTGGTGGTCCAGCTCGTCATCACTGGCGACGCCACGTCCCAACAGCACGCGCTGGAGAATTTTCGGGGTCGAAGAAGTAAAACGGCCAGTGGAAAAATCCACTGGCCGTCGTCGAATAATAGCGTTCATCGCGTCCGGTCGGCTTAAAAGTTACTGACTGTGCTGCAGTGTTTCAGCAGCGCCATTCTAACCCAGCCCCTCGGGTGCGACTCAAGCCAAAGAACGGGCAATAAAATCGTGTACCGCAGACAGTTCGTTATCCAGCACCTGCAAGCGCTCCTCCCGCTGCATAAGATCCTGCATGTGCTGAGGCAACGGGACCTGAGTACCGGGCAGCGCCTTGTCCACCGCCTCGCTGAACTTGGCGGGGTGCGCGGTAGCGAGACACACCATCGGCTCAGCACTGGAGCGGCGCGCCCTTCGGGCCGCCTCCACGCCGATAGCCGTATGCGGATCCAGCAGGTAGCCGGTAGCTTCGAACACTTCGCGAATGACTTCCACAGTACGCTCATCCGCCACTCGCTCGGAGGAGAAAAGGGTACGCGCTTTATCCAGTGCGCTCTCGTCAAGTTTCAGCGGCGCACTGCGATCTGCCAGTAACTCGGCAATCGCCAAGCCATTGCGATCGTAAAGATCGAACAGCAACCGCTCGAAGTTACTCGACACCATAATATCCATACTGGGCGACAGGCTGTGCACCAGTGGCTTGGGTGTATGGTCGTTGGCGCTGATGCAGCGGTGCAGGATATCGTTGGCATTGGTGGCAATCACCAGCTGATTAATTGGCAGCCCCATACCACGAGCCAGATAACCGGCGAAGATATCCCCGAAATTACCCGTTGGCACGGAGAAATTCACCGCGCGATAAGGTGCACCCAGACTCAGGGCCGCGTGGAAGTAGTACACGATCTGAGCCATGATCCGCGCCCAGTTGATCGAGTTAACTGCTACCAGGCGACGGCCATCGGGGAGAAACGACTGGTCTGTAAAACTGGCTTTCACCATGTTCTGACAATCGTCGAAGTTGCCTTCCAGCGCGATATTGAAGACGTTATCCGACAACACCGTGGTCATCTGTTTGCGCTGCACTTCCGACACGCGATTGTGTGGATGCAGAATGAAGATATCGATATTGTCGCAGTGGCGGCAGCCCTCAATGGCCGCAGAGCCGGTATCCCCGGATGTAGCCCCGAGCACGACCACCTTTTCTCCGCGCTTTTTCAGCAACAGGTCGAGTAATTGGCCGAGGAACTGCAGCGCGAAATCCTTGAATGCCAGTGTCGGCCCCTGAAACAGCTCCATTACCCATTCGTTGTGCGCGGTCTGTACCAGTGGCGCAATGGCGTCGTGCCGGAATGTCGCATAGGCGCGCTCGATAATTCCGCGCATCTCCGCTTCACTTAGATCTTCGGCAACAAATGGCCACATAATCCGGAACGCGAGCTCCTGATAACTCAGGCCGGCCATTTCGGCAATTTCCTCACGACTGAAACGAGGCAAGTTTTCCGGTACATACAGGCCGCCATCACTGGCGAGGCCAGTGAGGACGGTATCTGCAAAGCTAAGAGACGGCGCGCGGCCGCGAGTGCTGATAAATTTCACAGTAGTTCTGGTATTGGTTTCTGGTATTGATTCTGACAAATTCTTGAGAGGAAACAGCGAGCACAACACCTGCACCCGCCGGCAATCACCGTTCTGCGCAATCGGCAGTATTACGTATTAGCCCAGGGACTCGACCCGAATGCGTACAACCGGCCCCTGAATAGTATCCAGCGCCTCAATGCGATTAACTGCCTCCTGCAGCTGAGACTCGCGCGCGCGACTGGTCAACAATACGACCGGCACCAGCTCTTCATCTTCGGCCGGCTCGTGCTGGATCAGCGCCTCAATACTGATGCCCTGCTCACTGCAAATAGTGGCAACCTTGGACATGACTCCGGGCTTGTCGAATGCGGATATACGCATGTAGTAACTGGTCTCGGTGTCCCCCATGGGCAGCACTTCGTCCAGGGTTCCCTGACTGTCCTGGGTCACGCCTGCCAGTGGCACGCGTTGATCCGGGCGCACATTCAGGGTACGTGCGACATCGACGATATCGGCAATCACCGCTGACGCAGTTGCCTCGGCACCAGCACCCGCACCGTAATACAGTGTCGGTCCTACCGCATCGCCGTGCACCAGCACCGCATTCATCACACCATTTACATTGGCGATAAGGCGGCGCTGGGGAATCAGTGTCGGGTGCACCCGCAACTCGACACCCTCGCTGGTACGGCGAGCGATCCCCAGATGTTTGATGCGGTAACCCAGCTCATCGGCGTAGCGAATATCTTCTTTGGACACACCACTGATACCTTCGGTATACACCTTGTCGAATGCCAGCGGCATACCAAAAGCCAGGGAAGCCATGATTACCAGTTTGTGGGCAGCATCAATCCCCTCTACATCGAAAGTGGGATCCGCTTCGGCGTAACCAAGTGCCTGCGCCTGTGCCAGGGCTTCGTCAAAACTGCGCCCTTTTTCACGCATCTCGGTAAGAATGTAATTGCCAGTACCATTGATGATACCCGCCAGCCATTCGATGCGATTACCTACAAGGCCTTCGCGCAGGGATTTGATAATAGGAATACCACCAGCAACCGCCGCTTCATAGGCGATGGTGACACCCTTCTCTGCCGCCGCCGCAAACAGCTCATTACCGTATTCCGCGATCAGCGCCTTGTTGGCGGTAATCACATGTTTGCCATTGGCAATAGCTGTCAATACCAGTTCGCGTGCGACAGTAGTACCGCCAATCAGCTCCACCAGTACATCCACATCGGGATTGTTGGCCACATCAAAAATTTCGCGGGTTACTGTCAGCTGACTGGTATCGCAGACGGGGTTATCCCGGCGCGCACCGATCTGTACGATCTCCACCGGCCGTCCACAGCGGGCAGCAATTTCATCCGAATTGCGTGCCATCACATTGACCGTACCGCCACCTACGGTCCCAAGACCACAGATACCAATTCGCACCGCAGGTACTGAACCTGCCGCAGTGGGTTTTTCCGAGACTCTCGTGGTTTCGTCGGCAAATGCGCTCACAACTTCCCTCCGCGCATGACCCTAATGGAATACAGCGCAATAACTGGCGTTTAAATCAAAAAAAGGTCGACAACCATACTGAGAGACAAGGGAAATTGTCAATAAAATTGCGCAGGGCGACCCACCCTGTGAGCATTGTGCACCGGTCTGAGAATGCTATCCGACGCACAAACCGCACAACGACAAAGGCCGGCAAACGCCGGCCTCATAAAACTCCCTCAGGATCAATTAGTATCCGTCAGATACCCAGTGCTTTCGCCAGGGTTTCCGGTGGTACATAGCCCGGCACAACGGTGCCGTCTTCCATCACGATCGTCGGGGTACCACGCACGTCAATCGCCTCATTGCCCAGCTTGTACTGGGCCGCTACCGGATTGTCCTTGCACACATTGAGCGGGACGTTCTTGCGGTTTTTCAGATCCGTAAGCGTTTTATTCGGGTCATCTGCACACCACGCCGTAGCAATTTTTCGATAACCTACAGAGTTCACCCCAGCACGTGGAAAGGCGAGGTAGCGCACTTCGATGCCGCGGCGATTCAGTTCCGGCACATCGTTGTGCAGCTTCTGACAGTAGCCGCAATCCACATCGGTAAATACGTATATACGGGCCTTGGTCTCACCCTTTGGGGAATAGACAATCATATCCTTGAGATCCACCCCCTTCAGCACTGCAGCGCGACTGAGCCCACGGCGCTGTTCAGAGATGTTCACTACTCGCTCAGGCGTCACCTGGAACAGATCACCGGCAATAAAGTGGCCGCCATCCTTGGAGACAAACAGCACATTGCCGCCGTTTACGTCGACCTCATACAAGCCATTCACCGCACTTTCCCGCACCTCGCCAAATTGGGCATTTGGGCTGCTGGCGGCAAGTTTCGCCTTGATC
Organism: Microbulbifer bruguierae; assembly: GCF_029869925.1. NCBI lineage: Bacteria > Pseudomonadati > Pseudomonadota > Gammaproteobacteria > Cellvibrionales > Microbulbiferaceae > Microbulbifer > Microbulbifer bruguierae. The sequence goes on along the minus strand of NZ_CP118605.1, from coordinate 4,366,508 downwards.
TGACTAGCGACCGCTGCATCTACTTCCGCAACCGCGACCTGCCCGGCCGCGGCCAGCAACAACGAGGCAATAGCGACAAGAGGCTGTTTGAAAAAGGTCATGATTCTATTTGCTCCAGATTATTTGCTCTTCGACCACGGTGGTCGTTGCCGGTTCCAAGGGCGAAATTTCCATAAAGATGGGAACGCTACAGCGCCAATTGCACAGACTATAGCCAGTATGGCAGCAATACCAATGAACCGGACGGCTTGCGGCAGGTTTTACTACACCCACACCCGGATTGCCACCGCCCAGCCAGCCACAAACGATGGAAGCAGCCAGGAATGGGTCGGCAAGTCGCATTTTCGCGGCACAAAAAAAACCGGAGACATGCTCCGGTTTTTCGTGTCGCGCAGAAAACTCAGCCGAGCTTTTCTTTAATACGCGCTGCTTTACCAGTCAGGTTGCGCAGGTAGTACAGCTTGGCCTGACGAACGTCACCACGACGCTTCACGGCAACACTGTCAACCAGCGGGCTGTGCGTCTGGAAAGTACGCTCAACGCCAACACCGTGAGAGATCTTGCGCACAGTGAAGGATGAGTTCAGGCCGCGGTTACGCTTGCCGATCACAACACCTTCAAACGCCTGCAGACGCTCGCGGTTACCTTCTTTTACCTTTACCTGTACGACAACGGTGTCGCCCGGGGCAAATGCAGGCAGTTCAGCTTTCAGCTGTTCTTGTTCCAGCTGCTGGATAATTTTGTTGGTCATTTGGAGTTCTCCAAAAGGGATTTATGTAGCCTCACGGCTAGACCACCGAATTACTCACGCCTCCCGGCGAATTCGATATTACTCATTTTCTCCCGGCGACAGCTCCTGCAGAAACTCCTGCAGCAGTTTGCTCTGTTCCGGGGTCAGCGCCAGCTTCTCAAGAAGATCCGGCCGGCGCTGCTGCGTGCGCCCCAAGGCCTGCTTGAGACGCCAGCGGCGTATTCTCTCATGGTTTCCGGAAAGCAATACTTCCGGCACCTTTTGCCCCTGATAGTCTTCAGGGCGAGTGTAATGCGGGCAGTCCAACAAGCCTTGAGCGAAGGAATCCTCCACCGCAGACTGGTCATGCCCCAGGGCACCCGGTATCAATCGGGTAATGGCATCCACCATTACCATCGCCGCCAACTCGCCGCCACTGAGCACGTAATCACCGATTGACCACTCTTCATCAATCAATGACTCGACGATGCGCTCGTCCACGCCTTCGTAACGACCGGCCAAAAGCACCAGGTTGCCACTCTGTGAGAGCTGCTCGACACCCTGCTGATCCAACTGCCGCCCTTGGGGTGACAGATAAATGGATCTGGTCGGCCCGGCTTCCTCCGCCCAGTTGCGCGCTTCCATCAGCGCCTGCGACAGAGGTTCCGCCAGCATCACCATACCGGGACCACCGCCATAGGGGCGATCATCCACCGTGCGATGACGGTCAGCAGTGAAATCCCGGGGATTCCAACAGCGCACCTCAAGGAGACTATCCTTCACTGCCCGCCCACTAATACCGTAGTCGGTCAGGGCTGCGAACATCTCGGGGAAGATGCTCACCAGCGCCACGCGCTTGGCCGCCATCAGAACTCCGGATCCCAGATTACGGTTATCACACCGGCATCCAGATCCACGTCCGTGATGAATTCCCCGGGCAGATACGGAATCAGGCGCTCGCGCCCGTCGTCGCCGCCGCGAACCACCATCACATCGTTGGCTCCGGTCTCCATCAGTCGCACCACTTCACCGAAGCGGCATTCGCGACCTTCAAACTGACTCACCACCTGCAGGCCCTGCAGCTGGTGCCAGTAGTATTCGCCGTCGTCCAGTTGTGGCATTTCACTGCCGGCAACAGCGATATCCCGCTGACAATACTGGGCCGCGACATCGCGGTCATCCACACCCTTGATATGAACAACCAGGCCTTTGCCGTGGCGTTTGCCCGCGTCAATTTCAAGAGGTTGCCATTTGCCCTGACCTTTTGCCCCGGGATCCTGCAACCACCAGCGGGAAAATTGCAGAATATTTTCCATCGGCTCAGTAAAAGAGTGCACCTTCACCCAGCCTCGGACCCCGTACACCGCAGTGAGGCGCCCGACAGTGACCAGATCTTCGTTAACAACCGAATGTTCAGCCACGGACGTACTCCGGATTCGTAGCGGTCAGAAACGGAATCAGGCGGTTTCTTTCAGCAGCTTGCTGACGCGGTCAGACAGCTGTGCGCCCTGACCTACCCAGAACTCAACGCGATCACGATCAACGCGCAGACGCTCTTCCTGACCGCGGGCAACCGGGTTGAAGAAGCCAACACGCTCAATGAAACGACCGTCGCGAGATTTGCGGCTGTCGGTCACAGTCAGGTGATAAAACGGGCGTTTCTTCGCACCGCCACGAGCCAAACGAATGGTTACCATGTAGCTATCCTGTAGTTTCAACACTAACCGGTCACCTCTGGGTGACCAGAACATCCCGCCTCTCGGCGGTATTTGCGACTTTGCCGAAGCAAAAATCTGCTTTCAAATCAATGAACAGCGGCCAAGGGCCAGCTGAAAGGCGGCGTATTCTAATGTACCGATTGCAATTTGTATAGCGGCGAATACGCACGCCAACCGGCACCGCCAAAACACGCTCTGGCGATCATTACTTCTTGCGGAACCCGGGGGGCAGACCACCCGGCATTCCGCCCATACCACCGAGGCCGCCGGCACCACCCATGCCCGGCAAGCCGCCGAGACCGCGCATCATCTTGCTCATACCACCACCCTTGAGCTTCTTCATCATCTTGCCCATCTGCTTGTGCTGTTTGAGCAGGCGGTTGAGATCCTGAATCTGGGTGCCGGAGCCGGCGGTAATACGACGCTTGCGAGAACCACTGAGAATATCCGGGTTGCGGCGCTCCTCCGGGGTCATGGAGCTGATCATGGCATCCATGCGCCGAAACTCTTTGCCCATATCCGCCTGCTGTGCAGCCTGAGCCAGCCCACCCATTCCCGGCATCTTGTCCATGAGAGCACCCAGGCCACCCATGTTCTGCATCTGTTGCAGCTGATCTCGCAGATCTTCCAGGTCAAATCCTTTACCTTTTTGTACCTTTTTGACCAGTTTTTCCGCTTTACTGCGGTCGATTGTCTGTTCAGCCTGCTCAATCAGGGACAGGATATCCCCCATCCCCAGGATTCGGGAGGCAATACGATCCGGATGGAAGGTTTCCAGCGCATCGGTTTTCTCACCGACCCCGATAAACTTGATCGGCTTGCCGGTCACATGACGCACCGACAGCGCCGCACCGCCGCGGGCGTCACCGTCGGCCTTGGTCAGTATCACACCGGTCAGCGGCAGAGCGTCATTGAAGGCGCTGGCGGTATTCACCGCATCCTGACCGATCATGGCGTCAATCACGAACAGAGTTTCCGCAGGGCTCAACACGCCGTGCAATTCGCGAATCTCGTCCATCAACTGCTCGTCGATGTGCAGGCGACCGGCGGTATCCACGATCAGGACGTCAGCAAACTGCTTCCGCGCCGCCTCCATCGCACCACGAGCTATGTCCACTGGTTTCTGGTCCGGTGCGGACGGATGGAACATCGCGCCCACCTCACCTGCCAGCGTCTCCAGCTGCTTGATCGCCGCAGGCCGGTATACGTCAGCACTGACTACCATTACCTTTTTCTTTTCGCGATCCTGCAGATATTTGGAGAGCTTGGCCACACTGGTGGTCTTACCGGCGCCCTGCAGGCCCGCCATCAGAATCACTGCCGGGGGTTGCACTGCCAGGTTCAGCGGCGTCGCCGCCTCTCCCATCACCTTGACCAGCTCGCCCTGCACGATCTTGACGAACTGCTGCCCAGGGTTCAGCGCCTTGCTGACGTTCTGCCCAACGGCGGCCATACGCACCTGGTGAACAAATGCCTTGACCACTGGTAGCGCCACATCCGCCTCCAGCAGAGCCTTGCGCACCTCGCGCAAGGTATCGCGGATATTGTCATCCGTCAGGCGCGCCTTACCCGTGACTTTTTTCAGTGCTGACGACAGACGGTCGCTCAGATTATCGAACATATCACTTTCTCAAATCGTAAATTCGGCTAGCAGTGAAGGCCCGGCTCCCACCGGATCCCCGAAAACGCGGCAGTATAGCCCAGGCGGGCTTTCCAGCACAGGCGCGCTGTGACACACTGCCCGCCCTAAACATAATCACAAAGCACAACGGATCAACCCCAATGGCGGCTGTAGCCCACTGGACGGCAATTGCACTTTATCTGGCCACTACTGCGGTCGCAGCCCTGTCGCTGTCGCGTCACCAGCAGGCGACCCGACAGCCACTAATGCTGGCACTGTTCGCCGGCGCCATCGTCGCCCATGCCCTGTCCCTGAAATTCATCTTGTTTGCTGACGTTGGCTTTCGCTTTGACCTGTTGGCCATGCTGTCCCTGGTTACCTGGTCCGTAGCCTTACTGCTTTTGATTCTATCCCTGCGGCACCGGCTTACCCTGCTGATCCTGGCCATAGCGCCACTGGCGGCACTGGCAGAACTCGCCGCCGTACACGCCTGGGGAGGAGTTTCGCCACGCACACAGATATCCCCTAGTATCGCCGCCCACGCCCTGCTATCCATCTCTGCGTACTCGCTGCTGACATTGGCCACGCTACAGGCCATTTACCTCTACTGGTTGAACCAGCAGCTGCACAATCACCGGCCGTCTGGTATCAGTCGCCTGCTACCGCCACTACAGACCATGGAGAGCCTGCTGTTTGGCTTGGTGGCTTTCGGACAACTGCTGCTGACCGCGTCCCTGATCACCGGAGCCCTGTTTGTAGAAAATCTGTTTGCCCAGCATCTGGTACACAAAACCGCGCTATCCATTCTGGCGTGGATTCTGTACAGCATTCTCCTGTGGGGCCACTGGCGAAAAGGCTGGCGCGGCAATACCGCTGTGCGCTGGACCCTGTGCGCCTTTGCCATTCTTATGCTGGCTTTTTTCGGCAGCAAACTGGCATTGGAAGTCATTTTGCCCCGAGGCTGAGGCCGCTTGACTTGCGACCTCAGCCGTTCTGTTCCAATATCGCCCTGTCCCAATAAAAAGAGCTCCCCCTTGAACGACATACCGCCCGGCCTTCTGTTTGCACTGATAGGCCTGCTGATAGTTATTTCCGCATTTTTCTCCAGCTCTGAAACCAGCATGATGGCGCTCAACCGCTACCGCCTGCGCCATCAGGCGAAAAGCGGCCACCGCGGGGCCAAACGTGCCATGGACCTACTGTCGCGCCCGGACAAACTGATCGGAGCGATTCTGATTGGCAACAACCTCGTCAATATTCTCGCCACTGCCATTGCTACAATCCTCTTCACCCGGTTATACGGCGAAGCGGGGCTCGGCTATGCGACCATTGCCCTCACCCTGGCAATCCTGATTTTTGCCGAAGTCACGCCAAAAACCATTGCTGCGCTGCACCCGGAAAAAGTCGCCTTCCCCGCCAGCGTGGTATTACAACCACTAATGTGGCTGCTAGCTCCTTTTGTTTGGCTGGTCGGCAGTATTTCCAACGGGCTCGCCCGCCTTGTCGGGGTTGAAGCCGGGAAAGAGTCCGAGGCAGAACACCTCGCCCCGGAAGAACTGCGCACCGTCGTATTCGAATCCGGCGCCCTGCTTCCGACCAAGCACAAGGGCATGCTATTGAACGTGCTCGATCTGGACCAGGCCACCGTGGAAGACATCATGATCCCGCGCAACGAGGTCATCGGGGTCGATTTGGACAACTCCGCAGATGCCATCCTTCACCAGCTGGCAGAGAGTAGCTATACCCGCCTGCCCGTCTACCGCGGCGATATCAACAACGTGGTGGGTATACTGCACCTGCGCCGCGCCGCACAAATCCTGCGCGACGGGACGGAGAAGCTGACCTCAGACACCCTGAAAACACACCTCGACGAACCCTATTTTGTGCCCGAGGCCACACCGCTACCGACCCTGCTGATGAACTTCCAGCAGAAAAAGCGGCGTATGGGCCTGGTGGTGGACGAGTACGGCGAGGTGATGGGTATAGTGACCCTGGAAGACCTGCTGGAAGAGATTGTGGGCGACTTTACCGCGAGCCCGATACCCAGTGATGACGAGGAAATCGTGGCCCAGGAGGATGATTGGTATCTCGTGGATGGAGGCACATCCATCCGCGACATCAACCGCACCCTGCACTGGGAATTACCCACCGATGGCCCCAAGACCTTTAACGGGTTGATCATGGAGCATCTGGAAAGTATCCCGGAAGGCAACATCAGCCTTTATATCGGCGAGTATCTGATCGAAATTGTCGCAGTGTCAGACAAGATGATCACCAGCGCACGCATCCGCAAAGCGCGAGGCTGATTCGATCGGGTACACCAGCCCCCTAAACCGGGCGAGCCACTCGTAACGGCTGCCCTCGCCTCTTAATTTTCAGGGTCAAATTAGTTCCAGCTGGCGACGCACCGGCGCAAAGCTCTTGCGATGGACCGGACTTGCACCGAGGCGCTCCAGCGCCTCCATGTGTACCTTGGTGGGATATCCTTTGTGACCCGCCAGGCCATAACCCGGGTAAACCCGATCCAGATCCACCATTTCCCGGTCCCTGGTAACCTTGGCGAGAATGGATGCCGCCGCGATTGCCGCGACACGGTCATCGCCCTTTACCACCGTATCGCAATCGTAATGCCACATCGGCTTGCGATTTCCATCCACCAGTACGAATTCCGGCTGCACCGATAACCCCTCTACCGCCCGCTTCATTGCCAGCAAACTGGCATGGAGAATATTGAGCTGATCGATTTCCTCCACCGTCGCACGCGCAATGGCATAAGCAAGCGTCTTTTCGCGAATCTCGTCAAATAGCGCCTCGCGCTTTTTCTCGCTGAGCTTTTTTGAATCTGCCAGGCCTTCGATCGGGTTTTCCGGGTCAAGGATGACCGCTGCGGCCACCACATCCCCCGCCAGCGGCCCGCGGCCGACCTCATCAACCCCAGCCAGCAGGGTTCCAGTGTAGGGGCAGACGTACGCAGGCAATGCAGTTTTGGATTTCATGGGAAGATAACCAGGAAAGCGACTATTCAAAGAAGGGTAAGAGCGTGGCTTATTTGTCGAGTAACGTGCAAACGGCTTCAGCCGCTTTTTCCGACGCATCCCGACGCAATTGCTGGTGCAGTTCGCTGAATTCCCGACGCAGCCGGTCTCCCAGCAACGGATCATCAAAATAATTCAGAATTGCCGCACCCAGCGCTTCCGGAGTTGCATCATCCTGAAGGATTTCCGGCACCAGCTCGCGCTGCGCCAGCAGATTCGGCAGCGACACCCAGGGGGTGTGCAGCATACGGGAGAAAATCGCATAGGAAAGACCGGCCATTTTATAGGCCACCACCATGGGCTTATTCATCAACATGGTTTCCAGTGTCGCGGTACCCGACGCGATCAATACGGCATCCGCCGCAGCGAGTGCCTTCTGGGACTGGCCATCCAATACGGTCAAAGGAAGATCTTCCAGCCCCGTCAATTGCGCCAACTGCTGCTCGATTTGCGCCCTGCGCTCAGGACTCGCGGCAGGAAGCACGAATTTTAAATCTCGGCGCCGCTGATGGCACCAGAGCGCAGCCTGCAGAAACAGTGGCCCCAGCAGGCGTACTTCACCGCCGCGACTGCCTGGCAGCAATGCAACTACCTTATCTTCAGGAGCAAAACCGAGGTCGCGCTTGGCCGCATCCACATCCACATCCAGCGGTATTTCGTCTGCAAGAGGATGACCAACAAACGTCACCGGCACCTGGTGTTCGCGGTAAAAATCCGCTTCAAATGGCAACAATGTGAGAATGTGATCCACTGCCCGCGCTATTTTCTTGATCCGCCCCTGACGCCATGCCCATACCGACGGACTCACGTAGTGCACCGTCGGAATTCCCGCCGCACGCAATGCCTCTTCAAGGCCGAGGTTGAAATCAGGGGAGTCGATGCCGATAAAAATATCCGGCGGATTGGCGATAAAATGCTGCCGCAGGGTACGGCGGATTTTCAGTAACTCCGGCAAACGCTTCAGTGGCTCTACCAGCCCCATCACCGATAGCCGCTCCATGGGAAACCGGGAGTCGGCACCGAGTGCCTGCATACGGGGACCGGCGATCCCGGTTACTTCTACTCTGGCGAAGCGTTTTTGCAGGGCCGCAATCAGACCTGCACCGAGGATATCGCCCGAAGCTTCGCCAGCAAGCATGCCGACGCGCAGGGTTCGAGCTTCAGCGTTACCCTTATTTCCATTCTGATCAAGCAAGGGACTACCTCAGCGGACGATACCGCGCGTGGAATCGTTCAGGGAATCGATCCAGGGCTGGATAACCGCAGACTCCTGACGCAGCTGCGCCAGGGATTCCAGCGCTTCGTCGGCCGTCAAACCGCGGCGATAAACCGTTTTGTAGGCTTTGTTGATCAGGGCGATTTCTTCCCGGGTAAAGCCTCTGCGGCGCAACCCCTCGGCATTGATCGTCTTGGCCTCAGCCGGATTTCCCGCCACCATCACATAAGCCGGCACGTCCTTACCAACCCCGGCCCCCATACCGGTGAACGCGTGTTCGCCGATGGTACAGTGCTGATGCACCAGGGTGTAGCCACTGAGGATCGCCCAGTCGCGCACGTATACATGGCCGGCAAGCGCAACATTGTTGACCAGAATCGTGTGATTCCCAATTACGCTATCGTGGCCGATATGCGCATAGGCCATCAGCAGGTTGTCGTTTCCGATAGTAGTTTCGCCGCGATCCTGAACGGTACCGCGATGAATCGTGACACCTTCACGGATAACATTGTTATCACCGATCACCAGGGTGGTGGGCTCGCCCCGGTACTTTTTATCCGGGGTATCCTGACCCACCGAAGCAAACTGGTAAATCCGATTGTTTTTACCCAGCTTGGTCGGGCCACTCAGTACCACATGGGAAGCGATTTCGCAGCCATCGCCGATCTCAACGTCAGGCCCCACAATACTGTAAGGACCGATTTGCACCCCATCACCAATCTTTGCCGAATCATCAACAATTGCGGTCGGGTGAATTCTGGTTTGCATTTTGTAACTATCTCCTCACTGGTGCCGGTCCACACCAGCCCCAAAGAATCTGGTGGCGAACCGATCCCGTTGCGCCAGCAACATCCGTAATACGTTCACAACAATCTGCAAAGGTTTCGCCTTCACCGGATGCCGCCTTCCCATGCGCCGCATCTGGAGTCAACCGACGTTGATCCTCAGATTTTTTTAACCGCACAAAGAATATCTGCGGATGCCGCCAACTCGCCATCGACGCTGGCTTTCCCGGCAAATTTCCAGATACCGCGGCGCTCTGAAATCACCTGGGACTCCAGCTGCAGGCGATCACCCGGGACCACCTGACGCTTGAAACGCACGTTGTCGATACCGGCAAACAAGTAGAGATATCCGTCTGCAGGCTTTTGATCAAGGGTCTTGAAGCCCAGGATACCGGAAACCTGCGCCAGCGCTTCTACGATCATGACACCGGGAAAAATCGGCATCTCAGGAAAATGACCGTTGAATACTTCCTCGTTGATCGAGATGTTTTTGTAGCCTGTGATCGACTTACCCTTCTCCAGTTCGACAACCCGGTCTACCAGAAGGAAAGGATAGCGGTGCGGCAGGTATTGACGAATTTCCTGTACGTCCATCATGGCGATTTGTCCCCAGAAACCACTTCGGGGCGCCGAACGCCCCGAATTAACTAATAAAATCTGATTGTTTAACTTGAACCGGGTCCGCTACTCGGAACCGGATGCCTGTGACTCCGTTGAAGTCTCTGTCGACAGCATTGCAAGCGTAGTCTCCAGCTCTCTCAAGCGACGGGCCATCTGATCCAGCTGCCCGTAGCGCACCGCATTGCGACGCCAAGCGCGACTTTCCGAAAACGGCGTGCCGCTGGAATAGGAGCCGGCGTTTTCAATGGACTTGGTAACCAGCGTGCGGGCAGTAACATGGGTGCGGTCGGCAATGGTCAGATGGCCTACGATACCTACGCCACCGGCAATGGTGCACTGTTTGCCAATTACCGTACTACCCGCAACCGCGGAGCACGCAGCCATGGCTGTATAGTCACCGATCTGCACATTGTGCGCGATCTGCACCATATTGTCGATCTTGACACCCCGGCCGATCACCGTGTTACCGAGAGCCCCGCGATCAATGCAGCTGCAGGCCCCTATCTCCACTTGATCAGAGATTTCCACACCACCGAGCTGATGAATTTTATTCCACCGCCCTTCACTGGGAGCAAAACCGAAACCATCCGCACCAATAACGGTGTTGGCGTGCACTATACAGTCGGTGCCGATGTAGCAGCCGTGATAGACAACCACACCAGGAAACAACCTGGAGCGCGCACCAATTTCACTTCCGGCACCTACAACACAGCCGGGACCAATAACAACGCCCGCCGCAACCTTCACATCCTTCTCGATGACGGTTCCGGGACCAATAGCGGCACTCTCGTGAACCTCCGCCGTTGGATGAACCGACGCGGTGGCGTCGATACCCGGCGCATATCGCGGAGCGTCATCGTAAATGGCCGTCGCCTGGGCAAAGGCCAGGTAAGGATTGGCGACCACCAGTGCCGACACAGGACAGGCTTCAGCCTGGTCGGCTGTCACTAATACTGCACACGCCCGGGTCTCCGCCAAAAAGCGGCGGTAATTTGCACTGGCGAGAAAACTGACCTGATTTTCACCGGCATCCTGTAAAGTATTGAGGCCAGTGGGGATTTGATTGCCACTGGCCCCATTCACCAGGCGCAACTCAGCGCCCAGTTTCTCAGCCAACTGAGCCAGTGTCAGCTGTTCGCTCATACTGACAGTCTCTTGCAGCGAGGTTATTTTGCGGCGTTAAGACGCTTGACCAGATCTTCGGTAAGACTTGCTTCAGCGCCGGCATAAACCGCGGCATTGGCATCCAGCACCAGGTCCAGTTTGCGCTCTTTAATGATTTCTTCCAGCACGGTCTTGGCCTTGGGCAACAGATCTTTCTGGATATCCTGAACGGCCTGTCCTTCTATAGCGCGCAGTTTTTTTACTGCCGTTTCAAAGTCCGAGCGCTTGAAGTTCATTTTGCGCTGATGCTCGGCTTTTTGTTCATCAGACCAGGTCACACCATTTTTCTGTGCGTCTTCCGCCATTTTCTGCACTTCCGAACGAATGCCTTCAGCGCTGTTCTGCAACTGGGAGTATTCGGAACTGGTTTTCAGGGCGTTGATTTTGGAGGACGCTTTTTCTGTGCTCATGATGGCTGCCTGAATATTGACGACAGCCACTTTGGTTTGCGCCGCGGCAGCACCAGAAAACAGCAGACCTGCCAGCAAAATCGCACTTACTTTTACAAATTTGAACACGTTAGTTCTCCGTATCTCTGTAAATTGCCGGCGCCCATCCGAGCGCCCGTTATTATGAAGTCCACTAACTACCCTCATACCGCCACGATCGGACAGCAAAGGGCAATCAATGATCAGAAGCTGTTACCCAGAGAGAACTGGAACACTTCCACATCGTCATCCTCATTTTCACGCAGGGCCTTGGAAAGACTGAACGTTAGCGGGCCAAACCCGGTAATCCAGGTCAGGCCGATACCCGCGGACACGTTGATGTAATCGACGTCGATATCGTAACAGTTGAGCTGAGATTCGCCACAGTTGCTGCTGAAAACATTACCGGCATCAATAAAAAATGCGGACTGCATGGAGCGCTGATCTTTTACAAATGGAATCGGGAAAATCACTTCCGCACTACCCTCAACGAGAATATTGCCACCAAAAGGTTGCGGCCTACGCGAGGGATCCGTTGTTACAAACTCACCGGTGCTGTCATCCAGGACGTAGCAATACTTAGACGTGTCACCCTCCGCATTCACCGCACATGGTTCAGGGATATAACTTACTGCTGGAGTCGAACGCGGCCCAAGGGTGTTTCGCTCAAACCCTCGCACAGAGCCAAAACCACCACCGTAAAAATTTTCAAAAAATGGCAGCTCATCGATATCGCCATACCCCTCCGCATACCCGAGGCGGGTGCGAAGACGCAAAGTGAGATCCCTGGTCAGCGGACGAAAATACTGGGCGGTATATATGAGTTTGTAGTACTCGAGGTCACCACCGGGCAGAGCCACCTCAATAGATGCGCGCTGCGAGGCACCACGGGTCGCAAGAATACCGCGGTTCAATGTCGACCGGGCATAGGAAGAAGTCACGGACCAGGTGTCAAATTCATCCCCGTACAAATCGACAAAACCATCGGGATCATTATTCAAAAAATCCGGCCCGATAGGCATGCTCAGATCAAGGGCTACGCCGTCGGTTTTGGCTTCTCCCAGTTCAGCCCGGATAGCCTCCAAATCATCCCGGTTAATTTCACCGGTGACATAATCAAGGGGCAGCGGACTATCCTTGATTTCCTGCACTGAGCTGCTGTGGGTACTCAGTTCCATATGGTTAAAACCGATATTCAGCCCAACCCGGGAGATTTCTGAAATCGGATAACCGAAGCTCAGGCCTGCACCATAGGTAGTGGTGTTATAGCTAGACAGGTTGATCTCGGAATAATCGCGTTCCTGGTAAAACACGTTGAAACCACGACTGACACCATCCGGAGTAAAGTACGGATCGGTATAGGAAAAATTGATCACCGTCTGGTAGGTAGAGGTATTCACCGCAAAACCGACGGACTTACCGGTACCTAGCCAGTTGTTTTCCTGAACATTAGCGCCCAGTACCAGACCGCTGCCCTGAGCATATCCAACAGTGCCGCCAATGGTACCGGAGGGCTGCTCCTCTACAGTGTATTCCACATCAATCTGATCCGAAGTACCTGGTACTTCGGTGGTTTCGACCTGCACTTCTTTGAAAAAGCCAAGGCGCTCCAGACGTACCTTGGACTGCTCAATACGTGCTGAAGATGCCGATGCGGACTCCATCTGACGCATCTCGCGGCGCAACACGTCATCAGAAGTACGCGTGTTGCCCCGGAAATCAATGCGGCGCACATAGGCGCGCTTACCCGGATCGATAAAGAAAGTAACCTTTACGGTTTTATCCTCTTCATTGGCCTCCGGCATACCATTGACTTCAGCAAAGGTATAACCCTCGTTCCCCAGACGCTTGGTAATGTAATCCGAGGTGGTGGTCATCAGCACCTGAGAGAATGTCTGCCCTTTACGCACCAGCAACAGGCGACGGATTTCTTCTTCCGACACCACTGGATCGCCGGCGAGTTCCACGTCGGAAACCGTGTAGACATCACCTTCGGTGATATTCACGGTGATAAAAACACTTTGCTTATCAGGGCTCAGAGATACTTGGGTAGAGTCAATCTTGAACTCGAGATAACCTCGATCAAGATAGTAGGATTCCAGGCGCTCCAGATCCCCGGTCAGTTTTTCCCGGGAGTATTTATCGTCACTGTTCAACCACGACAACCAGCCGGTGGTCTGCAGTTCGAAGATTTCTGCGAGCTCGCTGTCAGAGAAGGCGCGGTTACCGACAACATTGATGTGCTTGATGGCAGCGACGGAGCCTTCATCCACCACAACCTTCAGTTCCACCTGGTTGCGCGGCAACTCCTTCACTTCGGTCTTTACGCTGGCGCCGTAGCGCCCCTGCGCAACATATTGACGCTGTAGTTCCTGCGCCAGTCCTTCCAGGGTCGCGCGCTTGAAAATCTGACCTTCAGCGAGACCATTGTCACTCATGCCCTTCAGCAGATCTTCGCTTTTGATCGCTTTGTTACCGGTAATCTCGATCTTCGAGATCGCCGGGCGTTCGCGCACCGTAATGACCAGCACGCCGCTTTCACGACCAATCTGGATGTCCTGGAAGTAACCGGTTCGGAACAGTGCGCGGGTGGCACTCTGGATTTCCAGACTCTCGATCTGATCCCCCACCCGCACCGGCAAAGCGGCAAACACGGTGCCCGCTGAAACCCGCTGAAGACCTTCAACGCGGATATCATTGACCACAAACGACTGGGCGTAAGCGGCGATTGGCAAAGCCAGACCAAGCGAGGCCGCTTTCAGGAAATTTTTCATCTACTAAATCCGAGTTTTTATTCGCAATTCCAGCCGGGCTACCCGCCCGTTCAATTTCAACGCACCCGAAATTTTGGCTACAGGCGCAAAATATCGTTGTACAGCGCCAGGGCCATGATCCCCAGCACCATCGCCATCCCCACCTGCATACCAATCATCTGCACCTTCTCCGATACCGGAGAACCTTTTATGGCCTCAATACCGTAGTAAAGGAGATGCCCACCATCGAGCACCGGGATGGGCAGCAGGTTCAACACACCGAGACTGATACTCAATAGAGCCAGCAACGAGAGGAAGGATTGCCAGCCGGCGTCCGCCGAGGTGCCGGCCACTTTAGCAATGGTGATGGGGCCACTCAAGTTACGGGTGGACAACTGTCCGAATAGCAGCTTCTTCAGACTATCCAGAGTAAAGGCCGTTTTGTTCCAGGTCTCATCAAGCCCCTTACTCAGGGCCCCAAGAAGACCGTAGTGGTACCGACGCACCTTGTCTTCAGGCCATGATGCTGCCGTCGGCAACACACCGATACGGCCAATGCGTTCACCGTTATCGAGAACGACCTCGTCCGGGGTAAGCGTGAAGCTCCGCTCCGCACCATCGCGGACCACGGTAACAGCTACCGCCTGCTCCGGGCGTGCTTTGATATAGCTTGTCCAGCTATCCCAGGTGGTAAAGTCCCGTCCGTCACTGGCAACAATTTCGTCGCCCACTTGCAAGCCACCGCGCTCCGCGGGGCTTCCCGACACCACCTGGGACAGCGTCATACTGACCTGTGGCACCCACAATTTGACGCCGATTTCCTTCAGAGGATCCGCTACTTCCCTACCGGACAGCCAGCTGTCGATATCCGCATACATATGGTATTCAAGGGTCGAGTCCGGGTAGCGTACGGAAAATTTGATATCGCCACTCTCCCCAAGGCGTTTGGCAAGCTGCCAGTTCAGCGCCTGCCAGGTGGGAGTGGGCTGATCGTCGATAGCAAGGATTTCCTGGCCTTTCTCCAGCCCCGCGTAGGCCGCGAGGCTGCCGGCTTCCACTTCATCCACCACCGGCACCGGGCCGGAAGTTCCACCGAGAAATACACCCCAGAAGAGCACAATCGCCAGCAGAAAATTGGCTACTGGTCCCGCCGCCGCAATCGCCATACGAGCCCAGACACTTTTACGGTTGAAGGCTCGGTCCAGCTCTTCCGGCGCGACATTGCCTTCCCGCTCATCCAGCATCTTTACATAGCCGCCCAGGGGAATAGCGGCAACAGTGAATTCGGTACCGTGGCGGTCGTAGCGGGATACCAGGCGGCGGCCAAAGCCCACGGAAAAACGCAATACTTTTACCCCACACCAGCGCGCCACAATAAAGTGGCCGAACTCGTGGAAGCTCACAAGTACACCGAGGGCCACCAGTGCCCAAACTGCGGTTTGTAAGATATCTAGCATGAAGTCAGTTTACTTTGATCTCATTGATAAGCGGTGAGCCTGTACCGGCGCCTAGAGCGCCGCCAGCATTTCCACTGCCAGTTCACGCGCCTTTTGATCAGCCTTTTCGACTGCGTCCAGGTCTGTCAGTTCAACCACTGCCGTGGATTTCATGACCTTTTCTATCACCCGGGCAATCCCGGTAAAGGGTAGCGCCCCATCCAGAAACGCCTGCACCGCCACTTCATTCGCCGCATTCAGGGTAGTCGGCGCACTGCCGCCTGCCTCCATCGCTTCCCGCGCCAGGCGCAAGCAGGGAAAGCGAACCTCGTCCGGCGCCTCGAAATCCAGGCGTCCCTGGGCGATCAGATCCAGCGCGGCGACACCGCTGTCGATACGCTGAGGGAACGCCAGTGCATGGGCAATGGGCGTGCGCATGTCCGGATTGCCCATCTGTGCCAGCAGCGAGCCGTCTCGATACTGGACCATGGAGTGCACGATACTTTGCGGGTGGACCACCACCTGAATATCCGCTGGCGCTGCGCGAAACAGATAACAGGCTTCGATAAACTCCAACCCCTTGTTCATCATGGTGGCAGAATCCACGGAAATCTTGCGCCCCATGGACCAGTTGGGATGATTGCAAGCCTCTTCCGGAGTCACCCGCTCCAGCGCCGCCGGATCGGTAGTGCGGAATGGCCCGCCGGAACCGGTCAGCAGAATCCGCTCCACTCCCGCTTCATCGAGGCTATCACAGGGATAGGGCAGACACTGGAAAATGGCGTTGTGCTCACTGTCGATAGGTAGCATTTGCGCGCCGCTGCGCGCCAGCGCATCCATAAACAGGGGGCCGGCCATTACCAGGGATTCTTTGTTGGCCAGCAACACTTTCTTGCCCGCCTTTACCGCCGCCAAGGTCGGCTTGAGACCGGCAGCACCGACAATGGCGGCCATGACCACTGAGACCCGCTCGTCGGAGGCCACCTGGCAGAGCCCTTCGATACCGCTCAAGACTTCGGTTTCAATGCCATCTGTCCGCAGGGACTGCCGCAGACTCTGCGCTCGAGTTTCGTCCAGCACAACCGCATAGTGGGGCCGAAATTCACGACACTGCTGCGCCAGTGCCTCTACCCGCTCTCTCGCTGTCAGCGCAAATACCCGGTATTGCTGCGGGTGCCGCGACAATACATCAAGCGTGCTAACACCAATGGAGCCGGTGGACCCGAGTACACAGACTGATTGTGGATGAGAGGAGTACATGGAAACCGTTTACCTCTGTAGCCTGTCCGGACCGCGACAGCTATCGCCGCAAGCCACAACCCTCAGCTACCGCTCGGGTCGCAATGAAAGGGGAACAAGCTACTCGTTTCTGATAATTACAGCGTTTGACTGCTACTGGCACAGATATCTGTTACCGATGCCAGTCACAGATATTTGGGCAGCTCGCTGGCCAGTGCGGCCATGGTAAAGACCGGCAGCGCAGCAGTCAGGCTATCGAGCCGATCCAGAATGCCGCCGTGACCAGGCAGAATCCGGCTACTGTCCTTGATGCCCCGGTGGCGTTTGAACATGCTCTCCACCAGATCACCGATAACCGATGCCAATGCAGTTACCAGCACGCCGAACGAGAACAGCACCGTGTTTTTCAACGGTAACTGAAATGCCACAGAGACCGCCAAAGCAAGTACCAGACATGCAGCCAGCCCGCCGAAAAAGCCCTCCCATGACTTACCCGGGCTGACTTCCCGCGCCAGCTTGTGCTTGCCAAATTTACGTCCGACAAAGTAAGCACCTACATCTGCAGCGACAACGACGGCCACCACAAACAACACAAGCCAGGCGCCATGCTCCTGCCCACGCAAAATCACTACCGACAACCATGCGGGCACAAGTACAACCAGCCCGATCAGCCCCCGCGCCCAGCGATTGCCCCACAACATTGCACTGGCCGGATAACCTTGCACCCACAGGAATGCAAGCGCCCACCAACCACAGGCGACCGCCAGGATTTGCCGAGCGTGATCGATATCCGGGGTGGAAAAGTCGAAATCAAATACATAGCGGGCAGTGCCGACGAGCGCGGCACCCAGGGCGGCAAGAAACACAAAGCGCAGAGCGCGATTGAGATTGGAGAGGTTGGCCCATTCCCAGCCACCGAGAAGAATGATCGCGCCCACGATCATGGAGAACCACTGCATGGGGACAAAAAACAGCAGCCCGAGAAAAAAGGCAACCAACACCAGCGCGGTAATTATTCTTTGTTTTAGCACCGTTCAACCCTTAATCAATTTAACCGGGTAATCGAAAACGCCGACGATCACGCCTGCGCCTCAACCCCATCTTCACTGCGCCCGCCATAACGGCGATCCCGCTGCCGAAAAGCTGTCAGAGCCGCATCCAGCTCAGCAACCCCGAAATCCGGCCACAGCGTTTCGGTAAAGTAAAATTCACTATAAGCGGCCTGCCACAGCAAAAAATTACTGATGCGTTGCTCGCCGCTGGAGCGGATCACAAGATCCACTGCCGGCAGATCCGCCAGCTGTACTCGCTCACCCAGGGCGGCATCGTCAATGGACTCCGGCGCGCGTGCACCGCTGGCCACCTCTTCCGCCAGGGAGCGTGCTGCCTGCGCGATATCCCACTGGCCACCGTAATCCGCAGCGATCACCAGTGTACCCGTGGTACCGCCAACCGTGAGGTCCTCTGCGTCTGCAATTGCACGCTGCAAACGTGCAGAAAAGCGGTCGCGACGGCCGATCACACGCAGTCGAATCCCCTGCTCCTGCATACGCCGCGCCTCGCGGCGCAAATAGGAGTGGAACAGACTCATCAACAACTCCACCTCTTTAGGCGGTCGCTGCCAATTTTCACTGGAAAATGCGAATAGCGTGAGCACTTCGATTTCGCGGTCTTTGCAGGCCTCGATCAAATCGCGGATCCGCTCAACACCAGCTTTGTGCCCGGCAGATGGCGACAGCCCTTTGCGCGCAGCCCAGCGGCCGTTGCCATCCATGATAATGGCGACGTGTCGCGGTCCCGCCAGCTCGTGCACTGCCACACCAGTACCGCTTACAGACATCAGATTTCCATCAAGTCCTTTTCTTTTGCTGCCAGCGCTTTTTCCACTTCAGCAATATATTTGTCGGTCAGCTTCTGAATATCATCCGCTGCACGACGCTCATCGTCCTCAGAGATTTCCTTCTCTTTTTCCAAAGCCTTGACTTCCGCCAGTGCATCGCGGCGCACATTGCGAATGGCAACACGGGCGTTTTCCGCTTCACTCTTTGCCTGGCGAATAAAATTTTTGCGGGTCTCTTCCGTCAGCATCGGCATCGGGATACGAATGACACTGCCTGCAGTGCTCGGATTCAGACCGAGATCAGACTTCATGATTGCCTTTTCAATGTCGGGAACCAGATTCTTTTCCCACGGCGTGACCGACAGGGTGCGCGCATCTTCGACGTTGACATTGGCTACCTGCGACAGCGGCGTGTCTGAACCATAGTAGGAAATCTGAATTCCATCGAGAATGCTCGGGTGCGCGCGACCGGTGCGAATCTTGTTGAAGTTGGTTCCCAACGCGTCGATGGTTTTGCTCATGCGCCCTTCGGCGTCTTTCTTGATGTCGTTGATCACTGATTCACATCCTCTTCGATAAGTGTGCCCTCTTCACCGCCGACAACAATATTCAGCAGCGCTCCGGTCTTGTCCATCCGGAAAACCCGCACCGGCATATTGTGTTCGCGGCAGAGGCAGATTGCCGTTAAATCCATAACTCCGAGCTTTTTGTCGAGCACCTCGTCATAGGTGAGGCGGTCATAGCGGGTGGCATCAGGTACCAATTTCGGATCGGCAGAGTAGACGCCGTCAACCTTTGTGGCCTTGAGTACCAGTTCCGCATCGATCTCAATTCCGCGCAAACAGGCGGCGGAGTCGGTGGTGAAAAAGGGATTGCCGGTACCCGCAGCGAAGATCAGTACTTCACCGCGTTCAAGATAGCGGATGGCCGCGCGACGATCGTAATGATCCACGATACCGCTCATCTGGATCGACGACATGACCCGGGAAGAAATATTCGAACGCTCGAGCGCATCACGCAGGGCCAATGCGTTCATCACCGTCGCCAGCATGCCCATATGGTCACCGGTAACGCGGTCCAGGCCTGCGGCATTAAGTGCAGCCCCGCGGAACAGGTTGCCACCGCCGACCACCAGGCCGACCTGTACACCAATCCCAACCAACTGCCCGATTTCCAGTGCCATTTTATCCAGCACTTTGGGGCTGATTCCAAACCCCTGCTCGCCCATCAGCTCTTCTCCGCTGAGCTTTAACAGGATTCTCTTGTACTTGCGGTCTTTAATACCTGGCATCCCTTGGTCCTCAACTGTCATGGGCTAAATTCTGTGTTGAGACGCAACCCGCTTGCGGTTCGCGCCCGCCGAACATTACAACAAATCCGGCGCTTTACCTATGGTTTTACCTACACCTTTGCGGATCCGGCCGAATTATAAACGGTAGTTTCGGCTACCCGGGCAGCCCAATCGATCAGTTTATAAACAGCACTTGCCGTAGGCCAGATACTACAACGGGGCGCCCCGGCAGCATTCGTATGAACACACCGGGAGCACCCCGCGAGTGCCGGCAGCACAACGCCGCCGGCGAGTCCAGGCATCAGGAACTGGTTTTTACCTGAGCAGCCACTTCCGCTGCAAAGTCCACCACTTCCTTCTCGATGCCTTCGCCCACTTCAAAGCGGACAAAACCGAGAACATCCGCGCCCGCGTCTTTGGCCAGCTTGCCGACGGTCACGTCCGGGTTCTTGACGAAAGGCTGTTCAACCAGGCTGTTCTCTTTCAGGAACTTGTTGATACGGCCACCCATCATCTTCTCGACGATTTCAGCAGGCTTGCCTTCCATATCCGGCTGCGCCTTGATGATCTCCTTCTCCTTCTCGACCACTTCCGGAGACATATCTTCAGGCTTCACAACCTGCGGGTTTACCGCGGTCACGTGCATAGCGATGTCACGCGCAGTCTCCACATTGGCGCCGCTCAGGGCAACCAGTACCGCAATGCGGCTGTTGGAGTGTACGTAAGCGCCAACAACCGGAGCTTCTACTACCTGAATGCGACGCACGCCGATGTTTTCACCGATTTTCTGTACCAGTGCTTCGCGGTCTGCTTCCAGCGCACCTTCCATCAGTGCGGCAACATCCTGCTGACGATCAGCAAATGCTTTGTCGACAACCTTGCCAACAAACGCCAGGAAGTTGTCATCGCGGGCAACGAAGTCGGTTTCAGAGTTCACTTCAACCAGAACGCCGTAGCTGCCATCTTCAGCAACTTTGGCTGCAACAACGCCGTCAGCGGCGGTGCGGCCAGCTTTCTTGGCAGCTTTCAGGCCAGATGCCTTGCGCAGATCTTCAATCGCTTTTTCGATATCGCCATCAGCTTCGGTCAGTGCTTTTTTGCACTCCATCATCGGCAGACCGGTGCGCTCGCGCAGTTCTTTTACCATTGACGCGGTAATCGCCATGATTCAATCCTCGGGTTCAGATTCAAATTCTTTGATGGATTTGAAAAAAAGGGGCCGGATAAGAGGCCCCTTTTCCCTGCAGCGTAACTCAGTTTTGTTACACCGCCAGTTGTCTGCAACTTATTCCGCAGCTGCTTGGTCGTCGCCGGCCTCAACGTATTCGCTTTGGGCAACAGCGCCACCAGCTACCGCCGCACCAGCTACAACAGCGTCGGCAACAGCAGTGGTGTACAGCTTGATTGCGCGGATGGCGTCATCGTTGCCTGGAATAACGTAGTCAACGCCTTCCGGGCTGCTGTTGGTATCAACAATACCAATTACCGGAATACCCAGCTTGTTGGCTTCCTGAATGGCGATACGCTCGTGTTCAACGTCGATCACGAACAGCGCGTCCGGCAGACCACCCATTTCCTTGATACCACCGATGGAGCGCTCCAGCTTCTCCATTGCGCGAGTGCGCATCAGGGCTTCTTTCTTGGTCAGCTTCTCGAAAGTACCGTCCTGAGACTGAGCTTCGAGATCACGCAGACGCTTGATGGAAGCGCGGATGGTTTTGTAGTTGGTGAGCATACCACCCAGCCAGCGGTTGCTGACGTAGGGCTGACCTGCACGTTCCGCCTGCTCTTTAATGGCTTTCTGCGCAGCGCGCTTGGTGCCAACGAACATAACCTTCTTCTTCTGAGCAGCCATACCCTTGATGATCTGCAGAGCTTCATTGAAGGCCGGAACAGTGTGCTCCAGGTTGATGATATGAATTTTGTTGCGAGCGCCAAAGATGTATTGACCCATCTTCGGGTTCCAGTAGCGAGTCTGGTGACCAAAATGGACACCAGCCTGCAGCATATCGCGCATGCTGACTTGCGGCATAGTAAACCTCAGTTTTCAAACAGAAGTGCGAGCGAAAGATTAGAGGCTCGACAACTTCCTGGGTTGTATCCTCCATATACCCCATTCACCAATCCCCACCTCACAATCAAACTGTGACTGCAGAGACACCCAGGCGAATGTGTCGGTATATGTGCGGCGTTTGTTCAGAGCAGTGACTGCCCCGTATTAGGTTTCACTCCGGGCACTGCCCAAAGCGGCGCGCTTTATACCACAGATATCGCCATGGCGGAAGCGCAACTACCGCCACACGGCCGAATGCCGACACATCGGACTATTCTGCAAAAGTCTGCCGCAGCCCCCGCCAGGCGGCGCTACTCCATTGCTACTTCTATTGCCACCATAGAGAGAGCTTAATGCCGCAGCCCTGTAATTCCGCTACAATACCGCGCCGCGCGCAAGCCGGAACTGCAGCCAGCGACGACGGTATCGTCCACTCCAGCACCTCGCGCAACCGAACCAACTTCAACCTGTGGGAAGATTCATGACCAACGCCGTAAAGACACCGGAACAGATTGCCAAAATGCGCATTGCGGGCCGCCTGGCAGCAGAAGTACTGGAAATGATTGGCGAATATGTGGTTCCCGGGGTCACCACGGAAGAACTGGACAGGCGCTGTCACGACTATATCGTCAACGTCCAGCAAGCCATTCCCGCTTGCCTCGGTTATCGCGGCTTCCCAAAATCGATCTGCACCTCGGTCAACGAGGTGATCTGTCACGGCATCCCCTCCGAGGCCAAGGTGCTGAAAAAAGGCGACATCATCAATATCGATGTCACGGTGATCAAAGACGGCTGGTACGGTGACACTTCCAAGATGTACTTCGTCGGCAAACCTGCCGCGCACGCTGAACGCCTGGTCAAAGTGACCCAGGAGTGCCTGTACAAGGCGATCGAGATTGTCCGCCCCGGAACCACCCTCGGCGACATTGGACACGTGATCCAGACCCATGCGGAGAAGAATTACTACTCGGTGGTAAAAGACTTCTGCGGCCACGGTATCGGCGATGTATTCCACGAGGATCCGCAGGTTCTGCACTACGGCAGGCCAGGCACCGGGCAGGTGCTGGAAGAAGGTATGACCTTCACCATCGAACCCATGATCAACGCCGGCAAACCCGGCAGTCGCGTGCTGCGGGACGAGTGGACCGCGGTTACCGTAGACCGCCGCCTGTCCGCCCAGTGGGAACACACCATGGCGGTTACCAGCGACGGCGTGGAAATCCTCACCGCCCGCAAAGAAGAATCGTTTTAAACGGCTGCCCTGCCGGGGCGACGGCATCGCCCCGACAAGCGCGTTAAGCCGGCCCCTCCATGAGGCCGGGAAAGGAACACCCGGCCCGGAGCAGTACCGGTGTCGAATCCAGTATCAAAGCAGATGAATTCCATGCAACTGGCGCATATCCCGCACTTCGAAAAACCCTTGTTTTTCTTCGACCAGTCGCGCTTTCGCCGCGACCTGGCGGAGGGAGCCAAATCCACGCTGGAGATTTTCAGGGATGCGGTCGGCGCTGCCAGTACCCATATGGCGCGCCGTTTTCGCGAGGGCGAAGACGTGCGCACCCTCGTCTACGAGCGCGCCCTGTTTGTGGACTGCCTGTTGCACTACGCCTGGTACCAGTTCCAGTGGCCCGACAATATCAGCCTGCTGGCGGTAGGCGGCTACGGGCGCGGCGAGCTACACCCCAAATCCGATATTGACCTGCTTGTCCTCACTTCGGACAAACCAGACGACGCCACCATCGACAATATCGAGCGCCTGGTCGCCTTCCTCTGGGACCTGAAACTGGATATCGGCCACTCGGTTCGCACGATCGAACACTGCCTGGAAATGGCCGCGGAAGACATCACTATCGCCACCAACCTGCTGGAATGCCGCACGGTAGTGGGCAACCCGGCACTGTGCGAAACCCTGACCGAGCGCATGACGCCAGACCGCATCTGGCCCGCGGACGAGTTCTTCAGCGCCAAATACGCCGAGCAGCAGCAACGCCACAGCAAGCAACAGGGTGCCGAGTACAACCTGGAACCCAACATCAAGAACGCCCCCGGCGGCTTGCGAGACATCCAGACCATCAACTGGGTAGCGAAGCGCTACTTCCAGGTTCGCACCCTTAAACAGCTGCAGGGCAAAGGTTTCTTTACCGAGGAAGAGTTCGCCATCCTGCAGTCCGGGGAAGATTTCCTGTGGCGGGTGCGCTACGGACTGCATTTGCTGGCCGGTCGGCCGGAGGAGCGCCTGCTGTTCGATTACCAGCGCGAGCTGGCCCGGGAGTTCGGCTATCGGGACAATGAGTCCAATCTCGCCGTCGAACAGTTCATGCACAATTACTACCGCATCGTTATGGCCCTGCGGGAGCTGAATGATGTGCTGCTGCAATTCCTCGACGAGGTGATTCTGCAACGGGGCAAGCACCTCCCGGTAACTCCGATCAACGAGCGCTTCCAGCTACGCGGTAACACCATTGAAGTGGCGGTAACCCGCACCTTCATCGAGCACCCGCCAGCGCTGCTGGAGATCTTTGTGCTGATGTCCAATCACCCGGAAATCCAGGGTGTGCGAGCATCCACCATCCGCCTGATCCGTGAGCATCGCCACCTGATCGACGACCAGTTCCGCGCAGACCCCGCCAATACGCGGTTGTTCATGCAGCTGCTGCGCAGCCCCAAGGGGCTCTCCACCCAACTCACGCGCATGACCCGCTATGGTGTACTCGGTCGCTACCTGCCTGAGTTCGGCCGCGTGACCGGACAGATGCAACACGACCTGTTCCACATCTATACCGTGGATGCCCACACCCTGCAGGTGGTGCGCAATATGCGCAGCTTCCTCGACGAAGACGCCTGGGAGAAGTTCCCCCTCGCGGCGGAAGTGCTGTCGCGCATGCGCAAGCCGGAGCTGCTCTACATCGCCGGCCTGTACCACGATATCGCCAAAGGTCGCGGTGGCGACCATTCCAAACTCGGCGTGATGGACGCAGATGCCTTCTGCCGCCGCCATGGCCTCTCTGCCCGCGACCGCCGCCTGGTGTGCTGGCTGGTAGAAAAGCACCTGCTGATGAGCGCGGTGTCGCAGAAACAGGATATTTCTGACCCGGAAGTGGTCCACGCCTTTGCCGCCGAAGTGGGTGACCGCGAGCACCTGGATTACCTCTACGCGCTCACCGTTGCCGACATCAATGCCACCAACCCGGACCTGTGGAACAGCTGGCGTGCCAGCCTGATGCGCCAGCTCTACCAGTACACCCAGCGCGCCCTGCGCCGCGGGCTGGAAAACCCCATCGACCGCGACGAAATCTACGAGGAAACCCAGGCTCAGGCACGCAACATGCTTCGCGCCATCGGACTGCCTAGCAACGCGGTGGAAGACATCTGGTCAGAAATGGGGGAAGACTATTTCGTGCGCGAGAGCGCCGACAATATTGCCTGGCATACCGCCGCCATCTACCAGCTGCAGAAAGACCCGGCACGTAATGCCGACAGCGATACCCTGGTGCTAACCCGCAATTCGGGCCCCGGTGAACACGATGGCGCCACCGAGGTATTCGTGTACACCCCGGACAGGCCGAACGTCTTCGCGGCGGTAGTGACCGGCCTCGACATGCTGAACCTGAATATCCACGACGCACGCCTGTACAGTTCCGCCGGCGGTTACACCTTGGATACCTTTTATGTCTTGGACGAATCCGGCCAGCCGCTGCTGGACGAACCGCAGCGCCTGGAGCAGATCCGCAACACCCTGCAAAAGGAGCTGAAACTGGTGGAGGATTACTCCAAAGTGATCAAGCGTCGCACTCCGCGTCGCCTGAAAATGTTCCACCTGCCAAGCCAGGCCCACATTTCCACCGAACCCGGCGACAGTTACAGCACTCTTGAAATTACCAGTGCCGACCGCCCTGGTCTGCTGGCGCGTATCGCGCGTATTTTCATCAGCCACGACCTGCGCCTGCACAATGCCAAGATCTCCACCCTGGGAGAGCGGGTGGAGGATATTTTTCATATTACCGATGCCAACAGCGAACCGCTGACGGATATGGCTCTTATCGAAATCCTGGAACAGTCCATCTGCCAGGAGCTAGATGCCCACCAGGCAACCCTGCCGCCGCAGCCATAAAACTGGAATAACGTTAAAGCGACCATGAATCCGAATTTACAACAGCTGCAACCCTACCCTTTCGCCAAACTGGCAACACTGAAGGAAGGAATTGAAGGCCCTGCAGATCTTGCGCACATCGCACTATCCATCGGTGAACCCAAACACGCGCCGCCCGCTTTCGTACGCGACGAACTGATCGACAACCTGGACAAGCTGGCCTCCTACCCGCTTACCAAAGGGCTGGATTCCTTGCGCCAAACCATCGCGCAGTGGCTGTGTCAGCGGTTTAATCTCGAGTCCGTCTGTGCCGATACCGAGGTCATTCCCGTCAACGGCACCCGCGAAGCATTGTTTGCCTTCGCCCAGGCAGTCGTATCCCCGGGCGCAAAAGTGGTGATGCCCAACCCCTTCTACCAGATCTACGAGGGCGCGGCCTTTCTCGCCGGCGCCACACCGCACTTTATCAATTGCAGCGTGGAAACGGGTTTCAAGCCAGATTTCGACGCCGTTCCAGCTTCCGTCTGGGAGGCCTGTGAGCTGCTGTATATCTGCACACCGGGCAATCCAACTGGCGCACTACTGGAGATGGAGGATTTCAAACGCCTGATCGCACTCGCCGACCAGTACAATTTCACCATCGCCTCCGACGAGTGCTATTCGGAACTCTACTTCGACGAGCAGAACCCTCCCCTCGGCCTGCTACAGGCCTGTGCTGACCTGGGCCGCAACGACTACCGTCGCTGCGTGGTGTTTCACAGCCTGTCGAAACGCTCCAACCTTCCAGGACTGCGCTCCGGTTTTGTCGCTGGCGATCGCGAAGTCCTGGAAAAATTTCTGCTGTACCGGACCTATCACGGCTGCGCCATGCCGGTACCTACCCAGTTCGCCTCGATTGCCGCCTGGCAGGACGAGCAGCACGTAATGGAAAATCGCGCGCTGTACCAGCAGAAGTTCGACGCTGTGCTGGAAATCCTCGACGGCTGTCTGGATGTCGAAAAACCCCAGGCCAGCTTTTATCTCTGGCCCAAGGTGGGCGATGGCGAGCACTTCGCCCGCGAGCTGTTCCGCCAGCAAAACATCACCGTTCTGCCCGGAGCATTCCTCGCCCGTGAGGCCAATGGCATAAACCCCGGTGCGGAATATGTGCGCATGGCCCTGGTTGCCACTCTCGAAGAATGTATTGAAGCGGCGCAACGCATTCGCCGTTTCTGCCAGTAGGAGCCTCCTTGCCGGCGAACACCATGAGCGCAAAAAACCTACTAAAACAGGAACGAGTGGATTACATCCTCAACCGCCTGGAAGAACTGTATCCAGAGACCCCGGTTCCCCTTGACCACTTCGATGCCTACTCGCTGCTGGTGGCCGTCTTGCTGTCCGCACAGTGCACCGACGAGCGAGTAAACCAGATTACTCCCGCATTGTGGGAACTGGCGGACAATCCCTACGACATGGCGAAGGTGCCGGTAGAAAAGATCCAGGAGGTTATCCGTCCCTGTGGACTCTCGCCGCAAAAATCCAAGGCTATCCAGAAACTGTCAGAAATTCTGGTTAACGAATACCACGGTAAAGTACCAGAGAATATGGCGGCACTGGAAACCCTGCCCGGTGTCGGACACAAAACCGCCAGCGTGGTGATGGCACAGGCCTTCGGTCATCCCGCGTTTCCGGTAGACACCCATATTCACCGCCTGGCCCAGCGCTGGGGACTTACCAGCGGCAAGAATGTAGTGCAGACGGAAAAAGACCTGAAGCGTGTATTCCCTAGCGACAAATGGAACAAGTTGCACCTGCAAATTATTTTCTACGGACGGGAGTACTGCAGTGCCCGCGGTTGCGATGGCACCGTTTGTGAAATCTGCACCACCTGCTACCCCGCACGTAAAAACCCCAAGAAAACCAAAAAAGCCTGATCTCCCGATCTGGCCCGTCGACAATTGACAGGAACTGCGATGATTACCCTTTATGGCATCAAAAATTGCGACACCGTAAAAAAGGCCCGCAAGTGGCTGGAACAAAATAATGTGGAATACAACTTCCACGATTTCCGCGAAAACGGTATGGACCAGGTACCGTTGGCGGACTGGCTGAAAGAATTCGGCTGGGAGCAGGTGCTTAACCGCCGCTCCACCAGCTGGCGCGCCCTCGACGAAGCCCAAAAAAACGCTCTGGACAATTCCAGTGCGGAAACGCTCGCTGAAGAAACCCCAACGCTGATCAAGCGTCCGGTCATCACCAGGGGCGGTGAGACTCTGTTTGGCTTCAAGGCCGACAGCTACACCAGCTTCGTCAAATAGCCGTCGCACAAACAAAATCAGATAGCACACACGTACAGAATCACAAAAAGGAAACCAACATGAGTAACGTTTACAGCATCGGCTTTGGCGTTGGCACGCAAAACAGCAAAGGCGATTGGCTGGAAGTCTACTTTCCCCAGCCCCTGCTGAACCCGGCAGATGCCATCGCCAACGCCGTTACCGGTGCACTCAGCATCGGCGGTGGCAATGTGGCCGTTGCACTGGAACAAGCGCAATTACAGCCGCTGGCAGATCAACTGGAAAGTGCCGGCGCCAGCGAACAAGCCGCAATCCTTCGCCAGTTCGCCAGCAGCCAGCGCCCACTAGTCGCCGTTGTTCTGCACAGCGATGAAGCTCCCCAGTCTGTGCCCGAGTCCTATCTGAAGCTGCACCTGCTGTCTCACCGCCTGGTAAAACCCCACGGCACCAAACTGGACGGTATTTTCGGCCAGCTGGCCAATGTGGCCTGGACCAACCAGGGCGCCATCGATCTGCAAGAGCTGCCGCAGCGCCAGCTGGAAGCCCGCCTCAAAGGCGAGTTACTGGAAGTGTCCTGCGTGGACAAGTTCCCGAAAATGACCAACTACGTTGTACCTACGGGTGTACGTATCGCACACACCGCGCGCGTGCGCCTCGGTGCTTACCTGGGTGAAGGTACCACCATCATGCACGAGGGCTTCGTAAACTTTAACGCGGGCACCGAGGGTCCGGGCATGATCGAAGGCCGCATTTCTGCAGGTGTATTCGTCGGTGCCGGTTCTGACCTCGGCGGCGGCAGTTCCACTATGGGCACACTGTCCGGTGGCGGTAACATCGTGATCTCCTTGGGCGAAGGCTGCCTGCTGGGTGCCAACGCCGGCACCGGTATTCCGCTGGGTGACCGCTGCACGGTCGAATCTGGCCTGTACATCACCGCCGGCACCAAGGTCTCCGTACTGGACGACAAAGGCTCCGTGGTTGAATCTGTGAAAGCACGCGATCTGGCCGGCAAATCCGACCTGCTGTTCCGCCGCAACTCCAGCACCGGTGCTGTTGAGTGTCTGACCAACAAGAGTGCGGTTGAACTGAATGCTGAGTTGCATAGCAACTGATTTTCAGCCGGATAGCTACCGGGTCCGCATTAAGCTGGTCCGGTGGCGGCAAAGCATCAAGTGGACTATTTCGGAATCGGGCTAGGCGCCCCCTTAAATACGTCCCGTCGCCGACGGTTCCGAAAAGCTCCCCCAGATGCTTCGCCTTCGCACTAACTATTGCGCTTCGACAATTACAAGCTAGTAATTTCAACTGAAATTGAAAAGTAGTCTGAAATTCAACGCGAAGGCCCGCCTGCCGGGGACTCTTCGCGAGACCTTCTAAAACAGGGATGTTTTAGAAGAGCCCCCATGGATGGGTTCACGGCGTGTCTCGCGAAGAGTCCCCGGCAGGCGGGCCGCTACTCAATAGGAATAGTGCTCCGACAAACAATCACGGAGCCCAAAAATATGACCCCGACAGTACAACTGGCCTGCGACCTCATCCGCAGACAATCCGTCACCCCCGAAGACGCCGGCTGCATGGAGCTGATGCTCGAACGTCTGGAAAAAATCGGCTTCAAAACCGAGCGCCTGCGTTTCGGCGATACCGATAATTTCTGGTCCGTGCGCGGCGAAAAAGGTCCGCTATTTGCCTTTGCCGGCCACACCGACGTGGTACCAACCGGCCCACAGGAAAACTGGCAATACCCACCCTTCGAACCACAGATCGTAGACGGTATGCTTTACGGCCGCGGTGCCGCAGACATGAAAGGCTCTCTGGCTGCCATGGTCGTAGCCTGTGAAGAATTCGTTGCCGCGCATCCGGATCACAAAGGCCGCATCGCCTTCCTGATCACCAGCGACGAAGAAGGCCCGGCCAAGCACGGCACTGTCAAAGTGGTCGAGTGGCTCGAGGGTAAAGGAGAGAAAATCGACTGGTGTCTGGTCGGAGAACCCTCCAGCACAGCGCTCGCCGGCGATGTCATTAAGAACGGCCGCCGCGGCTCTCTCGGCCTGGAACTCACCGTATTTGGTATCCAGGGACATGTGGCCTACCCGCATCTGGCGGAAAACCCGGTACACAAACTGGCACCGGCACTGGCAGAACTCACTGCGGAAGAATGGGACCACGGCAATGACTTTTTCCCGGCCACCAGCTTCCAGGTTTCCAATATCAACGGCGGTACCGGCGCGACCAATGTGATTCCCGGCGATGTAAAAGTCGTGTGCAACTGGCGCTTCTCCACCGAAACAACCGCAGACCAACTGGAAAGCCGCGCCCGCGCGATTTTTGACAAACACGGACTCAAGTACGAAGCCAACTTCAATCTCAGCGGGCAGCCGTTCCTCACTGCCGAAGGCCCGCTGGTTGAATCCGCACAGACCGCGATCAAAAAAGTCACCGGCCGCGACACGGAACTTTCCACCGCTGGCGGCACTTCCGATGGTCGTTTTATCGCGCCCACCGGCGCCCAGGTGGTAGAGCTGGGTCCGGTCAATGCCACCATTCACAAAGTGGATGAATGTGTTAAGGCCGATGATCTGGACCTGGTTAAAGATATGTACCGCGAAATCCTGTGCGGTGTATTCGTCGATAGTTAACACTTCATTACAAGAATTAACATATTGCTGGAAAAATGAAGATTGGCCTGTTCAAACTCAATGGCAGGCCATCTTCT
Organism: Microbulbifer bruguierae; assembly: GCF_029869925.1. Classification (NCBI taxonomy): domain Bacteria; kingdom Pseudomonadati; phylum Pseudomonadota; class Gammaproteobacteria; order Cellvibrionales; family Microbulbiferaceae; genus Microbulbifer; species Microbulbifer bruguierae. The sequence continues at coordinate 4,335,499 of NZ_CP118605.1, read as the reverse complement.
CAACCATTTCAAAAGACCATTGGCAATCAACGAGCGAATAGCTCCCCCCGTACTTAGCACTTGCTAACCGCCCACACTCCGGTCTTGTTATCCTCCTTCCTCTCAACACACTTCAGCGAAACCTCACTTCACCTCAGCCCCATAGCAACACACTTCTAAACCGTTTACTTACATTTCTTAATCCATGTAAAGCATATTGACTGATAAGTTAGACAGGATGTTTTTGCAAAAATAATCGGAGTAAACATGCATTTCGATCGCTGGAAAATTTCTTCTCTGGCTTCAGTCCTTATACTTTCCGGATTCCTGGGCGCCTGTTCCGGCAGCGGCAGTGATGACGATGATGAGGACTCAACCCAGAGTCCGATTATTGGTGCATTCAACGCAGTATCCGATCTAGAAAGTGTCACGCTGTTTACGTTCGATAACGACGATGAATACGGCTGGGGAACGCTGGGTTTTGGCGGCAGCGTCTCATCTGGTGTCTCCAAAGGGGAGCTGGGTATCCGCGCTGAGGTTATTCTGCCCACAGACGACACCACCGCCTGCGCTGGTGACGCAGATGAAGATGGAGTGAAAGACGACGACGAGTGTACGGAAATCGCCAGCACGTCATTCAATGTGCAGAATGACACTGACTACATGGCAATACTGTATGGACAATATGGCGATCTGGAATTTCTCCAGTACAGCAAGCCTCTCCACGTTTTCGACACTGAAGACGAGGACGAAGACGGCGATCCCGAAGATGAAAACCTGGAAATCTGGTTCTTCCACCTGGCAAAAGATCTGGGCCAGGTAGACGTCTATCTGGAAGCGCCCGGCACCAATCTGTCGCCGGTTCAGGTCAAAGGTACTGTTTCACCAAAAGACGCCTTTGACGGTCTTGTGGATGAGGGTGAGTATGTCCTTACTCTAACCGAAGTCGGTAACCCGCAAGAGGTTCTGTTCATCTCCAACACCTTTACTCTCAACGCGCAAACCCGTGTGGGTTTTGCCATTCGCCAAGGTGCCGGGGTCGGCACAGCGCCAGTTAAAGTCACCATGTTCCGTGACCAGAGTAAAACCCTGACGGATCGCTATGCCACCACCGAATTGCGTTTTGCCCACGCAGTCCCGGAAGGCGACGACATCGATGTCTACATCGACAACGAATTTGAAGAAACCTTCACCAGCGGCCTGGCCTTTGGCAGCGATTCCGTATACGGGGAAATCAGCAAGAGCCAGCTGACCGACCTGTCCGTTGATGTAACACCAGCGGCTTCCCCCGGTGTCTACCTCGCACGCAAGGAACTGGACCTGACCCAGGGCGACAAAGCTACTTACTTCTTTGTCGGCAAATCCTATGACTGGAACGGGGTCAAGGTAACCGACAATGTGCAACGCTTGGCGACCCATGCAAAACTACGCCTGATCAATGGTGCCAGCGACGCATTTGATTACTATCTGGTAGAACAGGATGAGAATATTTCGTCTCTCTACCCGGAAGAGTCCCTGGACTACCGCGAAAGCAGCGGCTGGGTGAAATACAATCCTGGCACCTACGATCTGGTAGTGACCTTCGACGGCTCGGACACCATTGTCTATTCCGATACCATTGAACTGAACGCCGGTGGAATCTATAGCATCATCACCACGGTCAATTCCGCGGATCCGAACGCGGCGGACGCCATCTATTACGATGACTTCCTGACGGCAGAAGCCGAAACTGAGGCCGCCGCAGAGTAAAAACTGTAAGCAAAAAAAAGCCCCCGCCTTATCGGCGAGGGCTTTTTTATTGCTCCACAGCTTAGTTCCGCAGATCAATTATGCGTAACGACGTCAGTGCAGACTGTCGTGTTGCGACGGCGTATCGGCCTCTACACCGTGAGACATTACAAAGTAATAGAGTACCTGCTCTTCACCATCCGCCTCGGCCATCAAATCAAAAATTACTTCATCCTTGTCGCCAGGGGATACCCGGACGCTACTGACAAACTCGGGCTCGACAAACACTTCCCCCACCAGGCGCTTGCCGCGCACCAGTTGAATCAACAGCGTACGTGGATTTTCATTGGTGAAACGCCAGTGATAATCCTCATCGTCGTAAAGAATAGAGTCCGGTGTTCCCACCCGCAGAACGCAATTGCAATGGTCCATCAACCAGTGCCAGAACTCTTCCAACGAGAGCGTGTGTGTGCTTTGCGGGGTATCTATCTGCGGTCTGGGCATTGGTGGGCTAGTCCTCGAGCAAAGTGATGCTATCTGCACCACCTTCTAGATCGAAAGCATCAGCTATCTGCTGGCACCAGCGGTTGAGGCGCTCACTGGTGAGCTCTTCCTGCTGGTCTTCATCAATGGCAAGACCAACAAATACATTCTCCCCAGGTACTTCGGCTTTGGAGGCCTCGAAGTCGTAGCCTTCGGTCGGCCAGTATCCGACAATGGTGGCACCATTGGCGACAATCACATCATGCAGCATACCCATGGCGTCGAGAAAATAGTCGCCGTAACCAAACTGGTCACCAAGACCAAACAGGGCCACGGTCTTTCCCGTGAAATCAATTTCCTGGACATCCTCCCAGAAGTCTTCCCAGTCAGACTGAATCTGGCCGAAATCCCAGGTAGGAATACCAAAGATCAGTTGGTCGTAGTCCGCGATTTCCAGCTGAGTGACATCGGCGATATCGTGGATATCGACCCGGGCGTCCCCCAGGCGGGCGGCAATGCGTTGGGCAACGCCCTGGGTATTGCCTTCATCGCTGCCGTAAAACAGGCCGATCTTGCTCACATTCTCTCCTCAAACTACTACGCATACTGCCCTGCCCATTTCTGCAGGCTACCCGGGGTGTTGTGCATAGATAGCCCCAGTGGGCGGGCATTTTCCCAGTAATAGGGGGGCACAGCAAGGATCCCGGGGCAAGTTAACCATTCCGGAAAACCGCGAATAAAAAAGCCGCGCAAAAAGCGCGGCTATAAAAAGGTAGTCGGACACTACCAAGTCTCACAGAGCGGGGCGTGGGGTACGCCCCAGAAGAGAACCTTTTTCATTCGCCAGGGGTCATCCCCTGGCTCCTTTTCTCCAGCCTCCTGGGGCTGGTTAGGCAGCCACCTCGGACTCCACAGCAGATTTTTGCAGTGCCAGCTTGGGATCCACGTATTCGTAGCCCAGCACATCGGCCACCGCTTTGTAGGTCACCATGCCGGCGTGGACATTCAGTCCCTCCAGCAGGTTGGCATCGTCCATCAGTGCCTGTTTGGCGCCTTTGTTCGCCAGAGCCACGGCAAACGGCAGGGTGGCGTTGTTCAGCGCCATGGTAGAAGTACGCGCTACACCGCCCGGCATATTCGCTACACAGTAGTGAACCACGCCATCTACGACATAAGTCGGATCGGTGTGGGTGGTGGCCTTCGAGGTCTCGAAGCAACCGCCCTGGTCGATGGCCACGTCCACAACCACCGCACCTTTTTTCATGCGGCTGATCATGTCGCGGGTCAGCAGTTTCGGTGCTGCAGCACCTGGAATCAGCACGGCGCCAATCACCAGGTCAGCTTCCAGCGCATGCTGTTCGATGGCGTCATTGGTGGAGTATTCGGTACGCACCGCGCCGCCAAAGATATCGTCCAGCTGGCGCAGACGCGGCAGGGAGCGATCCAGAATGGTGACATCAGCGCCCATACCCAGCGCCATCTTGGCCGCGTTGGTACCGACCACACCACCACCGATAATCAATACCTTGGCGGGAGCCACACCAGGTACGCCGCCCAACAGCACACCCAGGCCACCCTGGGCTTTTTCCAGGTGATGGGCACCGCACTGCACGGACATGCGACCGGCAACTTCAGACATGGGCGCCAGCAGCGGCAGGCCACCGAAACGGTCGGTTACGGTTTCATAAGCAATACAGGTAGCACCGGATTTCACCAGCAGTTCAGTCTGCTTGGGATCGGGAGCCAGGTGCAGGTAGGTGTACAACAGCTGGCCGGGACGCAGCATCTCGCACTCTTGGGGCTGGGGCTCTTTCACTTTAACGATCATGTCTGCAGTGGCAAAAATTTCTGCCGCATTGTCGATGATCGTGGCGCCAGCCTGTTCGTACATCTCGTCGGTAAAGCCGATGGCTGAGCCACCATCTTTTTGCACGACCACCTTATGGCCATGGCTTACCAGCTCGCGGACGCTTGCCGGAGTCAGGCCGATACGGTATTCGTGGTTTTTGATCTCTTTTGGGACACCGATCAACATAACGACTTCTCCTCGTTAACTCTGTGAGCGCAATCTCGCGCGCCCCTTTTTGTTGGATTTCCGCAGTATAGGCGCCCTTTTAAAGTGGATTTTCATAAACTTATCAATATGATTAGTGGAATCCACTGGAAAAATGGCGGGAAGTACGTTATTTAGCCAACCGGAACCAGAACAGATACTACAGACAAGTCAAGCGCCAGTTCACCATGGTCTGCCCAGCGAGTCGTGACCGGGCCAACAGAGAAACGGCCGGATTTAGCAATGAGAAATGCATAGTGGGAATCGCAACAAAATGAAAAGACGCGCCAATGAACTCAGCACCATCGACCGCAATATCCTGCGGGTATTGCAAAAGAATGGTCGCACCAGCTACGCCGAACTCGCCCGTCATGTAGGGCTGACCGCAACACCCTGTGTGGAGCGGGTAAAGAAAATGGAGTCTGACGGTGTCATCCAGGGTTATACCGCGCTGGTCAACCCGGAATTTCTCGATGCCGCACTGGTGGTCTTTGTGCAGATTCGCCTGAATCGCTCTGCCCAGGACGCCTTCGAAGCGTTCCGCAATGCGGTATCCGAACTGCCGGAAGTACAGGAGTGCTATCTGGTATCCGGCAGCTTTGACTACCTGATCAAAGCCCGGGTGGCGGACATGAGTGCCTATCGCAGGTTCTATGGAGAAACACTGCTCACCCTGCCGGAAGTTCAGGAGTGCACCAGTTATGTGGTGATGGAGCAGGTCAAAGAGACCCTGGAGGTGCCGGTGCACTACAATCGCTAAGAAATCGCTAAGACGTCATCAAACTGCGGTTGCAGCAAGGCCCCGCCACTTCCCTTGCTGCAACAAATCAAATCCCCCGCCCCCCTGCCTTGACGCTCATCGCTCCGACTTGCCTTTCCATTGCCGCCCCAGAACCGAGCGACACCCGTATTACCGCAAGGATAAACGCGCTTAAAAATTAAATTCGCGCCAACTATCGATCAACTTCTCACCGGCTGACGCCCCGCCCTCTAGGATTAATGGAGATAGGTTTATTAACTCAAGTTGCGGGAAATGATGTACCAATCTCTACGTAACCATCTCCATTGGCGGAATCTTTTTTTCGTAGCCTGTCTGCTGCCGATTGGCTGCGGAGAAAAAGAAGCCGCCAAACCAACCCCACCGCCGAAAAAAGTGGAAGTGGTCGAAGCCAAACACATGCGCTTCAGACCCAGCTTTGAAGTGCCCGCGGTGGTGGAAGCTGTGGAGACCGCACAGATTTTTCCCCTCGTCGCCTCCAGAATCCTGTATCAAAACATCGAGCCCGGTAAGTATTTCAAACAGGGTGAAGAACTCGTAAGACTGGACCCCTACCCTTTTGAAACCAAGGTTGCCACAGCGGAATCCAGCGTCGCGGAAGCGATGTCCAATTACGAAGAAGCGAAAGCCAACTTCAATCGCGCACAAAACCTGCGCCCACAGGGATACATTTCCGCGAAGGATTTCGATACGGCCAAATCCGCTATGCAGGCGGCGGAAGCGCATCTCAACACCGCCCAGACCTCACTCCACCAGGCCAGACAGGATCTCTCTCACACCTCGATCGTCGCGCCATTTTCCGGACGAGTGGGGCACCCCAACTACGCTGTGGGCGACTTTTTCATCCTTCCCAACTCGGTGCCTATTACACAACTCATCAAAGTGGACCCGGTGTATGTACTCGCCCACATTGGCCAGAAGGCCTACAACGAGTTTTATGGCGCGGTCGAAAAGCTGCGACAGCAAGGCCTCGCTATCCCCAATATGGAGCTCTACATCGTATTGCCGGGCGGTACGGTGTATCCGTACAAGGGAGAGTTCTTCTCCTGGGACGCCACTGCCGCCTCTACCCGGGGCACCGTCGCTGCCCGCGTCCTGTTCCCCAACTCAGAGGGTCTGCTTCTGCCCCAGGAAAATGTCACCCTGCATGGAAAACTACTGGAAGAAATACAGCGCATCGTGATTCCACAAAAGGCGGTATCCCAAGATCAGCAGGGACATTACGTCTACCTGTTGGACAAGGAAAACAAGGTCAAGCGGGCCAATATTGAAGTCGGTATGCGCATCGGGCCCAACTGGGCTGTGCGCAAAGGGCTCAAAGTAGGCGACAGAGTACTCGTAGAGGGACTACAGAAAGTCAGCGCGGGCGACGTTGTCGAAGTCACACCGGTTGAAATCAAGCAATTCGACGATCCAGTACCACCCAACCTTCGCCCACCGCCCTACTCCCTGCGCGAACAGTTGCGCAAAGAGCAGGAAGCTTTTCAGGAATATCAGAGATCGACCATGGAAGCGAGACAGCGAAACCAGCCGGGCGATGTCTACACCCCCTATGAAACCGGCAAATAGCGCGGGAAAGTGATCTGTGAGCGAAAATACCCACCTGTTTATCCGTCGCCCGCGCTTCGCCTTTGTGATCGCCATATTGATCACCTTCATGGGTATACTCGCGGCGATCGTCATGCCGGTAGACCAGTACCCGGATATCGCGGCACCGAAAATTTCCGTGGTCGCCGTCTACCCGGGCGCCGATGCCGAAACGGTCAAAAACGCGGTTGCAATACCCATTGAAGAGCAGGTGAACGGTGCCGAGGGCATGGTTTACATGACCTCCAACTCCGGCAGTGATGGCACCTACACGCTATTCATGACGTTCGACATGAATACTGATGACGACATGGCGCAGGTCGATGTCCAGAACCGGGTGGCCCTGGCTGAACCGTCGCTACCACCGGAGGTGCTGAAGCGCGGTATCAAGGTGCGTAAACGTTCCTCCGACATGCTGATGGTGGTCAACCTGTTTTCTCCGGATAACCGGTTTGACGGCGTGTTCCTGTCGAACTTTGCCTCGCTGAATCTGCTCAATGAACTTGCGCGCGTACCCGGCGTGGGCGAGGCAAAAATCATCGGCCCCCTGGATTACGGCATGCGGATCTGGCTCGACCCGGTCAAGATGGCAAATCTGGAGATTTCCGTACCGGAAGTGCTGGGGGCGATTCAGGAGCAGAATATCCAGGCAGCTGTAGGCCAACTGGGTTCACCACCATCCCCCGAATCCACCCAATTCCAATATGTGCTCACCACCAAAGGCCGACTGACTTCAGAGGAAGAGTTCGGCGATATCGTGCTGCGCGCCGATGACAAAGGCGGGGTAATTCGCGTCAAGGATATCGCGCGGGTAGAACTCGGCGCCCAGATTTACAAGGGGTACGGCGAATACAACAACGGTCCCGGTGTGCTGCTGGCCATTTACAAACTGTCTGACGCCAACGCGCTGGAAGTTGCCGAGAATGTCAAAGCCAAGGTAGAGGAATTATCACAATATTTTCCCGAAGGCGTTGAAGCAGTCATCGGCCACGATACCACCGAGTTCATCGCTGTTTCCCTGGAAGAAACCATTTTCACCCTGATCGCGACGGTCATTCTGGTCATCATTGTGACCTACCTGTTCCTCGGTAACGTGCGCGCCGCACTGGTACCGACCCTGGCGGTACCAGTGTCTATTGTCGGTACACTTGCCGTTCTGTATGCCATGGGCATGACCATCAATACGGTCACCCTGTTCGGCCTGATTCTCGCCATCGGCGTGGTGGTGGACGATGCCATCATCGTGGTCGAGGACGTAGAGCGGATCATGCACGAAGAGGGCCTGGACAAGCGCGCTGCCACCGCCAAAGCCATGAAGGAGGTATCCGGGCCGATTGTCGCGACCTCCATGGTGCTGGTGGCCGTATTCGGTCCAACCATGTTGCTGCCCGGTATGACCGGGCGAATGTTCGGTCAGTTCGGCACCACCATTACGGTGTCGGTACTGATCTCCATGATCAACGCACTGACCCTGAGCCCGGCGCTGTGCTCGACGGTATTGAAGGAAGGTCACAGTAAACCAAATCCGGTGATCCGCGGCTTCAACTGGGGGTTTGAAAAGGTTTCCAGCGGCTACCTCAAAATCGTGGACTGGCTCGCCCGGCACCTGATCATAAGCCTGGCGATTATTGCCGGTCTGTTCGTCAGCCTGTTCCTGCTTTTCCAGTCCGTACCCAAAAGCTTTATCCCGGATGAAGACAAGGGTTACTTCATGATCGACGTACAGTTGCCCGAGGCCGCGGCGCTGGAGCGTACGGCCGCAGTCATCGACCAGATCAACGAAGTGCTCATGAAGGATCCCGCCGTCGACAAAGTACTGTCGGTGAATGGATTCAGCCTGCTCAACGTCATGCTGCAATCCAACGCCGGGATGGTGATTGCCAAACTCAAACCCTGGGACGAGCGCAAAGCACCAGAGGTGTCACAGCAGGCTTTGCAACAAAAATACCAGGCACAATTCGCCCAGCTGCCGGAGGCGCAGATTCTCGTATTCGGTGCACCCGCGATTCCCGGCCTGGGTGCCATGGCCGGCTTTTCGTTCATGCTCGAAGACACCCAAGGGGTCGGTGCGCAGGAGCTCTTCAAAGTGGTGCAGGATTTCTCCGCAGCCGCCACAGAGCAGCCTGAAATCGCGCGCGCCTTCTCGATATTCAAGGCAGGCTCACCGCAAATCCGCCTGGACATTGACCGTGTGAAAGCGAAAACGCTGGGGGTAAAAATCAGCGATATTTTCCTGACGCTGCAAACCCAGCTCGGTGCCATCTACGTCAATGACTTCAACCTGTACAACAAAACCTTCAAGGTCATGGTGCAGGCCGAATCCAGATTCCGCCAGCAGGAAACCGATCTGGAGAAAATCTATATCACCAACAACAAGGGCGAACCCATACCGCTGCCTGCAATTTTGAGCACTGAACCCATCCTCGGTGCCGTCACCCTCAAGCGCTACAACACCTACGACTCAGCCAAAATCAGCGGCGGCCCGAATATCGCCGGGGGATATAGTTCCGGTGACGCCATGGACGCACTGGAACGTGTGGCGATCGAGACACTTCCCGATGGTTTCAAGTACGACTGGTCCGATTCCAGTTACGAGGAACGCAAAGCCGGTAATGCGTCCACTATTGCCCTGGTGCTGTCACTGATCTTTACCTTCCTGTTCCTCGCCGCACTGTACGAGTCCTTCCTGACCCCGTTCGCGATTATCCTTTCGGTGCCGATCGCCATCGTCGGCGCCATTGCTGCGTTACTAATCGCCAGGGAACCCCTTAGTTTGTATGGTCAGATTGGTCTGGTACTACTGGTAGCCCTGGCAGCTAAAACCGCGATCCTTATTGTCGAGTTTGGAAAAACCCAGCGCGAAGTGGAAAGGCTATCCCTGCACGATTCGACGGTGACCGCTGCAAAACTGCGCTTCCGCCCGGTGATCATGACAACCCTCTCGTTCGTGGTGGGTTCCATTCCCCTCGTGATCGCCTCAGGCGCTGGTGCTGCCAGCCGGATATCGCTCGGAACGGCCATCATGGGTGGCACCATTATGGCGTGTGTCGCGGGTACGCTGCTGGTACCCATCTTTTTCAAGCTCGTTCAGGGACTGCGCGAGAAGGTGCATAGAGGGGAAACCGGCGCTCGCCATGATGAGCCTGGAAGCGATGCAAACGATGGATATATGGAAAGCGACGACAATCACCCACATGTCTAGAAGGTTCGCGAGCAAAAGGCAGCGACAAAATACGATTAACCTGGAAGATCCTGTTCATGCCAGTAGCCCACCGGTAAGTGAGGCGTTCGTACCAGTTAACGCCAAATTGTAGTACTTAAATACAATATTAGATAAACTCCCGCCGCCGGGGCTTTCTGTTCCCCGGCCCACGCTGCCTGAAACGCGCTGTAGCCTCTCTTTTTGCCAACGATTTTTTTGGTCCAGGTTGACGTTTGAAGTCCCGCGGCTTCACGACGGCTTTGGCTCGCATCTTCGCAAGAGTTCAAATCCAAAAATAAAGAAATACAACATGGAATCTAGTGATGAGAAAAATCCTCATAACTCTGGCCCTGCTGGCGTTCTGCGCCAACGCAGCCGCCATTTCATCTGGCAGATATGTCATCGTCTCCAAACTGAACGGCAACGCGCTGGATGTGAACAGTTTCGACACATCCGATGGCGCCAACGTCATGACCTGGTTCACCCTCGGTTACAACAACCAGCAATTTGATGTGACCCAGTTGAGCGACGGCAGTTACTCCATCCGCCCGGTACACAGCGGCAAGTCCCTGGATGTGTGGGAATGGAACACCAACGACGGTGCGGAAGTCCGCCAGTGGACCTACACCGGTGGCGACAACCAGCGCTGGTGGATCGACGATCAGGGCAGCGGCTATTACTCGATCACGTCGAAGCTGAGCAACAAGGCCATCGATGTGTGGGGAATGAGCATGTATGCCGGCGCCGACGCTCGCCTGTATACCTACTGGGGTGGAGCAGGCCAGCTGTGGGCCTTCCAGCAGGTCGGAAGCTCCAGTGAATGCTATGCGGGTGCATCCATCAGCGGCAGATTTGTGGACTGTGGTGGCAAAACCATTGGCCTCAGTTGCGTCGGTGACAGTGAAAGCCAACCCCCCGTAATCACCCTGAACAATGCCTCTATTCGCAACGTAAAACTCGCCGCCAACGGCGGCTCCGATGGCATCCACTGCACCGGCGGCAACTGCACCATGGCGGACGTTGTCTGGAACGACATCTGTGAAGACGCCGCTACCAATAAATCCGAAGGCGGCACCATGACGATTGTGGGCGGCAGTGCTTACAACAGTACCGGCGGCTACGGCGGAAAGCCGGATAAAATCTTCCAGCACAACTCCAAGAACAGTACCACCATCATTTCCGGTGGTTTTACCGCAACCGGTACCCACGGAAAATTGTGGCGTTCCTGCGGCAACTGCAGCAACAATGGTGGCCCCCGCAACGCGCTGATTTACGATGTAAACATCAACGCCAGTATTGGCTCCATCGCCGGCGTTAACCGCAACTTCGGCGATCGCGCTACCATCAGGGATTTGCGCATTCTGAACTACAGTTCCGGCAACCCGCCGGTGTGCGAAGAGTACCAGGGCGTTCAGAGCGGTAGCTCGTCAACCAAATACGGCGCCTACTGGAACACGTCCAACTGTGACGTTTCCACGTCGGATGTCACCCAGTATTAACACCCGCCAACAAAAGAGACCGGGCGAATTGCCCGGTCTCTTGTTACTCGCGCTGATTTAGTTCGCCGAAAGGGAAAAACCAGCAACCCGGCAAGTATTAACTCAGTATTTGATGCCGAGTTTGCGGTAGAGAAATGCGATCACCCAGGCGGGACCGATCAGTAGAAATTGCACGTCTTTAAAGAACGACGGCTTCTTCCCCTCGATGTGATGCCCCAGGAACTGGAAGATCCACATCACCACAAACACCCCCACAGACCACCACAACACGCTCTGCCCCGCAGCCTGCAGCGCGCTGCATATCCACAGGCAAAGCGCTGACAGTCCCAGCATCCCAAGCGCCAGTGGCAGCGACATCACCAGATAAAACAGCAAGGTAGGCACCAGTGCCACGACGGCCCAATTGAGCCAACTGAACCCGGCCATCCAATGGGGCTGTGGAAGTGACCAGAACAGCCCCACCACCGTCGCATAAATCAGGGGGACTGCGATCCAGTGGATCGCCTTGTTGGTGGCATTCCGATGGCTCTCACCGTATTCACTGAACCACTGTTCTGCTGAGCGCATGTCTGAATATCTCCGGCAAAGGTAATTATTGTTGGTTGTGCAATTGCGGCGGCGAGGCCAGCTGCGGATTCCATATCGAGCAACAATCGCAGCTGGCAGGTAATACATCCTGCCATAAAGGGCGCGGGGCGCAACAATTTATGCAGTGGCTACCGTATATACAACGGCTACCTGCGAACGACAGTGTCCAGCTGCATCCGGTACAGCTCGGCCATCTCTTCATCAAAGCAACAGAAAACGACATGGCGCGGACCACCGTCGCGGTCGAGGTGGCTTTGCACCTGCTCTACCGCAATTTCAACCGCGAGCTCAGGGGGGTAATCGTAAACACCGCAGCTGATGGCGGGAAAGGCAATGGAATGGATATTTTCACGGCGGGCGAGATTGAAGCAGTGGCGATAACAACTGGCGAGCAGCTCGGGCTCACCGAGACTCCCGCCACGCCACACAGGGCCAACGGTGTGATAGATGCGCTTGACCGGCAGCCGGAACCCCGGCGTGACGCGCACCTCTCCCACCGGACACCCGCCGATCTGCCGACAAGCCTCCAGCAATTGCGGCCCTGCCGCTCGGTGAATGGCGCCATCAACGCCTCCGCCACCAAGGAGCCTCTGGTTGGCTGCATTGACGATTACATCTACATGCAACCGAGTGATATCACCGAGGTGTACTTCAATCACTCCAATAACTCCAACCGCGGCACCACCGATCAATCGCGCAACTATGCGGCGCGCCGTGCTCAGACTACTGTGACTGCCCCACTAATTGACGGTGGCGCGTTGATACTTGTTCGGGGCAATCCGTCACGGCACTTACTAAAACAATAGCAGCTGCGGAGAACACGAAGCCCGGTAACAGCTCGTATATATCAAAGACACCACCGGACAACTGTTTCCATAGCAAAACCGTAACCCCGCCCACAACCACTCCGGCGATGGCTCCAGCACCGGTCATGCGCGACCAGTACAGGCTAATCAGGACCGCCGGACCAAATGCAGCACCAAGGCCGGCCCACGCATAGGCCACCACATCCAGTACCTTGGATCCCGGATCCATCGCCACCGCCACTGCCACCATAGAAAGCGCCACCACGGCCCAGCGCCCCACCCCGACCAGTTGCTCTGACGATACCTTGCGGCCAAACCACACGTGGTAAATATCCTCAGCCAGCGCCGCGGAAGACACCAGCAACTGGGAGTCCGCGGTACTCATGATGGCGGAGAGAATGGCCGCCAGCATGATGCCCGCAACCAGCGGATGAAACAGCGCCTCAACCAGTGCCATAAACACCCTCTCCCCATCGGGCAGGGCCTGGCTCAGTTCGAGATGCCCGAACAGTCCCACCGCGAGGGCGCCGAGAAAACCCGCCAGCGACCAGATAGCGGCCACGCTCGCCGCTACCGGCATATCGTCAGGGTGTCGCAGGGCTTTGAAGCGCGCGAGAATATGCGGCTGGCCAAAATATCCGAGCCCCCAGGCAAGCGAGCTGAGAATTGCCGCAACACTCAACGCTTTGCCGGTATTGTCCGACATCCAGTGCATCAGCTCGGGATGCTGCTGCTTCATCGCCACCCAGGCGTTACCCATGCCACCTTCATCGGACATCACCATCACCGGCACGATGACCAGTGCCAGGCTCATCAACAATCCCTGAAACACATCGGTCCAGGACACTGCCAGAAACCCGCCGAACAGGGTGTAGGAAATCACCGCCAGCGCACCGATGACCACGGCCCATTGATAGTCCCAGCCAAACACTGTCTCAAATAGTTTGCCACCGGCAATCAGGCCCGAAGCGACATAGAAAAGAAAAAACAACAAAATAAAAATCGCGCAGATAGTCCGCAGGTATGGGTGCCCCATATTGAAACGACGGTGTAAATAGGCCGGTACCGTGAGGGCATCATCCAGGGCATAGCTGTATATCCGCAACCGACGCGCCATCGTGATCCAGCTCAGCACAATGCCACTGAACAGACCCAGTGCGATCCACGCAGAGGACAAGCCTGTTGCATAGGCCGCACCGGGCAACCCCAATAGCAGCCAGCCGCTCATGTCTGAAGCGCCAGCACTCAACGCCGCCACCGCCGGCGGCAGCGAGCGACCACCAAGAAAATAATCGCTGGCATTTTTGGTGCGTAAATACGCATAAACGCCGATCGCGAAAATCAAAGCCAGGTAGGCAATAAACGTAAGTGCTACAAGCCACGGTCCGGACATGTGAGGTTCCCCGTCAAATTTGGAAGATTCTGCCTATTTTGGCGAAAGAATAGGCTGATTCCGTCGTTATTGGTCTTAATTGCGCGTAAATCTACCCATTCGCTGGCGTTTACTCAATCGGCAAACTAAACCAAGGGTGAGAGTACAGATATTGAACGGTGCCAAGGAAAGGCACTTTCAAGCTCGGCAGTAAAGGATTAGCAAAACGCTATGAGTATTTGTTTAGACGAACTGCGGCTACTGGTAGTTCGTCCCACCTTGAAACAACTGCGCGCCTGGTCACCGGGGATGGAAGCCCTGCTGCTTGGCACCGCAGCACAGGAATCCGAACTCGGCTTCCACCTGAAACTGGGGCGCCGGCACGGTCTGGGAATTTTCCAGATACAGCCCAGTACCCACCGACAGATCTGGGACAAGTACCTGATCGACTTCCCCGCGCTCGCCTCCAAGGTACGCGGCCTCGCCAGCCAACGGGATTTCCTGCAACACCCCCACTCCGAACTCGCCACCAACCTGCGCTACGCGACCGCCATCGCCTGGCTGGTTTACCGCGCGGCCGGCGTCGGCGAAGTGGAGAGCGAAGATCTGCCGAAGATGGCCAAATTGTGGAAAAAACACTTCCATCACGGCCCCAGCGCCAGCCTGCGAGATTTTGTCGACAGCTACTGCCGTCTGATCAGGCCCCTGGAAAGCAGGCAGCGAGGAAACCCCGTCTCAGGACACAAACCTGAGCATAAAAAAGCCGCGGCAAACACCGCGGCTCGTGAAACAGATGCGCTGCAGGCACCCACTACCACCACTACAGATTGCGGGCCTCAATATACATTGGCTGCGCAACCTCAGTCTGCTCCTCATCGCGAGCATCCGCGGGAATCCAGGAATCCACAGACTGCTCGATCGATCGCGCGTCCACCTCGGGCGCAGGCATAGAGCGGTCCAGTTCCAGACTCTCAAAATCGTACAGATCCCGATCCGCCAACTGTGACGGCGACACCCGGGTGAGCGCTGCGAAAATATTGTCACTGCGGCCGGGAAACTTGCGATCCCAGTCATTCAGCATCTGCTTGATCGCCTGCCGCTGCAGGTTTTCCTGACTGCCGCACAGATTGCAGGGAATAATCGGGAACTGCTTGTGATCCGCAAACGCAACCAGATCCGATTCGCGGCAGTAAGCCAGCGGGCGAATCACGATGTTGCGTCCATCGTCCGCACGCAGCTTCGGCGGCATCGCCTTCAGGCGACCACCATAAAACATATTCAGGAACAGTGTCTCGACAATATCATCCTTGTGATGCCCCAGCGCCACCTTGGTTGCACCGATCTCCTCGGCAAAACCGTACAGGGTCCCGCGGCGCAGGCGCGAACACAGACCGCACGTCGTCTTGCCCTCCGGCACCACCTCCTTCACCACACTGTAGGTATCCTTGTTCACAATGTGGTACGGCACCCCCACATTCTGCAGGTACTCCGGCAGAATGTGCTCCGGGAAACCCGGCTGCTTCTGATCCATATTCACCGCCACCAGCTCAAAATGCACCGGCGCGGTCTTCTGCAGGTTCATCAGGATTTCCAGCATCGCATAGGAATCCTTACCACCCGACAGACACACCATCACCTTGTCGCCTTCTTCAATCATATTGAAGTCGGCGATCGCCTTGCCCACATTGCGGCGCAGGCGCTTTTGCAGCTTGTTGAATTCCAGCCGCTCGCGGCGGTTTTCCAGATCAGACATGGGTAAATCTCAAATACAGAACAGCAATTTGTTGAGCGCGATGTTGGGCACGCCTGCGGCTTTGCCCAACCTACAGAAAATTGACTACGAAGTTCAAACGTCGATGCGAAGGCGCTGACGCCGGGCAAACCTTTGCGGTACCGTCTGTGGCCATGGATGGCCACAGCCGAGCGTTCAGGGATGAACTCGTAGCGTGTCCCGCAAAGGTTTGCCCGGTGGCAGCGCCGCCACCGAACCCGCTACGAAGCAGCCCCAACTACGGAGCCGCCTAGCCGGGCCCCGTAAAAATCAGGGCGCGATTGTACGCTTTCCGATCAAGAAGTGCACAGGCTATCGGACCGGCTATTCCCATTGCCTGTCAGTATGGTTTCCAGGCAGGGCCATACATGGTCCAGCAGTGCCGGCTGGGCCTTGGCCGTGGGGTGAATACCATCGGACTGCATGGCCCCCTCCTCCAGCGCCACCGTTTCCAGAAAAAATGGTACCAGCGGCACCTGCTCCGCCTCCGCCACCTTCGGATAGACGTCCGCAAACGCCCGGGTATACGCCTTACCGTAATTGGGCGGCATCTGCATCCCCAGCAGCAGCACCTCCGCACCACCATCCCGCGCCAGCTTCACAATCTGCAGCAGGTTATTCTGCAATGCCCGCGGCGGATATCCCCGCAAACCGTCATTGCCCCCAAGCTCCAGCACCAACCAATCCGGAGAATGCTCAGACAGCAGTCGCGGCAACCGCACCAGGCCACCCGCAGATGTCTCCCCGCTCACACTCGCATTCACCACCGCGATATCCAGCTCGCGCTCCGCCAGCCGCTCCCGCAGCAACTGCACCCAGCCCTGGCGCTCATCGATCCCGTACGCCGCGCTGATACTATCCCCCAGTACCAGCAGCGTCCTGCGCCCTTCCTCCCGGTCATCCGCCAACGCCTGACCAGCGTAAAAAACCGTGACCAGCGCGACAAAGCGCAGGCAACGCAAGATAAAAGCAGGCACTGGATACCGGAAAAAGACTGCCGCCATGTCATACTCTCCACTTCATATTTATTACGCATTTTGCAGGAATTACAGGGACTTGCCATGTCAGTGATGCTCAAAGCCGAAAACCTTCACCACCGCGTCACCACCAGTGAAGGCCCTTTGACCCTGCTCAACGACATTTCATTGCAGCTCCCGGCCGGCCAGAGCCTCGCCATTACCGGCGCCTCAGGCTCGGGAAAATCCACCCTGCTCGGCCTGCTCGCCGGCCTCGACCGCCCCACCGAGGGCAAGATCTGGCTCGCCGGCGAAGAGATCACCGCCATGGACGAAGAACAGCGAGCGGCCGTGCGCGCCCGCTGTGTGGGCTTTGTGTTCCAGACCTTCCAACTGCTGCCGGGCCTGACCGCGCGGGAAAATGTCATGCTGCCCAGCGAACTGCGCGGCGAGCGCAACGCCGGCAAGCGTGCAGAAGACTTCCTCGAACGGGTGGGACTCGGCCACCGCCTGCACCACTACCCGCGCCAGCTCTCCGGGGGAGAACAGCAGCGAGTGGCTATTGCGCGGGCATTTTGCAGCATCGCCAATACAGATAATGACCAGCGCAACGGCATTCTGTTCGCCGATGAACCCACCGGCAGTCTCGACGCCCACAACGGCGAAAAGGTCATCGACCTGCTGTTCAAACTCAATGCAGAAACCGGCACCACCCTGGTACTGGTTACCCACGAACAGCGCCTCGCCGAACGCTGCGGAGCGCATCTGCGAATGTCCGCCGGAGAAATTTCTACCGCCGACCTCCCCGACGCCCCTTTCGGTGAACAGGCGGAGGTATCCGCCTGATGCTGCCCCTGCGACTACTGAGCCGCGACTGGCGCGGCGGCGAACTGGCACTTATCGCCACCGCACTGATCCTGGCGGTGAGCTGCGTCACCGCCATCGCCCACTTCTCCGATCGCCTGACCCGTGCCATGCACATCCAGTCCCAGAGCTTTCTGGCCGCCGAACGGGTACTGAAAAGTAGCAAGGAAGTACCGCAAGAATGGCTGGAAAAGGCCAATTCCCTCGGCCTGCAGCGGGCGAAAACCGTCACCTTCGCCTCCATGCTTGCCGCCGGCGATGAATTCCAGTTCGCGTCGGTCAAAGCCGTCAGTTACGGCTACCCACTGGTTGGCCACCTGGAGATACGACAATCCGTCGAAGAAGAGTCACGCGTGGTGCAGCGAGGCCCAGAACCCGGCACAGTTTGGCTGGAAGAGCGCCTGCTGCCATTGATGCGGCTCGGTATTGGCGACCAACTGCAACTGGGTGACAGCAGTTTCACCATCAGCGGCATCATCGACCACGAACCGGACCGCGGTGCCAACCTGTTCTCCATGGGAGCGCGGGTTATGATGCACACCAGCGATCTCGCCGCCACCAACATTCTGCAGCCCGGCAGTCGCGTCAACTACAACTACCTGCTCGCCGGCGACGACGCTGCGCTGGACAACTACCTCAAATGGCTGCGCCCCAAACTCACCCTGCACGAACACATCACCGACCTGAAGGAGGGACAGCCACGGGTCGCCATGACGCTGGAACGCGCGGAAAGCTTCCTGTATCTGGCCGCCAGTCTGGCGGTCCTGCTCGCCAGTGTTGCCGTCGGTCTCGCTGCCAGACGCTACGGCCTGCGCCACGCGAATTACGTTGCCGTGATGAAAAGCCTGGGCGCCGGTAAACACAAAATCCTCGGAATCTACATCGGCCAGATGGCGGCCCTCACCCTGATCGCCACGGCCATCGGCCTCATCATCGGCTCCGTGGTGCAGTCCCAGGCTGTCAACCTGCTGCAAGGTTTCTTCCCGGTCACTCCGCCCCCGAGCAGTTGGCAGCCCCTGCTGGTCGGTATCGCCACCGGCCTCGCCTGCGTGGTCGGCTTCGCCCTGCCGCCCCTGTTCCGCCTCGCCCAGACCGACCCGATGCAGACCCTGCGACAGGACTGGAGCAACCCGGACAGACGCGAATGGCTCGGCCTGTTACCCGGTCCCATTTCCATGCTGCTGCTGATCTGGTGGCTGTCCGGCAGCCTCGCCATCACCGTCGCCCTGCTCGCCGGGCTAGGGCTCCTGGTGGCTGGCGCCGCTGCCGTCAACCGCCTGCTGGTCAGAGGCAGGCTCGCCGCCCTCGGCGGCAGCTGGCGCATCGCCCTCGGTAGCCTGCAGCGCCGTGCCGGCTTCAACACTCTGCTGATCGCCGCGTTTGGCACCGGCCTGCTGGCCATGCTCGCCATGTTCTACGCGCGCACCGCATTGATCGACGAGTGGAAAATGCAGCTGCCGGACAATGCACCCAACCACTTCCTCGTCAATATCGCTCCCTACGAGCTCGACGCCGTCAAACGCGCCATCGCCGACAAACACCTCGAAGGCACCGAGTTCTATCCCATGGTCCGCGGCCGGCTTATCGCCGTAAACGGCACCCCGGTTACCGAGCGTGAACAAAATGACGGCGCCATCCGCCGTGAGCTCAATTTGAGCTGGACCGACACCCTCCCCGCCGACAACAAAATTGTCGCAGGAAAATGGTGGAACGAAGAAACCAGCGAAGACGACTCTTCCCAAGGGATTTCAGTGGAAGTCGAAGTCGCCGCCCGCCTCGGCCTGAACCTCGGCGACGTGCTGCGTTTCTCCATCGGCGGTCTTGAAACCGAAGCGCCCGTTACCAGTCTGCGCACCCTCGACTGGAACAGCATGCGCCCGAACTTTTTCATGATCTTCGCTCCCGGCAGCCTCGACAGCTTCCCAGCAACCTACATTCAGAGCTTCTACCTGCCCCCTGAAGACAAACTGTTCGTCAACGAACTGGTGCGAAACTTCCCCAGTGTCAGCATCATCGAACTGGACAAGATCCTGGAAAACATCCGCGAAACCATCAGCCAGGTCGCCTTCGCCATCGAAGCCGTTCTCGCCCTGATGCTGATCGCCGGCGTACTCGTCCTGGTTGCCGGCGTGCGCGCCAGCATTGCCGAGCGTTTGCAGGAGGCCGCTGTCATCCGCACACTGGGCGGCCGCCGGCAGTTACTTATTCGCAGCCTGATCATCGAATTTGGATTGCTGGGAATTGCCGCGGGACTGCTTGCGGCTTTTGGCACCGAAGCGACACTTGCGGTGCTTTCGCAGCGAGTATTTGAGTTACCGTTTAATTTCCACCCTGGGCTGTGGGTACTTGGCCCTGCGGTTGGTGCGCTACTGGTTGGTACTGCGGGGACGCTGGCCTGTCGCAGTGCGGTTAGTGAGCCGCCATTGAAAGTTTTGCGTGAGCTTGCCTGACTAGGGCCTGTTAACAGCTTCGTAGCGCTGGATTCCGGTACCGGATCAAGTCCGGCACAGGCTCTTCGCGCCGGAATGACGATGTAGTTAGACTTATTCGCTTACGAAGTACAAATATTTGAATTGCAGGGGGAGTGCCGGGGATCTGTTTTTGAAAGCGTCGCTTACAGGATGTTTGCGCCGCAGCGCCCAGGGATGGGTTGAAGGGGGGCGCCTAGCCCGGTTTCAAAAACAGATACCCGGCGCTTCACCGCCACCACACTTGCTTAAGAAGACCACTCGACAGAACCATGATGGATTTAGAGTTCGATAAAAACCACATCTGGCATCCCTACTCTTCCCTGATCAATCCCCCGCCCGTCTACCCCATCGCAAGAGCCGAAGGTGTACGAATTTATCTCGAAGACGGCCGCGGATTGATCGACGGCATGAGTTCCTGGTGGAGCACCCTGCACGGCTATAACGTCCCCGAACTGAACGCCGCCATGCAGGCGCAGATGGAAAAAATGAGCCACGTCATGTTCGGCGGTCTCACCCATGAGCCCGCCATCGAACTGTGCAAAAAACTCGTGGCACTCACCCCAGAACCACTGCAGAAAGTCTTCCTCGCCGACTCCGGCTCAGTCTCCGTCGAAGTCGCCATCAAAATGGCCCTGCAATACTGGCACTCCCAGGGCAGGCCAGAGAAAAACAAACTGCTCGCCTTGCGCAACGGCTACCACGGCGACACCTTCGGTGCCATGGCCACCTGCGATCCCGTCACCGGCATGCACCACCTGTTCGCCAGTCAGCTCACCCAGCACCTGTTTGCGCCGGCACCAGAACCGAAATTCGACGAACCCTGCACCGATGCCGACATCGCCGAGCTGCAGCAAACGATTGCACAGAATCGCGAACAACTGGCCGCGGTGATTCTGGAACCCATTGTCCAGGGCGCCGGCGGTATGCGTTTTTATTCCCCGGACTATTTGCGCAAAGTCCGTGAGCTCTGCGACAGATACGACCTGCTGCTGATCGCCGATGAAATTGCCACGGGCTTCGGCCGCAGTGGCAAGATGTTTGCCTGCGAACACGCGGGTATCAGCCCCGATATTCTGACCCTTGGCAAGGCGCTCACCGGCGGTACCATGACGCTGGCCGCGGCACTGTGTACCGATAAGGTGGCGGAGGGGATCTGCAAGGGCGAGGCGGGTGTGTTTATGCACGGCCCGACGTTTATGGGCAATCCGATGGCCTGTGCGGTCGCCAATGCCAGTGTTGATCTGCTGCTGGAGCGTGACTGGCAGCAGCAGGTGAACAATATCGAGGCGCAACTGATTAAAGAGTTGGCCCCTCTGAAAGAGGCCAGTGGCGTGGCCGATGTGCGTGTGCTTGGTGCCATCGGCGTGGTGGAGATGAAAGCGCCTGTGGATAACCGGACGCTGCAGGAAAGCCTGATCGAGCGCGGTGTGTGGCTGCGCCCGTTCGGCAAGTTGGTTTATGCAATGCCGCCTTATGTTATTTCTTCCGAAGACCTTAGCCGTCTGACCGGTGCAATGGTCGAAACCCTTTCCTCGCTCTGAGTATCTCTCTAAATATTCCAAGTCCGGTGGCGGTGCCGCTACCGGGTACGGTCTTGCGAGACGCGCCGTACACCCATCCCTGGGGGCTCTTCCGCGAGGTCCCTCTCGCGGAAGGTCTCGCAAGACCGTACCCGGCATCGGCACCTTCATTCCTAACCTCACTACTCTCGTAGCAAGCCTTTTTGCATCTCATCACAAAACGTAAAAGCTGGCGGAAAAACCGTTCCAGTGAAACCTTTCCGCACGTCCTTCCTTTGCCGTACCCAGAACCCCCGATGGTTCCTATTAAAAATAATTCACAAAAAAGGAAGTTCCATGAAGCGATTGATCAGAGTCAGCAAACCACTCAGTGTAGCCATTGCGGCAGTCTCAATGGCAGCGACCTCCCTGTTTTCCGCAGGTGCCCTCGCCGCCAACTACGGCGAAGCGCTACAGAAATCCATTTATTTTTACGAGGCCCAGCAGTCGGGTCCTATTCCCGGTTGGAACCGCAACGAGTGGCGCGGTGATTCCGGTATGGCGGACGGTGCCGACAGTAATGTCGACCTGACCGGCGGCTGGTACGACGCCGGTGACCATGTGAAGTTCGGTTTCCCCATGGCTGCCAGTGCCACCATGCTCGCCTGGGGCGTGGTGGAAAACCGCGAGGCCTACGCGCAGACAGGCCAGCTGGAACATATCCAGAATAACCTGCGCTTTGTGGCGGATTATTTTGTGAAGGCCCATACCGCACCCAACGAACTCTGGGGGCAGGTCGGTAACGGTGGTACCGACCACGCCTGGTGGGGCTCGGCGGAAGTGATGCAGATGGCGCGCCCGTCCTACAAGGTCGATGCGAGTTGCCCGGGGTCGGATATTGCCGGTGAAACGGCGGCGGCGCTGGCGGCGATAGCGATGGTGTTCGAGTCCACCGATGCGAGTTATGCGGCGAATTTGCTGCAACACGCGGAACAGCTGTACAGCTTTGCCGACAATTATCGCGGCAAGTATAGTGACTGCATCACCGACGCCGGCAGCTATTACAACTCCTGGAGCGGCTATAGCGACGAGCTGGTGTGGGGGGCGGCGTGGCTGTATCGCGCAACCGGTAATCAGGTCTACCTCGACAAGGCCAACAGCTACTACGCGAATCTCTCCACCGAACAGCAATCCACTATCAAGTCCTACAAGTGGACCCACGCCTGGGACGACAAGAGCTACGGCAGCTACGTGCTGATGGCGCAGCTGACCGACAACGCCGAGTACCGCGCCGATGCCGAGCGCTGGCTGGATTTCTGGACCACCGGCTATAACGGCAACCGCGTCACCTACACCCCCGGCGGCCTTGCGCATCTGGATCAGTGGGGCGCCGCGCGCTATTCCTCCAACACGTCCTTTATCGCGCTGGTCTATGCGGACTACCTGAACCAGGTCGATCCCGGCAACAGCCGCGCACAGACCTACTACGACTTTGCCGTCGGCCAGATGGAATACCTGCTCGGGGATAACCCGATGAACATGAGTTACCAGATCGGTTACGGCTCTGTGTACCCCACCTCGCCCCACCATCGCACCGCGCACGGCTCCTGGAACGACAGCCTCGCCGATCCAGTGGACAGTCGTCACACGCTGGTCGGCGCTTTGGTCGGCGGCCCGGATACGTCGGACAATTTCCAGAACGACCGCGGTGATTATGTACTGAACGAGGTAGCGACGGATTACAACGCGGGCTTTACCGGCGCACTGGCGCGGCTGTGGCTGGATTTCGGCGGCAACCCGATTGCGGATACAAACTTCCCGGTTGCGGAAACCCGCGATACGGAATTTTTCGTCGATGCCAAATTGAATTCCACTGGTCCGCGCCACACGGAAATCAGCGCGCGGCCGCACAACCGCAGCGCCTGGCCGGCGCGGCTCACCGACAACCTGAGCCTGCGCTACTGGATTGATATTTCCGAACTGGTGGACGCGGGTTATTCAGCCAGCGACCTGCAACTCTCCAGCGCCTACAGCCAGGCCAGCGGTTTCACCGGCCCGCATCCGTGGGGCGACCCGGCGGACAATATTTACTACGTGGAAGTGTCCTTCGCCGGTGTGGATATTTATCCCGGCGGCCAGTCGCAAACCAAGAAGGAGGCCCAGTTCCGCGTCGCGGTGCCGGAAGGCCTGCCGTGGGACCCGAGCAACGATCCGTCATGGGATGACTACGGCAGTGAGCGCCTGGAGGCACCACTGATCGCACTGTATGACGACGGCGAACTGATCTGGGGACAGGAGCCCGGCGAGGGCTGCGGTGGCGATTCCGGTATCAACTGTGTGCCAACGGCGAATGATGTGAGCGTACAGACCGGCTTCGAATCCCAGGTGATGGTAACCCTCAGCGGTGCAGACAGCGATGGCAGTATCACTGCCTACAATGTGGAAAGCGATCCCGCCAATGGCAGCCTGAGCGGCAGCGGCGCCTCGCGCCTGTACACCCCCGATGCCGGCTTCTTCGGCAGTGACAGCTTCACCTACACCGTTACCGATAACAGCGGTGCCGTTTCCCCCGCAGCCACGGTGACCATCGATGTGGAGTCGCCACCTATTCCTGCCGTAAGTATCACCTCTCCGGCCAGTGGCAGCACCTTCGATGAGGGCGAAGACATCACCGTGCAATACACCCTGCAGTACGCAGATGGTGTGAACCTGTATTTCGATGGTGCACTGACTTCAAGCGCGAGCGGCGCGGTGGATCTGACCATTCCCGCACCTGCGGTGGGCAGCCATCAAATAGAAGTGCGCGCGGTGGATGACGGCGAAGAACTTACCGCCAGTGACAGTATTTCCATTTCCGTGGAGGCGGTATCCACCGGTGGTGGAGAAGGCGGTGGAGTCTCTTGTGAAGCCATCAGCGCAGACACCTGGAATACCGGCTTCGTACTGAACAATATCACCGTCACCAACGACGGCAGCGAAGCGATCCAGAGCTGGGAAATCGAACTCACCTTTGCCGACCCGATTACGTTGGTGAACGGCTGGAGCGGCGTATTCAGCCTGTCCTCCGACGGCCGTGTGGTAACCATTTCCAATGCGCCCTGGAACGGCGGACTGCAGCCGGGTGGTTCCACCGTGCTTGGTTTCCAGGGCGGCCACAACGGGAATTTCGCCCTGCCCACCTGCAGCGGCAACTGATTGTTGTAGTTGTTTAGCGCCGGAACTGTTGTGAACACATTGTCGTATTCACCGCAGTTCCGGCTCGCAACCACCGCTGCCCTCCGCACACGCGCAGCAAAAAACAAAAAAACGAATAAAAGCAAAATGACGAGAGACTAAAAACCATGAACCAGGAAACTGAATTTCTCCGTGTCCGTTTCTGGGCTGCGCTTGCCGCCTGCGGCTGGCTGTTACCCCTTCAGGCGCAATCGCAGGAAACCATCTCCTGCGATGTGGATTACCCCATCAGCGACTGGAACGGCGCCTATCAGGTCAACGTTGGCATCACCAATACCGGCAGCAGCCCCATCGCCGGCTGGGCATTGGAATGGGACGTTGGTGCAGGTGAAACGCACAGTGGCGGCTGGAACGCCACCATCACCCAAAGTGGCACCCACATCAGTGCCGCCAATACGGCGAATCACTGGAACGGCACCATCGCCCCCGGTGCCACCCATCAATTTGGCATTCAGCTGAGCGACGCCGCGCCACCGGCGCAGGTGCCCGGCACCTTTACCCTCAACGGTACACCGTGCAATGGCGGCAATTCCTCGAGCTCGTCCTCTTCAAGCAGCTCGTCCGGTGGCAGCTCCTCAAGCTCTTCCTCGAGTAGCAGTGGCGCCAGTTCCTCGTCCGGCAGTTCTTCCAGCGGTGGCAATGCGATCACCCTGCAGGAAAACGCTGCAGGATTCTGTGGTGTGGACGGCAGTGTCGACAGCAACAATGCCGGGTTTACCGGCGACGGCTTTGCCAACACAGACAACCTCAATGGCACGCGCATTCGCTGGAGTGTGAATGCGGCCTCCAGCAGCGATTACCTGCTGGACTGGCGCTTCGCCAACGGCGGCAGCGCCGCTCGCCCCGCCGGTGTGCGCGTTAACGGCGCCGACCTAGCCAGCGTGGACTTCCCCACTACCGGCGGCTGGACCAGCTGGAGCCAGGCCAGTGCCGTGGCGTCCCTGCAAGCCGGGGAAAATACCGTGGAGCTAGTGGCCAGCAGCGATAGCGGCCTCGCCAATATCGATGCGCTTACCGTGACCGGCGATGCCCCCAACGCCGGGACATGCGTATCCAGTGGTAGTGGCACCTACCGGATGGAAAGCCTGACTCGCGGTGTCACGGTGGTGCCCACCGGCAGTGGCAACCTGGTGAGCTGGCGCATTCTCGGTAACGACGATCCGAGTGTGGCCTTCAACCTCTATCGCGACGGCCAGAAGATCAACAGCGCCACCATCACAGGGGCGAGCAACTATCTGGACAGCGGCGCATCTGCCAGCGCCCAGTATTCGGTGCGTCCCATCACCAATGGCAGCGAGGGTGCGCCGGCACCGGCAGAAGTGGTGTTCAACGGCAGCGGCTATTTTGACGTGCCCCTGCAGCGTCCGGCGGCCGGTTCCGATTACACCTATTCCGCCAACGACGCCAGCGCCGCCGACCTCACCGGCGACGGCCAGTACGAGTTGATCGTGAAATGGGACCCGAGCAACTCCCGCGACAACTCCCAGAGCGGCATTACCGGCAATGTCTACATCGATGCCTATCGCCTGAATGGCGAACGCCTGTGGCGCATCGACCTCGGTCGCAATATCCGCGCCGGCGCCCACTACACCCAGTTCCAGGCCTACGACTACAACGGTGACGGCCGTGCGGAAGTGGCGATGAAAACCGCCGATGGCACCGTGGACGGCAACGGCAATGTGATTGGCAGTGCGAGCGCGGACTACCGCAATTCCTCCGGCTATATCCTCTCCGGCCCGGAGTTCCTCACCATTTTTGACGGCCTCACCGGTGCCGCCATCGATACTGTCGACTACCAGCCGGCGCGCGGTAGCGTTAGCAGTTGGGGCGACAGTTACGGCAACCGCGTCGACCGTTTCCTCGCCGGCACCGCCTGGCTGGACGGCTCGACGCCCAGCCTGATTTTCTCCCGCGGCTACTACACCCGCACAGTGATCTGGGCGGTGGATTTTGATGGCCAGAATCTCTCCACCCGCTGGATATTCGACTCCAACCAGGCCGGCAACGAATACGAGGGACAGGGCGCCCACAGTCTGTCCATCGCCGATCTGGATGGCGACGGTCGCCAGGATATCGTGTTCGGCGCCATGGCCATCGGCTCCAATGGACAACCTCTGTGGAACACCCGCATGTACCATGGCGACGCGCTGCACGTGAGCGATTTTGTGCCCAGCCGTCTCGGCCAGGAAGTCTTCATGCCCGCCGAACACAGCGACCAGCCCTCGTCGCGTTTGATCGACGGCAGTACCGGCTCGGTGATTTTCCAGACCCCGGCCAATGGCGACAACGGCCGCGCAGTGGCCGGCAACGTGTGGGCCGGTAATCCCGGCGGTGAATACTGGTCTTCGCGGGTCAGTGGACTGCTGAATGCCAGCGGTACCAGCGTCGCCTCCAAACCCGGCTCTACCAATTTCCTGATCTGGTGGGACGGGGACGGTGAACGCGAACTGCTGGACGGTACTCACATCGACAAATACGAACCGTCCGCACGCTTGCTCACCGGCGCCAATGTGGTGTCCAACAACAGCACCAAAGCCACACCGTCCCTGTCCGCCGACCTGTTCGGCGACTGGCGCGAGGAAGTCATCTGGGCCACCAGCGACAGTTCCGCCCTGCGTATTTACGCCACGCCGTATGTTACGGAACTGCGCATTCCCACCCTGATGCACGACCCGCAATACCGCGCCGCCATCGCCTGGCAGAACAGCGCCTACAACCAGCCGCCGCATCCGAGTTTTTATATTGGCAGTGAGGTAACTTCCTATCCGTGGCCGGATATTTATACCCCTTGACGATTTGGTAAAACTTGTTCAACACAGACGAAAAAGGGCTCCGCTATGGAGCCCTTTTTTACCTCACCTCGATCTTCAACCCGCCGGCTGGATAAAGCGGAAATCTTTTACGTCGATATAGTTTTCCGCACTCACCCGCGCCGCGTCATCGGTGCGCACAAACAACCCGACCTTGGCGCCCACCCAGCGTCCGGGACGGGACTGGAACAATTCACCCAACCCGCGGAAGCGACCGTTTTCTTTCTGGTAGCTGAACACCGTCTGGCCGCCCTGGCCCACGGTCATGCGCAGGGTCAGCGCACCGGCTTTGACCCGGGTGTGAGGCTCGAAATGTTCACTGCAGCCCTTGCGCGCATCGCGGCAGCTCACTTCCCCGATTTCCACCTCTCCGGTACCCGGCAGGTTGCGGAAACCAATCCAGGCGTAATCTTCACCAAACATCAGCAGGCCACCTTCCGCTTCGCCGAGTGTTTCCGGGATTTCCAACGTGGTCTGCAGAATAAATTCCGGTGCCGGCAGTTTCTGTAGCAACAGTGACGGCTGCATCCAAAGATTATCGGTATCCGGGTCCACGTTCTGTTGCGCGAACAAACGCAGATACCCTTCCCGCTGGCTCAACGAATACCAGCTGTTGTCGTAGTTGGCATTCCACTGCCACTGCAGCGCCAGCTCGTCAGCGGAGAAGTCGTCTTCAAACGGCAGGGCTTTTACCGGGCTCGGTTTACTAACTTCCGGCTTGCGGTAACTTGTCACCGGGTTGCCCACACCATCGCCATCTTTATCCACACCGATTACCGGCCAGCCGTCTTTCCACTGCATCGGCTGCAGATGCACGATACGGCCGTAGGGACCGCGCGCCTGGAAGTGCACAAACCAGTCTTCACCGGCGGGCGTGTGTACCCAGGCGCCCTGGTGTGGGCCGTTGGTGATACTGTCGCCCTGCTCCATCACGATGCGGTCTTCGTAGGGACCGTAAATATTTTTGGCGCGAAATACCGACTGCCAGCCCACGGGCACACCGCCAGCAGGGGCGAACACGTAGTAGTACTCGCCGCGCTTGTAGAACTTAGGTCCCTCTAACGTGCGGTAGCCTTCGAGTTCATGGCCATTGATCACCACTTCGCCTTCCGCTTCCACTTCAGTGCCTTCGGCGTTCATTTTGTGCAGCGTGAGGATATTGTTTTTGCCAGAACGACTTTTTGCCCAGCCGTGCAGCAGGTAGGCCTGGCCATCGTCATCCCACAGTGGGGTGGGATCGATAATGCCTTTGCCGGGTAGAATCAGTTTTGGTTCGCTCCAACCCTGTTTGGGGTCAACGGTGTTGGTCATGTAAATGCCGTGGTCCGGATCGGGGAAGAAGATCCACAGCTTGTCGTCGTGGTACCGGATATTCGGCGCCCAGATACCATTGCCGTGTTGCGGTTTGGCAAAGGTTTCCGCGGGCACATTCTTGTCCACCACGTAATCGATCAGTTCCCAGTTCACCATGTCGGTGGAGTGCAGCAACGGCAGGCCCGGGGAGGCATTGAAACTGGACGCGGTCATATAAAAATCGTCACCCACCGCCACTACGTCCGGGTCGGAATAATCCGCGTACAGGATCGGGTTCTGGTAGCGGCCGTTGCCCAGGTCCGCCTGCCACAGAGCGGCGGTTTTCGCCAGTGTATCTATACTCACCGGCTGGCTGTTTTCCACCGCCGGCTGGTCACACCCCACCATACCCACGGTCATCGCCAGCAAGCTCGCACACCACGTCAACGGTGTACTCCGCAATTTTTTCATCCGTCTCTCTCCGTCTTTCTATCGTTTTATTTATTCAGTTCCAGGCTCGCGAGAATAAACGGGCCTATGCCTTTGGGATCGTTGTCCCGCACCGGCTCGCTGATGTAGTACTCGTAAGAACCATCCCGGTAGGGGGTTCCACCGAGCCCGGCAACAGCACAATTACTGGTCAAATGAATTTCTCGATCATCACCGTCGATGCGGATAAGGTTTCCCATCAGGCCGTTATAACTTTCTTCTGCCAGCACCCTATAGCGTGGCGGCAGGTAACCGCGGTTGGCACCCTTCGCCATGGCATACACGAACATCACACTACCGGTAGCCTCCAGATAATTTCCTTCCCGCCGGCCCTGATCCGTTACCTGATACCAGAGTTTGGTTTTTTCATCGCGGAATTTCAGCGCCGCATCCAGCACCTGTTGCAGGTATCCGGAAAGGACCTGGCGGCCGTTGTGGTCTTCGGGAAAATATTCAATAGCATCGACCAGGGCCATCACGTACCAGCCAATGGAGCGCGACCAGAAATTCGGTGATACCCCGGTCTGCGGGTTCGCCCATTGCTGTTGGCGACTCTCATCCCAGGCGTGGTAGGGCAGACCGGTGTCCGGGTCGATATGGTGCTGCATTACCAGGTCGAACTGGCTCTGTACATCGTCAAATGCGGCTGCGTCCGCATCGGTACTGCTCAGGTACTGGGCATAAAACGGCGCGCCCATGTAAAGGCCATCCAGCCACATCTGGTGCGGGTAGCGCTGTTTGTGCCAGAAGCCGCCCTCGCGGGTTCGCGGCTGCCCTTCCAGTTGAGAGACCAGCGTGTCCAGGGCCTTCTGGTAACGGGGCTTCGGGCTGAACTGCTGCAGGAACAGCAGCATGCGGCCAGGCGTCAGGTGGTCGATGTTGTAGTTTTCCAGTTTATAGGTGGCGATATTGCCGTCGGCATCGATCAGGGTATCGGCGTATTTACGGAGGTAGTCCACATAGCGCTGATCGCCGGTGGATTCATACAGTCGCTGGTAGGCGGTCATCATCAGACCGTGGGTATAGTTCCACTTGGGCGTTTCGCGGAAATCGATCTGCCAGGGCTCTGGATTGCGCTGCATGTCCGACAGCGCCACGCGCTCGGCCCAGCTGAGATCTTCGGGAACAGGTGTGGCGAAAACACGCCCCGCGGCCAGGACCAATGCCAGGGCAACAATGAAAACGTTTACATTCATGGTCATACTTCTGCGCCATTCCATTCTTATTTTGCGGTGCCTACCGCTGAAATATCGCCTGAGTGATACGGAATCACGATTGTCATAATGACAATTATGGCAGGCAATTCAACTCATTCATCGAGCGCACCAATATATTTGGCCTGACCACAAATGTAAACCTGGCGACCATGGATTGCGGCGGGACGAGAAATCAGAAGGAAGTGACGGGACGCGGATAGCGGGAAAATACGAGAGATACAAAGGAGATGGTGATGGCCACCCGACCCCGGGAGACAGGGTCAGGCAACTTGCCGGCGATCAGTATTTCACACTGCAGCCATAGGCACGGGACGAAGCCGTGTCCACCGCTTTGCCCGCCAGTGATGCATCCAGTGCGGCGGCGACGTAGTTATTGGAATCCGGAATTACCGCGGGGTTGGCGGAGTCATTGTCATCAATGGCGCCGGCGTACACCACCTGCCCCTGCGGGTTGATAATGAACATATGTGGCGTGGTCTTGGCACCGTAAGCGCGGCCCATGCTGCCATCGGCATCGAGCAGAAAAGGCGCGCTGGCGTTCAGGTTATGACTCTTTGCGACTTCCAGGGCCTCGGCCGGTTCCAGGTATCCCTGCTTGCCCTTGGCGGAGGAGATCACCGTCAGCCAGTTGATATCCGCGTCGGTGTATTTTTTCTGCAGCGCCTGCATATTGCCGCTGCCGTAGTGCTTTTTCACATAGGGGCAGTCTTTGTTGAACCACTCGACCACCAGCCACTCACCGGCATAATCCGCCAGGCTGTGGGTTTTGCCGGCCGCGTCCACCTCGGAAAAATCCGGCGCTTTATCACCGGGAGTGGCGGCGGCCATCACCAGGGTTGGGAGCGCCATTAAAAATGCACAAGCGGTATTGCGCAGGTTTTTACGGTACCGATTCCCTCGGATCTGATTCCCATTCATGTCGAATTCCCTCTTTCCTTTTCCTCTAGTGTTGAGAGCCTGACTCGCCGGCAAACAGCGCCTCGATCATGCTCGCCTGTAAAATCTGTGGCAGCAGCACCGGTGTTTTGCGACCCGGGGCATACCAGGCGTACACCGGAACGGAGTTGCGCCCGAGCGCGGAAAGCGCGGCGGTAATCGCCGGGTCCTGATCCGTCCAGTCCGCCCGCACAAGATAGACATCATTGCTCGCAAACAGTGCGGTAATCTCGTCGGTATCCAGCACCAGTTTCTTGTTCACCTGACAGGTGATACACCAAGCCGCGGTGTAATCGATAAACACGCCCTGCCCCCGCGCCAGTGCGCCGTCGATCGCGGCTTTGTCATAGGGCTGCCACCCTTCCCCGGCAACAGCGGACGCTGCCGGCGCAGGTCGATCCTGCAGCGAATTAGCCGCGAACAACCCCATAACGATAACCGCCAGAACCGCGCACCAGGCAAACAACTTGCCGAACCGGTGCAGATGCTGCGCCAGCCACAGGGCGAACACCACCGCCAGCAGCACAAGAGCGCCCAGCAGCCAGCCATCGTCCCCCACCAGACGCCCCAGCACCCACAGCAGCCAGATCACGGTGGCGTAAAGCGGAAAAGCGAGAAACTGACGCAGGGTTTCCATCCACGGACCGGGTTGCGGCAAGCGCCGCAGCAGTGCCGGGAACAGGCACAACAGAACGAACGGCAACGCCAGACCGAGGCCCAGGCCGACAAAGATCGCCATGGCGGATATCGCCGGCAACAGGGTAGCCGCCCCCAGGGCCGCGCCCATAAACGGGCCGGTGCAGGGCGCGGCAACGAATACCGCGAGCACGCCAGTGGCGAAACTGCCGGCGCGACTGTGGCCGGCGAGATTCATCAGCCGGTGTCCGAATTCATAGACGCCGCTGAAGGAAAGCGCCATCAGCCAGAACAATACAATCAACGCCAGTACGACCGGTGCCGACTGCAACTGGAACCCCCAGCCGATGGCGGCACCACCGGCGCGCAGTATCAACAACAGACCACCCAGCAGGGCAAAGGTCACCAGCACGCCGGCGCCGTACAGGAAGCCCGCTTTCAATCGCTCCTGTGTCGAGGTCCCTGGCCCCATCAGCCCGAACAGCTTGATCGACAATACCGGAAAGACACAGGGCATCAGATTGAGAATGGCGCCACCGGCGATGGCCGCCAGCAACAACAGCCATAGCGGTTGTGGCGGCGCTGCCGCAGGTTTTTCGAAGGTAGTGGCGGTGACAGAATCCTGGTCCGGCGAATCCGGCACTGCATCAATGGCCACATCGTCGAATTGCCAGGCCTCGCCCCCCGAAGCCACCACAAAGCCCGTGGTATTGGCGGCGGGTGCACCGGGGACGCGCACAAAGGAATAGGCAACGTATTTGCCGTCCGGAAAAATTTCCGGCGCGGCGGCAGTCAGCAGCGCGCCGTCCATAGGAAACACCTCTGGTGGTTCCTGTGCACCGCTGCTGCTTTCCAGTGCCAGATTTACCTGTTCGCCGTCGCGCTGCAAGCCGGCGATACGCCAGGGACTTTGGCTCGCCGCTTTCGGTACCCGGGACAAAAATCTGTCGCGCAGAGCGCGGTCCGCGGAAGACCACTTTGCGGAATCGCCACGGGGGCGTTCCAGTGTCATGGTACCGAAGCCCGGAATACAGTCCTCCTTGCACACCAGCCATTCCAGATTGACCTGAAGCTGTACAAGGTCCGCCGCGGGTGTGACATCAAACAGATACGCCACATCACCTTCGTAACCGAGATTGGTCAGGTGCGCGATAGGCAGGCGCACCGGGAAGGGCCACTGGATATCCCCTACGTCGGCACTGGTGGCAGTGATCGCAAACCGCGGTGCCGCGCCGGAATCGCCTGCGTTGCGCCAGTACACATGCCAGCCGGGATCGACTTCAAAATAGAAACCGATGGTTTCGGATGTTTGGCCAAATTGCTCGGGGGCCAGCCAGCGTACCTGCACATGGTCGCCGGACGTGGAGTCCTGAGCCTGCGCCACAGCGGCAAACACAGCGGTAAGCCAGAGCACCGTTACGAATAGAATTCTTCTCGTTATTTTTAGCGACAGCACGCAATCCTCGCCTTACGGTATAGAGACCATACCGTTTGTATACTCAGCATTCATTCAAATGGATTACCGTGCTGGCTGCAAGCGGGCCATGACCGGGTGAGCCGTCCTCCAGTCTTCAGTACGTCTGAACAGCTCGCCTGAATTTCGCATTCGTCCTCAGCCCCAGCCACACAATCCATAGTGCGACCCCGGCAAACACCAGATTTACTGCGAGACCCGCCCCGGCCAATGCGGCGCTTTTGAACAGCGCGATATGCACGGCAATCAGCAACGCCAGCAGCGCGGCGGTGGCGAACTGCAGCCAGGCGCTTGTGCGCAGTTCATTGTCCAGCCACAACCCCAGAGCAACGGCGACGATCAGCGGCAACCAGAAATAGCCGGCAGCACCACTGTGCAATAGCAGCGCCGCCAGTGCGGAAATCGCCATCGCCGGCGGCGTGCCCCACACCAGCCCGGTCCAGAGGTTATTGATGAAATCCCGTTTTTTGCGCTTCACCAGCCAGATATTGATACCGGTCACTGACACCACCGCCAGGGCGATGCCGAATACCACGTACAGGATCATCACCGGCAGGCCGCCGAAATGCCCGAAGTGCAGACGGTACAGGGAAAACAACACCTGCTTGCCGGGCTCGCCATCGGAGTAACCGACTTTATCCAGGAAATTCCCCTGCTGGTCGAAGCGATACTGCTCGACATAGATCAGGCGGTCAGGATGCTGGGCACCGAGCAGGATGTACTGCGCGGGGGAATTCGCATTCTCCACGTTGAAATAGATCGGACGTGCATCCGGAGCGAGCGTTTCCATGGTATGCAGCGCGCGGCCGACATCCGCCACCTGCACCTGTTGATCCAGCGTTGGTGCGGCCCCGTGAATGGATGCGATAGCGGCATCGCGGTCGCCGTCGAAAAACACATTTCCGAACAGGGTATACATCAGGATAGCGAGACCGAACCAGGCCCCGGTCACGCCGATCAGCAGATGGAAGGGTGCGCCCCATACGCTCAGACGATTGTGAATATCGGCCTGTTCGAGGTGCCGCGAGCCACCGAGGCGGAAATTAAACGCATCGCGGAAAATCCGCGGGTGCGCGAGAAATCCAGAGACGATCAGACTGCACAGCATCACCCCCACCACGCTGACGAGAATTTCCCCCCAGTCACTGGGTATATGCAACGCATCGTGCAGGCCCACCATGGAATTACTCCAGGGCGTGGCAATATCACTGCCGCGGCTGCCGTCTTCATTCAGGTAGTAGACCCCGCCGGCGGAGACCAGCATGCCCCGGGGCTGATCGTCCCGCGGCAGCATCATCAGGATATCTCCGGAAATATCCGGCTTGCGGGCCAGCAGTTCCTGGTACGCCGCGGTTGCCGCCGCAGGCGCCAGTGTCTGGTACTCCGCCACCGCTGGCTGCTCCCAGCGTTTCAGATAGCCGGAAAACACCACAAGGCTGCCGGACACACAGATCAGATACATCAGGAAGCCCACCAACAGGCCAACCCAGGAATGGCTTGCCAGGGAGCTTTTGACCAGTGCGGGAGAGAGGCTGAATTTCATCGGAAAAACTTTTTCAGGTTAGCCCCGCGGCCCGTAAAACCGTGACAGACCGCAAGAGCGAAGGAAGTCAGAACAGAGCGACGGCGCTCGCGATTAACACGACAAAGTGTACCGCTGCCGGCCGCAGGGGACGGGAATCAGCGCACTGCCAGTAAGCACCACAGCCCCACAACACCGGTGCCAGCAACATCGCAAAGCTCAGGGCATTGCCCTGTTGCCACGGCAGAGCGGTGGCCAGCGCGGTACTGCCATACAGCGCCGCAGCACCCGCCAGCGGCACCGCAGCGAGCAGCAACAGCAGGTGTTTGCCCAGCGTTGGCAATGTCGGCCAGCGCAGTTTGCCGGCGGCCAGCGCCGACGGGCGTTGCGGGCGTTGTTCACGGTTGTACCCGACCAACAGCCAGGCGCAGGCGGTGAGTGCAAGCAGCGCATAGCAGAGTCCCAGCTCAATGCTGGCCGCACTGCCGGCCCACAGGAAACCGGACAGCAACAGCAGACTCCAGCCCGCCAGTGTGCCCCAGCGCTGTAACAGTGACCAGTTGCGCCAGCTGCCGTACAGGCCCAGCACGCCAGCGCTACTCAGTAGGGAGGCAAAGATCAACCCCATCAATCAGAACTCGACAGAAGCGGAAAGCAGGAAAGTGCGCGGTTGCCCTAGCACCAGATAATTGGCCCCGGGATAACCACCGACCGAAACCCAGTTGTTTTCATCGCTCACATTCTGCACCCGCGCCTTCAGGGTCAGGTCTTTGTTTTCCACCTGGGTCAGGTAACGGGCGCCCAGGTCAAAACGGTTCCAGCTGTCCACCTGGATGATGCTGGCAGCGTCCGCGTATTGAGATCCGGTGTGAATGCCGCGGGCTTCCAGGGTCAGTCCCGGTACCGCCGTCAGATCCCACTCCGCATTGATGTTGAACTGCAGCTCGGGCGCGCCAATCGCGTCCTTGCCCTGGTTCAGTCCACCCGCAGTGCGGGTCATTTCCGCATTGAGCCAGGTAGCACCGCCAATCAGGCGCAAACTTTCCAGGGGCTGGCCGAATACGCTCAGCTCCAGGCCGCGATTGCGCTGTTCGCCATAGGTATCGAACACACCGTTTTGTACGTAGCTGCTGGGCTTGCTGGTGGTAAAGGCGCTCAGTGTGCCCCCCAGGTTGCCCGCGTCGTATTTGACTCCGGTCTCGAACTGTTCAGTCTTGTAGGGCTCCATGACTTCGCCGGCGTTGACCACCTCCACAGAACCACTCATTTCCGGCGCGACATCACCGGCAACCAGACCCTCGATGTAATTCGCGTACACGGAAACCTGCGCGGAGGGTTTAAACACCACAGCCGCCACCGGCGTCAACGCGCTTTCGTCATAGGAAGACAGGGCCGCGCCGGTGTTGTAATTGAAGGAGCCGGTTTCGATGTTCTGCTGACGCACCCCCAGGCTCACCAGCAACCGGTCATCCAGTAGTGACACCATGTCGGAGATGGCCACACTGGAAACATCGGTTTCCTCGGTCACATTCGGATCCGACAGGGAACCGCCGACGAAGAAATCCGCTGCCGGCTTCTCCACCGCGGTCGGATTGTACAGGTCACCTGCGAAACCCGCGAAGTTGGAGAAGGCATAGGCGTTGGCAGATTCCAGAGAATACGTCGCCACAGAAACCGTCACGGTGTGCCCCACCGAGCCGGTATCAAAACTGGTACGCACACCGGCCTCCCCGGACAACACTTTGTCTTCCCGGGCGTTGTCGAAGCGGTAGGCAGACGTCACTCCGTCCGCAGATGCACTGGGATTGGAAAGCACATTGGCTTCACTGCCGTCACGCATGCCCGTAGCAATCCATGCGGTAGTGGTCTCGGTCAGGTCGTACTCGCCACGCACTACCCCGAACAACTGTTCCTCATCGGTATAGGTCCAGGGCTGGGCGAAGTTGCTGTCCGCATCCGGCGCTTCGGGGATTTCGCCCCAGGGCGTAACTGCCGGGCGCGGTGCATCGATACGATGGTTCTGATATCCGAGATCCGCAGACAGACGCAGGCGCTCGCCGCTGTAGTCGTAGCCGAGGGAGAACACGCTCAGCGCACGGTCCTGGTCTTCAATTGCGGTTTCACCACTGCGTTCCAGCAGGTTCACACGGATACCGGAGCTGTCGGCGTCGCCAAAGCGGCGCGCCACATCTAAAGCGCCGTAAGCGTTACCGTTACCTTCCACACCCGCGGTAACGCGGGTCAGTGCCTCTTCCGGGGCGTGCTTCGGCACCAGGTTTACCCCGCCACCGAGGCCACTGCCGCCGGGAGCCGCGCCGTTCAGAAAGGCGCTAGCGCCGCGGAAAACTTCCACCCGCTCCAGCAACTGGCTGGCGACAAACTGGCGCGGCAGGATGCCGTAGACACCGTTGTAGGTCATATCGTCGGAAAACACCGGGAAGCCGCGAATCATGTACAGCTCCTGGAAATTACCGAAACCCTTGGCCACGCGCACGGTGGGGTCATTTTGCAGTACGTCCGCGACACTCACCGATTGCTGATTCAGCATCAGATCACCGGTGTAGCTGGTGCTGGAGAATGGCGAATCCATCATATCCAGGTTACCCAGTATCCCGGCGCGGCCGCCCCGGGCGACCTGGCCTCCGGCGTACTCTTTTGACAGCACTACCTGTGAGCCGTCGCCGGTCACCTCGACTTCTTCCAGTTGCTCTGCCGCACTCGGCGCCGGCGCCGTTGCCGGCGTTTCTTCAGCCAGCGCAGCACCCGCGAACAGTCCCACAAGCCCTATACCTGCGACCCTGATGGCGCGGCTCAGTTGATCAACAGAGAAAAATACATCCGACGTGTTGTGGCTAGAGGGCATGTCCGCTTCCCGTTATGTCTTTATGCGATGGATGATGATCCGGGCAATCGACGATTGCCCATAAGAAAAAGGGGTACAGCTGGTACTTTTGTACCTCTTTTAGAAAGTGCGCATACTATTGATAACTATTCTTATTTTCAAGTCCGAACGCGATTTAGTTGGGTAAATGCGCCAGAACGGGAATTCACACACGCGACGAAACTCACCGCTAAATTGCTTTAGAAACACACGGCAAGAGAAACATGCACAAGAAGAAACCTGCGGAAAGGAAAAGATCCGGAAGCACGAATGCGCCGGGATCGAGAGCTATAGCCCGGGAATAAAATCTACGCGCCTGCGCTCACGGGCGGATATCCGCAGGAATATCCAGCATGGTCGACACATGACTGATCTCTGAAGCCAGACTGGCGACCGCCAGCGCCTCGAGAATGTCCGCATCCGCCGCACCGGCGTCCCTCGCGTGATCGATATACCGCTCCCCGTGGTCGTGGGGCGTCAGATTGCCATGACGGGCTATTTCCAGCAGAGCATGCTCACGAGGTTCCAGATGGGCGTGATCCGGGTTGGTGCGGACCCGCAGGATTTCATGGGGGTCTACCCCCAGTTGCCGCAGCGCGCTGCTGTGCAGGGTAATACCGTAATCACTGTGCTCATCCTCAGCCACCATCAGCGCGATCTCCTCTTTAAGGCGCCGCGACAACCGACCGGTAAGCATGGTGTGCTGATAGCGCTCCCAGAGTTCAACCAGTAGCGTCGGATTGTTGGCGTAGGCCCGAAACAGCATGGGTACAAAACCGAGCTGCGCACGCACCTCATCGAGAACGCCGGAAACCCCATGCTCCATCTCATGATCCATCAGCGAGATTCTGCTCATCACATACCTCCTCACGCCTATTTTCTCCACCCCGAGTTCGGTTATTGCAAATCCGGTTGGCCAAATTCTGATACTGGATATAATCCCAGCATGCGAAAGATCATCCATTGCGACTGCGACTGCTTCTACGCCTCAGTAGAAATGCGAGACGACCCGAATTTGCGGGGGCGTCCCATCGCCGTGGGCGGTGCCAGCGATCGCCGGGGTGTGATTTCCACCTGTAACTACGAGGCCCGCAGCTTCGGTGTGCGCTCGGCCATGCCCACCGCACAGGCCAAGAAGCTATGCCCTGACCTGATTGTAGTGCCGGGCAATATGAAAAAATATCGGGAAGTGAGCGCTCAAATTCGGGAAATTTTCCTCGCTTACACCGACCATATCGAACCACTTTCCCTCGACGAGGCTTTTCTGGATGTCACTGACAGCGCCCATTGCAGCGGCAGTGCAACTCTGATCGCGCAGGAGATTCGCGCTCGGGTACATAAAGAATTGGGTATCACCATTTCCGCGGGGGTCGCACCGAACAAGTTCCTCGCCAAGATCGCCAGCGATTGGCAAAAACCCGATGGACTGACAGTCATCCGACCTGACGCAGTGGAAGAGTTTGTCCTTCGACTACCGGTAAAAAAAATCCATGGTGTGGGGCGGGTGACGGCGGAAAAAATGCAGCGGGAAGGAATCCGCACCTGCAGCGATTTACGGCGTTTTTCCCTGGTTGAGCTGGTGAACAAATACGGTAAGTTCGGCAACCGCCTCTACAATCTGTGTCGCGGTGTGGACAACAGACCGGTCAGTAGCGATGGCTCGCGCAAAAGTGTGAGTGTCGAACACACGTTTACCAGTGACCTGTGCAGCCAGGAAGAATGGCAACAGGAAATGGTCAACCTCTACGGTCGCCTGCAGGAGCGTATTGGCAATCTCGGTGACCGCTATGAAATCAGTGGCGCCGTAATCAAGGTCAAGTACACAGATTTCACCCAATCCACCCAGGAGCGCAGCAGCCGATCCGCGCGCATCAGCGAATTCAAACAGCTGTTACAACAGTGTTGGGACAGGCGTAACGATCCCATCCGTCTGTTAGGCGTCGGAGTGAAACTCAAGGATTTACGCGCTGAATTGGGCCCGGAGCAGTTACCCCTGCCCTTCCGGGGCAGCGCCCGCCCAACTGCCTGATGATCGCTCACTTTTCGGACTAGCACTGCGCCCATGGCAGAAACCTCTGCATGCGCAATGAAGCACTGCGCGCCAACCAAGGCCTATTTCCAGCGCCCCAACGCCCCTCCCTGCACACGGAAAAATTCGCCCCGGACTATACTCCGAACACGGTACTGAAAGCACTTTTGTTCAATCTATGAAGCGCGCACTCCCCAGCGTCCTGGTGGGCTGGTTTTTAAGTTATGCCCGTCGGCTGAAACACCCACAGCTATTTAAGTGGATGTGTGCCCTGTTTCTGGTGGACCTGCTGATTCCCGACCTGGTTCCCTTCGTCGATGAAATTTTGTTGGGGCTTGGCACCCTCTTCCTCGCCGCGTGGAAAAAAAGGGGCACGGATACTGGTGGAGAGATAACGGAAAATGAAAGCAGGAACGAAAAAGTGGTTTCAGGCACCGCGGAGAAAATGACCGATCGCCAGGAAGCGTCGGCGCGCCGAAGCAATCACGGTAAACACTGAGTATGAGAGTGGTATTCGCTCGGCAGTATTCAGCGAAATAACGTTAAATTTACTCGTTCAACGAAGTACCTCTGAGCCCTTTCCCGGGGCGTGATCTTCAGAGGATGTGCAACCGGGTAAGTGACATTGGGAATTGGAGCCAAGGAGGCAAATCCAATGTTTGCGGACAAGTTGTGCAGTCTCAGTGATGAAGACTTACTCGAACAGTATTGCAGCACACGCAATCAAAAAGCTGTTCGTGAAATTTACCAGCGCTACAAAGATCCCTTGTTTCGCTATTGCGCACAGACGTGTCTGCGACACTGCGTGCCTGTGATGGAGAAACTGTGGGGAATGCTGCTGGACAATCCTCCGTCCCCGAGGGAGCGGCAACTCAAAAACTGGTTCTATATCCAGATCAACAAACTGATGCAGTTACCGCAGGAAACTAGCTCAGAAACCAGTTCCGAACCACATGCTGCGGAAGAATCTCTGCGCGAGGCACTGGAGCGCTCGGATATTCTGCAAGCGATACAACAGCTGCCCCGGCGACAGAGAAATATTTTTCTGCTGGTGAACGAGTGCGGACTGTCATTGGCAACCGCCGCAGATATCGAGCGCATCACCCTCGCCCAGGGTCGACAGGACCTGGCCGAGGCCCGAAACCTGATCGCGTTCAACCTGCACGGGAGCGCACGCAAACCCTGGAAATCGGCGGATACCCTGGCGAAGGAAGCCGCCGAATCCGCGGAGCGGGAAGTGACCGCACCGAAAACGGAAACCATACGCCCCGCAGTTCCCTGGAGCAGCTGGGGAAAACGGCCCGCAAAACATTCGCCAGCCACACCCGCTACTGCTGATCGCTCTGTGGAGGTAGCACAAGTATGAACAGCAAACATTGGCAAAATGACTACCGGCGCGCGATCAATACGATTCGCTCACCGGCACTACTGGATGAAAAAGTCCTCGCCGGCATAGGAAAGATTCAACCCGTACGGGCCGAATCTGCCAAGGGGCACCGCACCCTTTCCAAGGTCGCATCCGGGTTCAGCGCAATTGCTATCGCCATTGTGATGCTACACCCCGCCCAGTATATCGATGCCGCACAAGGGCAACAGGCAGCACCGGCCGAAGAAAAACCCGGGGCCGAACAATACAAACCCACGCTCAGTCTCGCGCCGGTGAATCTGGATGGCTGGCACATTCTGCGAGCCGAAGTCGACGCAGGCAATTATGTTGAGCTCTGCGCGCAATGGCGACAACAGCAGCGGACTACCGACGTGGAGCCTCTGCCCAACGACCTCAAGGAACAGGCACGTGGCCACTGCCGAATTCTGCCCTGATACTTATCTACTGTGATGCTTATCTACAGTGATACTGGCCAGGTAAAAAAAAGGGGATCCAGCCTTGAACTGGATCCCCTTTTTAATTCCGCGTTTATTCCGCGAACCTCCAATAACCGGTCAGGTCGCAGCCTCGCCCATGGTAAGCACTACTTTACCAAGAGCCTTGCGCGCATTGATGGCTGCAAACGCCTGGCTAAAGTCCTCCAGTGGATAAACGGCAGTGGTCAGCGGCTGTAGCCGTCCCTCGTTTACATACCCGAGCAATTCAGCAAAGTTCTGCATGTTGCCCTTGGGATCCCGGCTCGCCCATCCGCCCCAGTAAATACCGAGAATGTCACCCGCTTTCAGCAGGGGCAGATTGAGCGGAAGGCTGGGAATATCCCCAGCGGCGAACCCGATCACCAGGTAACGCCCGCCCCAGGCGATGGAGCGATAAGCCTGCTCCGTAAAGGCGCCGCCGACCGGATCGTAAATCACATCCGCGCCCTTGCCATCGGTCAGCGCGCGAATACGCTCTTTAAGATCTTCACTGCTGTAGTTGATGGTTTCATCGGCACCGAGGTCGCGACAGAACGCGAGCTTTTCGTCCGAAGAGGCGCAGGCGATTACCCGTGCGCCCATCAGTTTCCCCAGCTGTATCGCCGTTACCCCAACGCCACCGGCTGCCCCCAGCACCACCAGGGTTTCCCCCGGCTTGAGCTGCGCGCGCTGTTTGAACGCGTAGTAAGAAGTCGCGTAGGTAATACAGAAACCGGCTGCCTGCGCAAAATCCAGTTGCTCGGGCATCGGCATCAACAGTTTGTGATCCACATTAACCGCTTCGGCAAACGCGGCCAGCCCGGGCATGGCGATCACGCGATCCCCAACCCGGAACCCCTTCACCGCATCGCCCACTTCGCGGATGATGCCTGCGCACTCACCGCCAGCCACAAAAGGCAATTCCGGCTTTACCTGATATTTTCCCTGCACCATCAGGCCATCGGGAAAATTGACCCCGGCCGCGTGCACCTCAAGACGCACTTCATGCGGCTTCAACGCTGGCAATTGCCATTCGCGGACTTTCAGGTTTTCTACCGGGCCAAAGGCCTCGCACACCAATGCTCGCATATTTACCTCCCGATTATTATTTAGTGCCGGATCAGACGATCTCGAACAGGCCCGCAGCGCCCATGCCACCACCCACACACATGGTCACCACAACATACTTCACACCACGGCGTTTACCTTCCAGCAATGCATGGCCGACCATACGTGCACCACTCATGCCGTAGGGATGTCCGATAGAAATGGCGCCGCCGTTGACATTGAGCTTTTCATTATCGATGCCCAGCTTGTCCCGGCAGTACAGTACCTGCACCGCAAACGCCTCATTCAATTCCCACAGGCCAATATCGTCCATGGTGAGACCGTTGCGAGCCAATAGCTTGGGAATCGCAAATACCGGACCTATACCCATTTCGTCCGGCTCGCAACCAGCCACCGCCATACCGCGGTAAATACCCAGCGGATTCAGGTTGCGCTGCTCTGCCAGTTTGCTATCCATCAACACCATGGCCGCGGCGCCGTCAGACAACTGTGAAGCGTTACCTGCGGTAATCACCCCATTGTCACGCACTGGCTTCAGTCCACGCAGACCATCGATGGTGGTGGAAGGACGGTTGCCTTCGTCCATTTCCAGCGTTACTTCCCGCGTGGACTGCTCACCGGTTTCTTTGTTCACCACAATCATATTTGCGGTGACCGGCACAATTTCGTCCCGGAACAATCCCGCTTGCTGGGCGGCCGCGGTGCGCTGTTGTGACTGCAGGGAATACTCGTCCTGCAGATCGCGGCTAATACCATAGCGCTTGGCAACGATTTCCGCGGTATCGATCATGGGCAGATAAATATCCGGGTGCATCTGCAACAGCGCAGGATCGGCAACACGGAAACTGTTCATCTGCTGGTTCTGTACCAGAGAAATGGATTCCATACCGCCAGCGATGGCCACTGGCAGGCCGTCCTGGGTAATTTGCTTGGCCGCGGTGGCCACGGCCATCAGGCCGGAGGAACACTGGCGATCGATGGTCATCCCCGCAACGGTGGTGGGCAGGCCCGCACGCAGGGCGATCTGTCGCGCTACGTTAGTACCGGTCGACCCCTGCTGCAGAGCGACACCGAAAACACAGTCTTCGATCTCGCCATGTTCTACCCCTGCACGGGTAACCGCCGCGGTCACCGCATGCGCGGCCAGGCTCGGACCTTCGAGATTGTTAAATGCACCGCGGTAGGCCTTGCCGATGGGCGTGCGTGCGGTGGAAACGATTACAGCTTCTTTCATTGAAATTCTCTCCCTCTGGCTCTTTTTAACCGCCGGATTAACCGTCGAGTTTCACACCAGTGCCCTGTGCGGCCTTCTGGATAAATTTAACGGTCTGATTCAGGCCGCCGACAAGTTCCTGCTGCCCGCGCTCATCACTGATGGCATCGAGATTGGCC
Organism: Microbulbifer bruguierae; assembly: GCF_029869925.1. Taxonomy (NCBI): domain Bacteria; kingdom Pseudomonadati; phylum Pseudomonadota; class Gammaproteobacteria; order Cellvibrionales; family Microbulbiferaceae; genus Microbulbifer; species Microbulbifer bruguierae. The sequence continues at coordinate 4,291,040 of NZ_CP118605.1, read as the reverse complement.
AGAACGTTCTCCGCCGTCTGTTGCTCCGGGGGCAGGTAAATACCCTCGGTTTCCAGAATGCGTGCCTTGGCATAGGCTCCCGCACCAGCGCACAGAATAAAGCGGTTTGGACCGTCGTCCGCCACCAGCGCAATCAGGCCCGCGGTCACCGATTCCGGGGTCAGCAGTTCCAGCGCCTTGGGATCGGGAATAATGTCTTCGGTCATACGCGTGGCCGCAGTGGGAGAAAGGCAATTGACCCGGATGCCATATTTCTCGCCTTCCAGACACAGGGTATTCATCAGTCCCACCACACCGGTTTTGGCGGCACCGTAGTTTGACTGCCCGAAGTTGCCGTACAGTCCGGAAGACGACGTGGTCATTACAATGCGACCGTACTGCTGCTCGCGCATGATGTCCCACACCGCCTTGGTGCAGTTCACCGAGCCCATCAGGTGCACATCCACCACCAGCTTGAAGTCATCCATTGGTGCCTTGGCGAAAGACTTGTCGCGCAGGATACCGGCATTGTTCACCAGAATATCCACGCGACCCCAGCGCTCGGCGGCCTGCTTCACCATTTCCTGCACCTGCTGGTAATCGGTGACATTGGCCCCGTTGGCCATAGCCTCTCCGCCGGCGGCTTCGATTTCCGCAACCACCGCTTCTGCCGCCGTCAGGGATCCACCGGAACCATCGCGGGCACCACCCAGATCATTCACCACCACTTTCGCCCCGCGGCGAGCGAGCTCCAGAGCGTGGGATCGTCCCAGGCCATTGCCCGCACCAGTGACGATGGCCACTTTGCCTTCGAAAGAAATAGACATGCTTCTCTCCATCAAAATTTATTGTTTAGACAAACTGCATCACCAGCCATTCGGCGATCAGCGCTGGTTTTTCCTGCCCTTCAATTTCCAGAGTCACTTCAAGTTTGAGCTGAAACTGACCGGAATTTTTCTCGATAATATCGAGAACTTTCGCGCGTGCGCGCACCCGCTGATCCACTTTCACCGGATTGATAAAACGCACCTTGTCCAGGCCGTAATTCACACCCATTTTCACGCCGTCCACAGCGATCTGCAGTTGTTCGGCGAAAAAGGACAATAGTGAAAGAGTCAGAAATCCGTGGGCTATGGTAGTACCGAACGGAGACTTCGCCGCGGCTGCGGGATCGACATGGATAAACTGACGATCCAGGGTGCACTCGGCAAACATATCAATACGGTTCTGGTCGATCTGGAACCAATCGGTCGGCCCGGTCTCGCGACCGATTGCGCTGGAATAATCCTGCGGAGAAATAGTGATAGACATTTGAACTCCCTTTACTGAATGTTGATTAAAACGCGGAAACACCGCCATCGACCGCCAGTGTCTGGCCGGTAACATAACTGAGTGCCGGTGAACACAGCATCACCATGGCACTGACCACTTCTTCCGGTTTCCCCAGGCGTTTCATCGGACAACCCGCGGCAAAGATGCCATGCACCTGCTCTACGGTGGCGCCTTCGGGAGCGGTCATATCGGTAATCATCGGCGTGAGGGTATAGAAGGGGCAGATCGCATTCACCCGCACGTTGTGGCGGGCGTATTCCACCGCTGCGGTACGGGTGAGGCCGATGACCGAGTGCTTGGCACCGGCGTAGGCGGAAGACTTGGGCGCGCCGCCGAGACCGGCCATCGAGCTCACATTCAAAATAATGCCGCTGCCCTGGGTGCGCATCAGTTTCAGCTGATGCTTCATCCCGAAAAAAACGCCCTTCACGTTGACGCTATGCTGCAGGTCGAACGTCTCTTCCTCGACGTCTTCGAAATACTGCATCGGCGGTGCGATACCGGCATTGTTTACCGCAATGTCCAGGCGTCCGAAATTTTCCCGCGCCAGTGCCACCATCGCTGCACAATCGGTTTCCGACGACACATCGCAGGCTACGGCCTGTACCGCAACACCGGCATCGGTGAGTTTTTCCACCACTGGTGCCAGTCCGTCCTCGTTGATATCACCCAGCACCAGGCTCGCGCCACGGCGCCCCAGCTCTTCCGCCAGCAGCGCGCCGAAGCCGCTGGCGGCGCCGGTAATCAGCGCTACCTTGCCAGAAAAATCCAGCAGTGGATCAGGTCTGAAGTCCGCCATGGTTACAGACCTCCACAGGCGGTGAGTCCGCCATCCACCACCACGCATTCACCATTGGTGTAGCTGCTCGCATCGGATACCAGGTACAGCACCGTGCCGGCCATTTCTTCCGGCTCTGCATGGCGATGCATGGGGATATGGCCGATGGCCATGTTGTAGATTTCTTCGTGGCTGAACAGCGCTCCGGCAAATTTGGTTTTGGTCAAACCCGGCAGCAGCGCATTGACGCGGATATTGAACTGCGCGCACTCCTTGGCAAATGCTTTGGTCATGTTCACTACCGCAGCCTTGGTAATGGAGTAAATACCCTGGCCGACACCGGGCTGCAGTGCATTGATGGAGGCGGTATTGACGATGCAACCACCACCGTTTTCCCGCATCAGCTTGCCCGCTTCCACAGACATGAAGAAATAACCGCGGATATTTACGTCCACGGTTTTCTGAAAAGCACTCAGATCCGTATCCAGGATGTGGCCGAAATACGGATTGGTGGCGGCGTTGTTGACCAGAATATCCAGCTTGCCGTACTGGCTGCGGATATGGCTGAAGGTCCGGGAGATATCGTCCATATTGCCGATATGGCAGGCCAGCGCTTCGGCCTTGCCACCGGCGTCGGTGATCGCATCCGCCACTGCCTGACAGTCTTCGATCTTGCGGCTGGAAACCAGCACATGGGCACCCTGCTCCGCCAGTAATTTGGCAATGGCTTCACCGATGCCGCGACTGGCGCCGGTGACCAGCGCGATTTTTCCACTCAGATCAAACAGATTGGTCGCCATAAAAATTCTCCCAACGATCTATTGTTTTTTATTCACTTTGCTATTTATTAACTTTCTTTCTCGATAACACCCAGTGCGAGCATCGCCAGTGGCTCCACAAAGGCACCAAGTTTGGCCGCATTCTTGCTCGACGCATTGCCGTCCTGCGCGCGCTTGGCCACACCCTGGATAATTGCCGCCAGCCGGAAAAAGCTGAAGGCCAGGTAAAAGGCCCAGTTATCGATGCCGGCAATCCCCATACGCTCACAGTAGCGCGCCACATAGTCACGCTCGCTGGGGATGCCGAGAGCGGAGCGATTCACCCCCATCAACCCGGAAATATTTCCACCGTCTGCCGGCATACGCAGTTGCATGCACTGGTAAGCCAGGTCAGCAAACGGATGTCCGAGGGTGGACAGTTCCCAGTCCAGTACCGCGATAGCACGGGACTCGGTGGGGTGGAACATGATGTTGTCGAGGCGGTAATCCCCGTGCACCAGGGACACACGGCCATCGTCTGGCGGCAGATTTTCACCCAGCCACTGGATCAGCGTGTCCATCGCGGCAATTTTTTGCAGTTCCGATGCGCGATACTGTTCCTGCCAGCGGCCGAACTGCCGCTCGAAATAATTGCCCGGACGACCGTAATCGGACAAACCCACGGCGTCCACATCCACACTGTGTAATGCAGCCAGCACACGGTTCATTTCTTCATAAAAATCCGTGCGCTGCTGGTTGTCGAGTTCCGGCAGGGCCGCGTCCCAGAAGATGCGCCCCTCGCAGTATTCCATCAGATAAAACATGGAGCCGATTACATCGCGGTCTTCGCACAGGTGCAGAACACGGGGCACCGGCACGCCGGTATCCGCCAGTGCCTGCATCACACGAAATTCCCGGTCTACGGCGTGGGCGGACTTCAACAGTTTTCCCGGCGGCTGGCGACGCAATACGAAAGTACCGGCAGAGGTGTGCAACTGGAACGTCGGGTTGGACTGGCCACCGGAAAATTTACTGGCACGAACAGCGCCGTCAAAACCCGGCAACTTGTCTTTCAGCTTTTCTTTCAGGTAGGCGCTCAGACGTTCGGTATCCAACTGGTCAACCTGCGGTACCGGCGCTTCGGTTACATCCCCCATTTACACGCCCTCACTGCCGTAGGCCGCCGCCAGGTTGCGCCCCAGTTGCATCATGTGCACCTGGTCCGGGCCGTCGGCGAGGCGAATCGTACGCGCGTAGGCGTAGGCTCTGGCAAGATTGAAATCCTGACCAAGGCCGGCGGCGCCGTGAATCTGAATCGCGCGATCAATCACATTGCACGCCATCTGCGGAGCAACGATCTTGATCATGGAAATCAACTCCCGTGCCGCCTTGTTGCCGTGGCGATCCATCTGGTCCGCCGCTTTCAGTGTGAGCAGGCGCGCCTGTTCGATTTCACAGGCAGACTTCGCAATGTCTTCCCGCACCGAACCCTGTTTGCTCATGGGGCGGCCGAATACCACACGCTGCTCTGCACGCGCGGCCATCAATTCCAGTGCGCGCTGTGCCTGGCCGATCAGGCGCATGCAGTGGTGAATGCGGCCCGGACCGAGGCGCCCCTGGGCGATTTCAAAACCGCGCCCTTCTCCGAGAATCAGGTTTTCCGCCGGCACCCGCACATTGTCGAAAATAATTTCCCCGTGACCTTCCGGCGCATCGTCGTAGCCGAATACGGTCATGGGGCGAATCACGTTGACCCCCGGCGTATTCATCGGCACCAGAATCTGTGACTGCTGGCGATAGCGGTCGCTGCTGTCCGGTGCGGTTTTACCCATCACAATCATGATTTCGCAGCGGCGATTGAGCGCGCCGCTGATATAAAACTTGTGACCGTTGATCACGTAGTCATCGCCATCGCGCACAATCGACGTTTCGATATTGGTGGCGTCGCTGGAGGCGACTTTCGGCTCGGTCATGGCGAAGGCGGAGCGAATTTCTCCCGCCAGAAGTGGCTTCAGCCAGCGCTCCTGTTGCGCGGGGGAACCGTACTGGGTCAGCACTTCCATATTGCCGGTGTCCGGCGCGCTGCAGTTGAACACCTCGGACGAAAACAGCACCCGGCCCATTTCCTCCGCCAGCGGCGCATATTCCAGATTGGTGAGCCCTGCACCAAACTCGGTGCCCGGCATAAACAGATTCCACAGCCCGGCATCCTGCGCCTTGCGCTTGAGCGCCTCCATCACCGGAGGCTCACCCCAGCGGTCTTCTTCCAGCTGCTGGTAATAGGTCTGTTCCGCGGGGAGGACTTCCTCTGTCATAAACTGCCGCAGGCGTTGCAACAGATCCTGTACTTTGGGGGAATATTCGAAATTCATTGGCTGCCCTTGCATTTGTCGTTTTCAGGCGTTGTTTATTGCGTTTGGCTTTTCGCGTTTGTGTTTCGCTGATCGATTTAACGGGTGAATTTAGCTGTAAGTGATGTACTGACGCCGCTGCCCGCTGTCCAGGTGTGGCACATGATTGAAACTGTGCAGACTGAGGCCGCTGCGGCCGGCAAAAAAATGGCTGACTGCGGTATTCTTGATCTGCATATTCAACTGAATCACACCGTGGGCCGGCGCTCCCAGAATCTGCCGCACCATCATCGCAATGGCGCCGCCGGAACTGACCACCAGGGTTCTGCCGCGACTGGCGCCAGCGGCGATGATTCCCAGTACTTCCTCAATACGCTGTTCAAACTCCTGCCAGGTTTCCGCCGCGTGTATTTCGCCGACGGACCAGGCGTGCATGGCCTGCTTCAGCACACGGTAGTAATCCGCGCGCGCCGCCCCTGGCCCCGGCATCACCCCGGGATTGCTCGCCTCATAGGCCTGCATCACCCGCTTGAAATCAAACTCGTTCAATTGCGGCAGTTCCTGCAACCGGTCGGTATCAGCACCGAGTCCGTCACAGATGCCCTGTGCGGTTTCCCGGTGTCTGCGCAGGTCGCCGCACACGATGTGGTCGAACTGCTCACCGGCTTCCGCCCAGTGCTCGCCAAGCCAGCGGGCCTGCTGCCATCCAAGCTCGGAAAGCTGGTCGTAATTGTCACTACCGAACGACGCCTGGCCGTGGCGTACGGCAAAAATTTCGGGCACGGGTACTCCTCGATTGCGTGGCAGAGTAATGGATGGAAACCGGCTTTCGAATTACGTCCCGGGTTATTCACTCTCCCGGTGCGATGAGACATAAAGCTAGCGATTCCGCGTGGATCATCAAAGTTTATTATGTAAATATTCCATCATTCACATTAGTGATGATTGCCCGGTAACCGAGGGGAAAGGAAATAGCGAAACATGCAGTTGCAACAGATCGATATGAATCTCTTCCCGGTACTGGATGCCATCTACGCCACCCGCAACCTCACCCGCGCGGCGGAGCGCCTGCATATCACCCAGCCCGCCGTCAGCAATGCGCTGGCGCGCCTGCGTCGGGCGCTGAATGACCAGTTGTTCATTCGCACCCCCAGCGGCATGAGCCCCACTCCGCTGACGGAAAACATCATGCCCCGGGTGCAGCAGGCGCTGGCACTGCTGGGCAGCAGCGTGACCGAGCAGCATCAGTTTGAGCCGACAAATGCGCAGAAAACCCTGCGCCTGTCCATGAACGACATGGCGGAAACCCTGGTGTTACCGCAGCTGCTGGAGCATTTGCAGCAGGTCGCGCCCGGGATCAGTGTGGAGTCCTACTACGTGCCGCGGGACAGTCTGGTCAAGGAGCTGGCCGCCAACAGCCTGGACTTTGCCCTGGATATTCCCCTGGTCTCCGCCACACAACTGCATCAGCAGCGTTTGGTGGCGGACCGCTACCAGTGCATGTTGCGACCCGACCACCCACTGGCCGAGCAGTCCAGCCTGACCCTGGAGCAATATCTGGAGCTGGAACACATACATGTCTCCAGTCGCCGCAGCGGCCCGGGCATTGCGGATATGGCCCTCAACAAGCAGGGACGGCGGCGCAAGATCAAACTGCGGGTACAGCACTACCGGGTAGCACCGCTGGTCGTACTGAGGACCGACCTGGCCCTCACGGTTCCGATCAGTCTTGCCCGCCAGTACCCGGCCCGCTGCTTCGAGTTACCGTTTCAGATACCGCAGATGGACTGGCACCTGCTGTGGCACCGCAGCCAGGACGACGATGCCGCCCACCGCTGGCTGCGGGAGCAGATCATCTCGCTATTTGGAAGCTAGGACACGGTGCCGGGTCATTCCGGGGGAGAGACAGGAAGGTCAGAGGATTCGGTCGGATTGGTCAGTGTCAGTGGTTTCCGGCACTTGCTATCCTTCGGGCCTGATATGCAACTTTTTGCATAACCACAAATGCTTGTGTAGTCACAGATGCGTTTCATTATCACGTTGCACGACAGCCCACGCTGACGAACGACCAGAAAGAGAATGACCGATATGTCACAGCCGTACCCTCACCTGCTCGCCCCGCTGGATCTGGGGTTCACCACCCTCAAGAACCGGGTTTTGATGGGTTCCATGCACACCAACCTGGAAGAGCACCCCGGTGGCTTTGACCGACTGGCGGCGTTCTATGCCGAGCGCGCCCGCGGTGGTGTTGGCCTGATCGTCACCGGCGGTATCGCCCCCAACGAAGAGGGCGGTGTATTCCAGGGTTCGTCAAAGATGACCACCGCGGAAGAAGCACTGGAACACCGCGCCATTACCGATGCGGTACACGCAGAGGGCGGCAAGATCTGCATGCAGATTCTGCACGCCGGTCGCTACGCCTATAACCCCGCGCTGGTTGCCCCCTCCGCCATTCAGGCGCCGATCAACCCCTTCACGCCGAAGGAACTGAGCGACGAGGAAGTCGAGCAGCAGATCGAAGACTATGTGCGCTGCGCCACCCTGGCCCGCGAAGCCGGCTACGACGGTGTCGAGGTCATGGGCTCCGAGGGTTACTTCATCAACGAATTTATCGTCGAGCGCACCAACAAGCGCACCGACCGCTGGGGCGGCAGTTTTGAAAACCGCATCCGCTTCCCGCTGGAAATCGTGCGTCGTATCCGCGAAGCCGTGGGCAGCGACTTCATCATCATCTATCGCCTCTCCATGCTCGACCTGGTGGAAGGCGGCAGCGATTTCGATGAGGTGATCGCCCTCGGCCAGGCCATCGAAAAAGCCGGTGCCACCATCATCAATACCGGTATCGGCTGGCACGAAGCCCGCGTACCCACCATCGCCACCAGTGTGCCCCGCGCCGCCTTCAGTGAAATCACTGCCAAGGTGAAACAGCACCTGAGCGTGCCCGTCGTCACCAGTAACCGCATCAACATGCCACAGGTGGGCGAAGACGTACTCGCCAGCGGCCAGGCAGATATGGTTTCCATGGCGCGTCCGTTTCTCGCCGATGCCGAGTTCGTCAACAAGGCGGCGGAAAACCGCGCGGATGAAATCAATACCTGTATCGGCTGTAACCAGGCCTGTCTCGACCACACCTTTGAGCTGAAACTCACCTCCTGCCTGGTGAACCCGCGCGCCTGTCACGAAACCGAGCTGAACTACCTCCCGGTTACCAATGTGAAAAAAGTAGCCGTGGTGGGCGCTGGCCCTGCCGGCCTCGCCGCTGCCACCGTCGCCGCCGAGCGCGGCCACGAGGTCACCCTGTTCGAGGCCAGCAACAAGGTGGGCGGCCAGTTCAATATTGCCAAGCAGATCCCCGGCAAGGCGGAATTTGAAGAGACCCTGCGCTACTTCAAACGCAAGCTGGAACTGACCGGCGTAGAGCTGCGCCTCAACACCATTGCCGACGCCGAAACCCTGGCGGACTTCGAAGAAGTCATCATCGCCACCGGTATTTCTCCGCGCAAACCGCCGATTGAAGGTATCGACCACGACAAGGTACTCACCTACCTCGACGTGTTGCGCGACAAGAAACCCGTGGGTAAATCCGTTGCCGTGATCGGCGCCGGTGGTATCGGCTTCGACGTGGCCGAATACCTGACCCACAGCGAAGACCACGCCAGCGACCTGGTCGCCTTCAGCAAGCAGGAGTTCTTCGACGAGTGGGGCGTGGATATCGCCCTCGAAAACCGCGCCGGCCTCAAGCCCCAGGAACCGGTCAGCAGCCCGCGCCAGATCTTCCTGCTGCAGCGCAAAACTTCCAAAGTGGGCGCCGGCCTCGGCAAAACCACTGGCTGGATTCACCGCAGCAGCCTGAAGCATCGCAAGGTACTGAGCCTGGCGGGCGTCACCTATGAAAAGATCGACGACCAGGGCCTGCATATCCGCCTCGGCGATGAACAAAAGCTGCTGGAAGTGGATAACGTTGTGGTCTGCGCCGGCCAGGAACCCCTGCGCCAGCTGCACGACGAACTGCAGCAGCGCGGCGTCAGCAGCCACCTGATCGGCGGCGCCTTCGAAGCGGCGGAGCTGGACGCCAAGCGCGCGATCGACCAGGGCTCACGCCTGGCGGCTTCTCTGTAAACAGCACGATCACTGCCATTAACCCGGCAAGTTTATTGCCGGGTTAATGGCAGGCTCCGCGGGTCGCGGGTGCCTCGGAGATTGACGCGCCCGCCCTTTCCCTTCTCAACGATTCCCACCCGCCCTTTTTTACTCAACGCCCTTCATTTTCCCCACAGCCTTCCCTCAATAGATTTCCCGCATAAGCCCTACATCCGACCGGCAGCTTCGCGCCGCAGACCTATACTTGCTGCATCGTCAAACCTCGACAGGGAAAGTTTGTCCGCCGGGTGCACGACAAGTCACCCAACCAGCAAGGGCCACAATGCCCCCAGCCATCTTCTGGCATTGACGACTTCCCGCCGCCACTCCCGATAACGCCGCAGGAAAGCCAGCAAAGCATGCCCACATCCAGCTCGTCGAAGTCCGCCGCCGCGCCGTCCTTTTCCAGCCTGCTGTCCCGTGCCCGTCCCCACGTCGAACGGGAACTGGAAAAACTGCTTCCCCCCTACACGCTGTTTTTCTCCATCAGTGATGGCAAACAAAGGGCCAGGGTGTGCCACGCCCGCGGTGGCGACTTTGCCAGCCTGTGGCAATCCCTTGCCAGTAGCGTACGCAAGCAACTGAAAAACGCACAAATGCCGGCACGCTGGCTGCGGATCGACTGGGTGACCCACAGCCAGATATTGACCTGGCGCGCTCTACAGCAGCGCTTTGAACACACCAAGCGGGGCTATTTCCGCTACGGCCTTGCCCTGGACGAAGACTGGAGCCTCGCCTTCCTTGAGCAGGAGCTCAATGGCAACGCCATGCTGTACGGCGGCAACAAGATTCCGCACGTAGTGCTGAACCCGCATAAATTCCGCGCCTATGCCGATCGGCGCTTTGGCAAGAATGCGAACCTGGATTTCAGTGATCAGGCACTGGTGACCCAACTAAGCACCGAGGGGATTTATCTTGATCACCAGACGCCGCCACAGAAACTTTACGGCCCCGGGCGCAACGCGGGCCGCCGCATTATTGAAGAACTGGACGAAGCCACCAGCAGGCACCTGATCAATACCAGCAGCCGCTACCTGGCCAGTCAGGTCCTCAAGAACGGTCGCTTCGAATATGGCTGGCACTGTTGTTTTGACCGACCGATCGGCACCTACAACACGCTGCGCCACGCCAGCTCGATTTACGCGATGACCGAAGCCTGGGAAGTCACCCAAGACCCGGAACTCAAACAATCGATCGATCGCGCCCTCGCCCATCTCACCAAAAAGCTGATCCAACCGGCCCGGCTGCCTTCCGGGGAACAGGCCGCCTTTCTGGTCGAAGCCAATAACGAAATCAAACTGGGCGGCAATGCGGTATGCCTGTTGGCGCTGGTGAAATATTCCGAACTGACCGGCACCACGGCGTATCACACTCAGCTGGATCAACTGGCCGCGGGCATCCAGTTTATGCAGGACACGGAAACCGGAAAGTTCGCTCACGTACTGCGTTACCCGGAGCTATCGGTCAAAGACGAATTCCGTGTTATCTACTACGACGGCGAAGCCACCTTCGGTCTAATGCGCCTGTACGGCCTAACCAAAAACGAACGCTGGCTGAACATGGTTGAGAAAGCGTTCGAGTATTTTATTGCCAACAACCACTGGCAGGCCCACGACCACTGGCTTAGCTACTGCGTCAATGAACTGACCCTGTACCGGCCGCAAGCACGTTACTATGAGTTCGGTATTCAAAACGTAAATGGCTACCTGGATTTTGTGCTGGAGCGCATCACCACCTTTCCCACCCTGCTGGAATTGATGATGGCGGCAGAGCGCATGGTCACCCGTTTGCGTGAGCAGCCCGAATATTCACACCTGCTCGCACAACTCGACCTCCCCAAGTTTTATCGCGCCCTGCACACCCGCGCTATGTACCTGCTGAACGGCTATTACTGGCCCGAGTACGCCATGTACTTCGAAAACCCCGGAAAAATTATCGGCAGCTTTTACATCCGCCACCACGCCTTTCGCGTGCGCATCGATGATGTCGAACATTACCTCTCCGGATTCGTGGCCTTTCGCAAATACCTACTACGAGGTGGGCTGCCAGAGACGTTTTCCACCGCACTCACCGATTATCCAATGGCGGTAAAGAAGAGAAATCGGCGGGCAACCTTCGCCTGGGGCGGCGACGTCAATCTCGGCAGACGCCAGCACTACCGCATGGAAGAACTGGGCGAGGAACAGGTACTGGGACGACTACCCGCCTTGAGCAGCGCGGATCTCAGTGTGGTCAATCTGGAATGCGTCGTCGCCACCACCGGCGAACAGGGAATCGACAAAGGGGAAAGCGCGCCCTACTACTATCGCGCACGCCCAGAGATGCTGAAGCTGCTCTGCCGCGCTGGTATCGATGCGGTCACCACGGCCAACAACCACAGTGGCGACTACGGGTGTCAGGCGCTGTTGGAACAAGGTTTCTGGCTGAACGCCATTGGTATTGGCCACACCGGATCCGGAGTCAATCTGGAAGCAGCGCTCAAACCGATTATTCGCGCTGCCGGCGACCTGAACATCGCCATTTTTTCGCTGGATGCCACCCAAAAACACTTTGCCGCAGGGGCACGCCAGCCCGGTATCGCCCACCTGCCAATACGCTCACCGCAAGAATGGGAAGCGCTACTGAGACCGCGTATCGCCATCGCTCGGCAACGGGCACATGCGGTACTGGTAGCGGTTCACTGGGGAGACCACAGGCAACAGGCACCGGATCAACAGCAAATAGACGCCGGGCACAGCATCATCGACGCCGGTGCCGATGCAGTGCTCGGTACGGGCACCCATGACCTCCGGGGTATAGAGATCTACCGCCACAAGCCGATCATTCACGATGCCGGAGACCTGTTATTTGACGCGGTACGCAATGACCTGAAAGACAGCGGTATATTCCGGCTTGAACTCGGCCAAAACGGTGTGGAAGGCGTGCGCTATTTTCCTGTCGGTGTGGGGTTCGGCTTCAGCCGCCAGCTCACCGGAGACGACGCACACAGAGCAACCGAGCGCTACCGTCAAAGGTGCCTGCAACTGCGCAGTGACCTCCAGTTGCAGGAAGATGGCAGTGGCTACCTGCCATTAACCCCGCCACGCTTCAGCTATTTCCCCATTGATCCGGCACCCAAAACAATTCTCAAGCCGGAGCTGTTAAACCAGTTCAAGCGCCCTCCAAATCCCGACTGGATCGCCGTTGAAGTTCCGGTAGATGCGCAAATAGAACCGCAAGAATTTGGTCCGCTGCACTTGTTAGGTATTCGCTATTCACCAGATTTGATAGAACAGCGCCAGCTCTTCTTTGTGGAGACGTTCTGGACGCTGAGGGAAGAAGTAACTGGAAACTTGCGGCTGGATATCCGCGCCGTGCCGATACAGCAAACCACGATGCCGGAATGGGGGAAAAGCATGGACCACGAGCCCTGCGACTGGCAAGTGCCAACCAGCCGCTGGCAACCGGGCGTAATCTATCGCGATTATTACGCACTTCGCCCACCACTCTTCGATCAGCTGCGTAATATCGATTTGCAGTTGGAAATCGGGATCATCGGGCCTGAAACCACCATCAGACCCGAACGTATTCCCGGTGCGCTGATTCGGGTAAAAATCCCAAGTCTTATGACGACGGACCTCGCCTCACCGCCTTAATAGACAGAAACATTTCCACACCATTTTCGACAGAAAATCTTTCCAGGCCCCAATATCTAACGGCACACCTCATCGTCACTGTCAGCCGCACTCTCCCATATCCTGAGACAATTCAACGATAAAATTACCGTCTTTATCCAGGTACCGGTAGGCCATAACAACACCCAGCTCACGGAAGGCTCCCAACGCAGTATTGGCACACAGAGGATCAATAACTGCCGCCTTCAGCGCAACCTCAAACTCGGCCACGTTGAACTGGTCGACGGTGTAGTTCACCATGGTGTTGTTATAGATGATGATATTTTTTACCGTAGAAACAGAATCGAGCCTTGTATCTTCGTCGATCAACTGCGGAGCGCCTTTATTAATATGCAGTGCGGTCTGGGTCAACTGAATCGACAGGTTTCTTTGCTCATCTGTAGTCAACCCGTGAGAAAGCATGGGCAGAACCACCAAAGATACCGCGGATAAAAATCGAATCATATTCATTATTTTTCCTTATTAAAACTCAACATCGAGTATGCCACTAAACTTTAACAGCACGCTTATACCTAGTAATACTCTGCTCGGGCCAATAATTGCTTCTTTGATAGTACTCATCCATAACTGGCACGGAGTCGTTTAGCTCCACCCACTTCTGCTTTGTAGAAGTGAAAATATGTATATCTGGTGGACATGCATCAGGGTTGTTAAGTGTACCTACACGAATGAAGCATACCGCTTCATTTGCTGCGCCATAATTGCTCCAGAGAGCAGTTTTACACGAAGGGCAACGGCTAATTTTTTGCCCTATGCCGCTATTGCTCGGAACATCAGTTTTTTCAGGAGAACCCTGGATCAACCGAACCTCATCAGCCTCTATAAGCGCATTCACTGCAAACGCTGAGCCGGTTTCCCTTTGACACCAGGTGCAATGACAACAGTGTACGAACATGGGGATTGCAGTCAGTTCATACTCAATTTCTCCGCAAGTACACCTACCCGTATTTCTATTGTGCTTATTCATTTATAAGGTTTACCTTTTTGTGGGTAACTTGGAGCCCTGTTGCTTGTACTTGTCATGTGCTGACGATGCCTCATTTTGGAAAGGTATCGAATTCTGGTATTACTTCAAGCTCAGAGTCCCAAGGTGCTTTGCTTGATGTGAAGATATGCGCAGCTGGCCGGATGGTCAATTTGCTATCAAGGCTCCCAGCCGGAACTACCAAAAGTGCTCCTCCCATCTGAATATTGGGAAGAGCTGAGCCACAGAGTTTGCAAAAGCTTTTACTGTGGCGAGTACCGGGAAGAGTAAATTTGCTTATTGCAGTTTCGCCATCCTGCCAGATTAGCTCTGCAGATTGAGAGAATAGATTTGCAGCGTGCGCTGAGCCAGTATCCTTTTGGCAATGTTCACAATGGCAGAGGTAGAAACTATCAAAATCGCCAGTAATTTTGAATTTAACCGAACCACAAAGACATGAACCGTAGTTTTCGCTCATACGTTTATCTTCTGTGTGTTTCTAGGGTTGCAAATAACGCTTCAAGCAGGGGCGCAGCTTTGCTGCGTCCCTTGGCTTGACTTGTTATGTGCATTGACAATGTTTTGAATTTGATCAAATAAGGGCACAAACGCCTTAAATGAGTCAGGGCCTAGTGATCTTACCTTGTCAGAAAAATCTCTCTTTTTCCCTTTGAATACAACAATCTCTCCGCCACCCTGTATTATTTCTATTGAAAAATATTGGGACAAAGACGGATCTCCATAAAAAAGTAACTCTATAGATAAATTTGATTTGTCTTTAAATGTTTCAATACCACTTTTTATAACTTGCTTTTCGATCTTTTCTTGAGTCGGAACAGGTAACAATATTGCATAAGCATTCAACTCTGCATGACATTTGCGCAGACATTTCCGAGGATCTGTCTCAACTATTTTTGATAACTGACTCAACCCATTCCACGAGTTAAAACCTTCTGCATCAAAATCAAAAAGAGCAATCAGAGGCCTCTCATTGTAATTTACAAATATCCCATCTTGACCATCGTGACCACGCCGAAATAAATTTGCTAAAAATGACGCATCAAAGCAATCTTGAACAAAGAAAGGCATATCAATTTCAGGGTATAACTTTGCCCAAGCTACCTCGATCATGATTTTATCTGTAATACCCTCTGTAAAAAGTATGGGCAAATCCGTCTTAGATAAATTGTAATTTACACTTAATGTAGGCTCTATATCATTTAGGGTGGCAAATCCTTCGGTAAGAATTGACAAGGCCTCTTTTTTTGAGCGCTTTTCGATTCGGTTCTCACCAGACTTATTCATAACAAATATTGATTCTTCTGGTGATAGAGCAATTGTTGAAGGCGAATGCGAAACCAGCAACACTTTAATGCCATTCTCCAGAAATATGTTTTGAATCACGCCAAGCATGTTCTTCATCATTGAAGGGTGAAGTGATGCATCTACTTCATCAAGCAGCAGAATGTCTGGAAAATGATTATCGGAGGTCGACTTATATATTGATGCAACTAACGCCATTAAAACTCTTTCACCGGAAGAAAGGTTCGCAAAATCTAGCTGCAGTCCAGGAGTTCTTGTATGCTCAAGTTTAAGTTGATACTGTGAAAAGTAATCTGATCCTTCAGGTGAACTTACCCTATATTCAAGCGTGTCAAACTCTTCCATTATTTCGTTTATGACGTCCCACGGCTTTCTGCCGTGCTTTTCAATAAATTCCTTTTCACTTAATACGGGGTAATTCTTACCATTTTCACTATTTTCATAATGATAAAACCTATTCTGTTGGTATTTGACGTAGTAGTCCCATATAACCTTCCCTAGTTGCATCGGCAAAAAGTCGTTTTTGAACATATAAGGCTTATAGATAGAATTGAAATCTTCTTCTTTAATTTCATCGGCACTATATGGAAGCTTTTTAACAACGGACAAAATTCCTTGTGCTTGCGCATTCCCTTTCATTTGATTGCTGCCAAAAAGCCCCCTAATAGAATCTCGATAATTTTTAAGGGTAGTTACTCCCAGCTCCCACAATCCCTTGTTTTCATTTTTGCATTCCTCTTTAAGCAGAGGGTATGCATTTTGATCTATTTGTTTTTTCCAGTTTGGAGTGTGAGGCTTAACCTTTTGCTGATAAAAGGTCCACGCTGCGGTTGTTTCCTGCTTAATTTGTTGTGCGTTAAATGCCGCCTCGTTTTCGAGCTTAAAGTTCTCATAGTTGAAGTGAACAACAGTTGCATTTTCAAGGCCTTGAATAACGCACTTCTTTTGTTCGATGGCACTCAATAAATGACTTTTTCCAGAACCATTAACACCTGTAATAACAGTAAAATCAGATAGCTCAATTGGGTTAAACTGCGTAATAGAAACATGAGGTTGTTTAAAAACAAGTTCCATTTTATAAATCTCTAAATTGCTAAATGCACATAACGCCTTGCTCAGCGGCGGCTTACTTTATGCGGCTTTTGCGCGAAACTGGGAGCGAAGCGACCGCGCAAAAGGTGCATAAAGTAAGACGTCGGTTGCAGCAACTTGTTAGGCTCATAGGGCTTGCACCAAACTAGTTAAGTGCTCAATGAGCTGATAATTATACTCGCCGTCAACATGAATAACTCCAGAGAGCGCCGCCATATCTTCCTGAGTCCAATAACAAATTCTATAGGTGAGCTGAATTCCACCGAGAACCTCCCGCTCCAGCCTTATGTATGAATCAGTGGTTAGATCTATTTCGACCTTGTTGATCGTGAAATCTTTGAATCCATCCAAATTAGCCAGCAAATTCTCTCCACAAAGATGGAGAGCACTATTCATTCCCTGGAAGCATGCCAAATCGGTATAGGTATCCATATGTACCTTTACCGTAACACCTGAATATGGATCATCAGGATCGTTCTTTGAAATAGTTAAACTGTGGTGTTGATCACCGATTCTCATATCTTGGGAGCCTAACGCCGCCAACACAGGCGGCCGAAACGCAGTGTAGGCCGTCCAGTGCAATGCGCCTTTTTGCATTGCACGATTGTGCTTGGCCTTGTTAAGTGTTGTATGTGTAAAAGTGCCACGTACTTTTACCTGTATTCAATGAGTCGTAAAGTTTCTGTGCCTGCTCGTTATCTGTTGCCGTTACCCACTGTAAACGAGCCGCACCATTTTTTTCCGCAAAGCTGCGACAGTATTCAATAAGCTGACGACCGATACCTTTACCACGACAATTTGGCAAGGTGTATAGGTCATTTAGAACAGCTACTTTTGCAGTAATTGATGTTGTGAACGAAAAATAAACTGTCGCAAACCCAACAACAATGCCTGCCTCTCTATAAATGAACTGACAACCAGAAGGGCACGATTCACCAAACTGTGAAAAGAACTTTGAATTTCGATCATCGGATATTTCGGTAACGTTATAAAACTCCTGGTATGCCCGAATAAGAGGGAGTACTTCTGACAAGTTCTTTTGTGATACTACTTCAATCATTTGAGTTTTGAATCCTTGTGACACTTAACGCCCAAAGCAGCGGCGCGCGTTAGCGCGTCCAGCCCGCAGGGCGATGCTGCCTTTGTTTGTTAAGTGTTGGTCGTAATGCAGAAAAGTAAATTTGCATTATGCACCTCCGGATTTTCTAGCCACTCTGTATTAGCCTGCATGATAGTGCTTTTTACAAGCGCAATTGCCGATGTTTTTGGCATAGCAGAGAGGTCAACTGTACCCTGATATTTTTGAGAGTGACCAAGCGTACCATTTTCATACTTTAGCCAGCCCTCCCATCCGATAACTTGAGTATCACTTTGTTCGAAAAGGTAAAGCAGTTCCATGGCATCGGCATATCCGACTACAAGCTCATCATCTGATTCCGATCGCTCTTTTATATCTTCGAAGCTATACATAGTTGTGACACTTAACGCCGTGCGCAGCGGCGGCTTACTTTGTGTAGTTTTTGCGCGAAAATAGGAGCGTAGCGACTGCGCAAAAAGTGCGCAAAGTAAGACGTCGGGCTGCCGCACCTTGTTAGGCATTTCACCGCTGGAGGTAGACTCCACCCTTTATATATACGGGCTCAACTAAGGTATGCTGCTTACCTTCACACCAAGCTTTGGTAGTAATTTCTACCATTAACTCAGCATCACTAGCTTTCAGCCACTTGCTAGGAAAGCTGATTATTTTTGAATAATCAGCTCTCTTTCTGACACCAATTTTTCCTAAATTCGCGCTTTCGACTTTGCTTATATCGAACTTATTGTTTCCCGAGATCACAAAGCACTTACTTTCAATGCTAGATAATGGGATACAAGTAGCTTCAGCTACCCCATTTTCACTCAACAAAGATTTAGCTGACTCTGCCTGTGCGGCTAAGGCGAAAACTGTAATTATTGAGAAAATTACTGCTTTACTCATTTCGATGCCTAACGCCCGCTGTAGTGGCACACTCAATTTGGCCACCTGACTTTGAGTGATATTATCACGCTCAACGAGTTCAGGCTCGAGGCAGCCCAATTTTTCGTGGCCCAGAACGACACGGTGAAACAGGCTTGCGAAGCCATGGGCGTCAGCAAATCCACGATGGAGTCGTAGATACGGAAGCTGCGGGCAGAGCGAGGCGGTAATACGCCGGAGGGGCTAACTATTACTCCAGATCAGATTCGCATCCAAGAGCTAGAGCGGAAGCTTAAGCGAGTCGAAGAGGAGAAAGAAATATTAAAAAAGGCTACAGCTCTCTTGATGTCGGACTCGCTGAACAGTTCAAAATAATCGAGCGATTGCAGGGGAGCTACGCCGTTCAGTGGTTGTGTGACGTATTTGATGTACACCGGAGCAACTATCGGAGCTGGCGCGATAGACCGTCTGAGTCAAAATCAGAAGAGGTGCGACTACAGGTGTTAGTTATGGCTGCACGTAAGGTTAGCAACGGTTCTTTCGGGGCAAGAACCATCCCGAAGATCGTAACCCAGAGCGGTACACCGCTCACCCGGTACGCGCTGCAAAGCGAATGAAGCTACTCGGCCTGGATAGTACCCAGCTCCCGAATCATCGGTACAAGAAGGCGGAACAGCCACACATTGATGTGCCGAATCATCTGGATCGGGAATTCGATGTCGCTGCACCGGATACCTCTTGGGCCGGGGACATAACGTATATCTGGACAGGCGCCCGTTGGGCGTACTTAGCGGTAGTTATAGATCTCTTTGCACGTAAACCGGTCGGTTGGGCGCTATCACTTCCTTCCCCGCGGCTAGACAGGGAATCACGAATTACATCATTGGCTACTACAGCCAAATACGACCTCATCAGTAAAATGATCGAATGCCGCCGAATATGGCGGTAGGAAAATATTGGAATACTCAGAGTTCGGTGGCCAAAAAGAGTTGACTACTAAAAGATGACATCATCGACCACAAAAAGCTGCTATGCCAAAAACTCTATTTTGACCAACCTGTAAACAAGCTGGTGTTTGACAAAGATATACTCAACCACAGTATCAGCGATGCCAACCAACACCTCTTCCAGACCATGAAAGAGGCCCTCAGACGTATATATCAAAGCCAGGAGAAAAATGACGATGCACTTCTTGAGAGCATCCAAAAAGAAATCATTTCCGCATTACCAGAAGCCCTGCCCAGCATTGAGCAAGTCGCCGAAACACTAAACATTGGTGCTCATACACTTCAGCGTCGACTGTCGGATAAAGGATATAACTTTTCCAAGTTACTGGACCTGACCCGCCGTCAACTGGCGATGAACTATTTGCAAAACACGACCATCTCAACCTCTGAAATTGCCTTTCTACTCGCATATTCCGAAACCAGCGCTTTTGATCGGGCATTCAAACGTTGGACGTCTATGAAGCCATTGGAATACCGTCAGCGCCACAATCGCTAATTGACCGCTCTGAACTAAAGCTGTTTTTTGGTGACACGGTTGCGGCTACATACGAACCTTTGGGCGGAGAAAAAATTCGCATTGGAACCGGGAGGCTGAAAGCTTCCCGGAGAGAGGAGTCGGAAGGTTAAATAAGAACTGCGTCTCAAACCAGCTATAGCGCTATCGAAATAACCAAAAATACAAGTCGTGCGGGAAAATACCAAGACCGCACTGAGACACCTAAAATTCGTACCCGAATACCTGGATATCTTTTCGATAAATCGTCGCTACTTTATCCGCTAGGTCATCGGAATAGTATTTGTGGTACGACGTTTCCGTCGAGGTTACATTCCTACGTACCATCTCTTTCTCGGGTAAGCCCAATTTCTTGAAAACGTAACTGGCATCATCATAAAACGACTCCATTCGACCGATGTAATCGACCGAATTTAGGTCAATCAGTGCAGACTGTGAGCGTATATGACGATCACAATTCTCAATATCGATCCTCGATAAAAAATCTACAAAACCTTCAAAAGTTTGCAGTTTTTCCGCCTCAGAATCAGGAAGCAGGAAAAAATTTTTATTGCCTATATTCACCACTTTGTTACGCCAACAGGAAACGACCCTATCCCATGGATTGCGCACAAACGCGAATTTGAAGTAGTCACCAAAAGATTTGACCGGATAATGAAGCCAGCTCGCGTGTTCCACATCCAGAGGAACACCACTATCTTTCAAATGATTTAGAATAGTTCGCGTGCCAACCTTTGCCACCCGATACCAGATAAATTTTTTGCTATGAGACAGCGTGATATTGTAGCGCGAGCTTGTCGGTATTAACGGCATTTTCGCAACGCCTCTATACAAAAGTTGCATAGAGATACTTCTGACATCTAAACGGCCCGGTTTACCAGGTACGGTTCTCACACTTCAAACTCCCTTTTATCTATTTGACTTTCCATTCAAATCCGACAGCGACATTGCCAACCTACTATACGGACCAACATTACCCGGTATCGGTTCCCCAATAGTAACCGCGATAACAAATCCTGAAACGATAGTAGGCAAAAAATGAATCCCAGAAACAGAACGGCCGGAACCCCGAAACTATCAACAATCTAACACTAAAGCAATCTCATTTTGGCCAGAGCAGCGAGCTTTAGATGCATATGTCCAAAATAGTTATCAGGGTACCCGCGCACCCCCGGGAAAATCTGGGCAGCCCAAAACTACAGGCAAAGGTCAACATAACCGTTTTACACCGCTAATAATACTAACTGCGCGGTACGTAGTTTGCTGGTAATAGAAACACAGGGGTGAACAAAAAATAAACAGGCTAGATTGCGTTGCCAAAAAATTTTCGGCGCATAGGAAATGGCACAAACTTGTTACTGTATAAATTCCCGTAGCTAAATTTGGTTTCCCTCAGGATCCTCAATATTGCACACGTTACAATCTGGGTTTGATCACTCGCCCTGGAACGATTGACCGCCAGCATCAACAACTTTCCCTTTTAGCATCTTCGATACTAACTCCACTGAAGAACAGCTTAACGCCGCCACATCTCAATGTAGTGGGCCACAGCGGATGATCCTAATGCTCGGACCGCAACCTTTAATCCTGCGCCACGGTAAACCAGTTACTCCTCAAACAACGGCGAAATTGGCCAAACCTCATCAAAGGTTGGCTGCTCTTTCTGTGATTTCGCCACGAATGATTTCATCATATCGTCCTGTCGGAACATGCCCGACTGCCATGTAGCCATATACCTGAGGCTGTCCTGTACCGAATGATCCCGGCTGTAATTTAGCATTTCCTTGCAGCCAACCACTGCCAGTGGCGAATTTGCAGCAATCTGCGCAGCGATATCCATTACACCCGCTACCAGTGATTCATGATCAGAGAACACCTTGTTTACCAGCCCCATGGCCTCCGCTTCGCTAGCCCTGAATTTACGCCCGGTATACGCCAGTTCCCGGACCATGCCTTGCGACACCAGTTTGGGGAAACGCTGTAAGGTGCCGACATCGGCCGTCATCCCAAGCTCAGTTTCTTTGATTGTGAAAAATGCATCCTGTGATGCATAACGGCAGTCAGCTGCGCATACCATATCCAGAGCGCCGCCTATGCAGCCTCCGTGAATCGCGACCAGCACTGGTATTCTGGCTTTTTCCAGTGAGCTCAAGCTGTCCTGCAATTGCAGCACAACACGCCGCAAGTTTTCTCCCATACGCCCGGGATCCCCCCCCATCGGGACTGCTTTGGGATCAGAAAATACTGACAGATCCATCCCCGCAGAAAAGTGTTTACCGGTGGATGAAATAACAATAACCCGCGCCAGTGACTCGCGGTCGATTTGTTCAACCAAGCTTGGCAATTCATTCCAGAACGCCTTATTCATGGTATTCATCTGGTCCGGACGAGACAGCTGAATATGGGCAATATGGTCAGTAATCGACACGTTGAAACAGGAGTATTCGAATTGGGAGCCATCTACACTCATCGGAGGCTTTTCCTTTTTATTTCTGGTATTCACCGAGGTCGCCGCAGGGCGGTTAGATCGCGTACTTTACACCCTGGAGGGCAAAAAAAAAGCAGGCCCCATAAGGGGCCTGCTTTTTCATCAGCAAGAAACCGCGCAATTACCAGCCGGTTACTTCCTTCAGTGCGTTACCGATTTCCGCCAGAGAGCGAACGGTTTTAACACCAGCGTCTTCCAGCGCAGCAAACTTCTCGTCTGCAGTGCCTTTACCACCGGAGATGATCGCACCAGCATGGCCCATGCGCTTGCCGGGAGGAGCGGTTACACCAGCGATGTAGGAAACCACCGGCTTGGTGACGTTTTCCTTGATGTAGGCAGCCGCTTCTTCTTCAGCGGAACCACCGATCTCACCGATCATTACAATCGCTTCGGTCTGCGGGTCATTCTGGAACATTTCCAGGATGTCGATGAAGTTGGAGCCCGGGATGGGGTCGCCACCGATGCCCACACAGGTGGACTGGCCGAAGCCGTGGTCAGTAGTCTGCTTTACGGCTTCGTAAGTCAGAGTACCAGAGCGGGATACGATGCCCACTTTACCCGGCATGTGGATGTGACCGGGCATGATGCCGATCTTACATTCACCCGGAGTGATTACGCCCGGGCAGTTCGGGCCAATCAGGCGTACGCCCAGCTCGTCGCACTTAACCTTGGCATCCAGCATGTCCATGGTAGGAATGCCTTCGGTGATGCACACGATCAGCTTGATACCGCCGTTGGCCGCTTCCAGGATGGAATCCTTACAGAAAGGCGCCGGTACGTAGATTACGGATGCTTCTGCACCGGTCGCTTCTACCGCTTCTTTCACGGTGTCGAATACCGGCAGGCCCAGATGAGTCTGACCGCCTTTACCCGGAGTTACACCACCAACCATTTTGGTGCCGTAAGCAATCGCTTGCTCGGAGTGGAAAGTACCCTGGGAGCCGGTGAAGCCCTGGCAGATTACTTTAGTATCTTTGTTAATCAGTACTGACATGATTATTTACCCTCCGCAGCTTTAACCACTTGCTCTGCCGCGTCGGTCAGGCTGGTGGCCGCGATAATGTTCAGGCCGCTTTCGCTCAGAACTTTAGCGCCCAGGTCTGCGTTGTTACCTTCCAGACGTACAACAACCGGTACTTTTACGCCAACTTCTTTCACTGCGCCGATCACGCCTTCAGCGATCATGTCGCAGCGCACGATGCCGCCGAAGATGTTGATCAGAACGGCTTTTACGTTCTCGTCAGACAGGATGATTTTGAACGCTTCGATTACGCGCTCTTTGGTCGCGCCGCCGCCAACGTCCAGGAAGTTGGCCGGCTTGCCGCCGTGCAGGTTGACGATGTCCATGGTACCCATGGCCAGGCCGGCACCGTTTACCATGCAGCCGATGTTGCCATCGAGAGCTACATAATTGAGGTCCCACTTGGCTGCGTGTGCTTCGCGCTCGTCTTCCTGAGACGGGTCGTGCATTTCACGCAGGTCCGGGTGACGGTACAGAGCATTGCTGTCGATAACGATCTTGGCGTCCAGACAGTGCAGGTTTTTCTCTGGGGTGATTACCAGCGGGTTGATTTCCAGCAGGGCCAGATCTTTCTCTTTGAACATCTGGGCCAGGCCCAGGAAGATCTTGGTGAACTGCTTGATCTGGTCGCCTTCGAGGCCCAGTTTGAACGCCAGCTCACGTCCCTGGTAAGGCTGAGCGCCTACCAGCGGATCGATGATGGCTTTCAGGATTTTTTCCGGAGTCTCTTCCGCTACTTTTTCGATCTCAACGCCGCCTTCGGTGGAGGCCATGAAAACGATGCGACGGGTAGCGCGGTCAAGTACTGCACCGAGGTACAGTTCCTGTTCGATGTCGGTGCAGCTCTCAACCAGGATACGGGAAACCGGCTGACCATTTTCGTCTGTCTGATAAGTTACCAGGTTGTTACCCAGCCACTTCTTGGCGAATTCTTCAATTTCCGCTTTGGAGTCTACCAGCTTAACGCCGCCCGCTTTACCGCGGCCACCAGCGTGTACCTGGGCCTTAACAACCCACTTGTCTCCGCCGATTTCGTCTGCTGCCGCTGCTGCTGCTGCCGGGGTTTCCGCTGCGATGCCTTTGGAAACCGGCAATCCGTATGCTGCAAACAGTTGTTTGCCCTGATACTCATGCAAGTTCATAGTCAATACCAATTCACATTTGAAATGTGTTTACCAATTGCAGATTACTCTGCACCTTTAGACAGTAACCAAATTCTGATTCATTACAGAATCGGCGCCTGAAATGAAACCGGGGCGGCTTTTGATGGCCGCCCCGATATACAAGTCGCTTACTTGCGCTTCTTACGGTTGGCCATATGGATGGCGTGGCCGTTGACCGCAAGTGCAGCCTCTTTAACTGCCTCAGAGAAAGTCGGGTGACCGAATACGGTCATGCCGATATCTTCTGCGCTGGAACCGAATTCCATGGCAATCGCCACCTGTTGAACCAGGTCGGAAGCGCTGGGGCCGACAATGTGTGCGCCCAGTACGCGATCGGTTTCTGCGTGGGCGATGATTTTCACCATACCGCCAGATTCGTTAGCGGCAACCGCGCGACCAACCGCCAGGAACGGGAAAACACCGATATTGTAGGGTTCGCCATCGGCCTTGACCTGCTCTTCGGTGCGGCCAACTGCGGCGATTTCCGGGTGGGTGTAGATCACGTTCGGGATCACGTCGTAGTTCATCATCGGCTTCTGACCGGCGATGCGCTCGGCAACCACCACGCCCTCTTCAGATGCTTTGTGGGCCAGCATCGGGCCGCGAACCACGTCACCAATCGCCCATACGCCCGGCGCAGAAGTCATGCACAGGTCGTTCACGTAGATGAAACCGCGCTCGTCCATCTTCACACCGGCGTCTTCGGACAACAGGCCTTCGGTGTACGGACGACGGCCGACACACACGATCAGCTTGTCGAAGGTTTCCTGATGCTCTTTACCGTCTTTGTCCTGGTAAGTAACGACAACTTCTTTGCCCTTTACTTCGCTACCAGTCACACGGCAGGACAAGCGAATGTCGAGACCCTGCTTTTTGAAGATCTTCTGGGATTCTTTGGCGATCTGCTGATCCATGATGGCGAGGAAGCTGTCCAGGGCTTCCAGAACCACAACGTCGGAACCGAGACGGTTCCACACAGAACCCAGTTCCAGACCGATCACGCCGGCACCGATCACGCCGAGGCGCTTGGGTACATCGGTGAATTCCAGTGCACCGGTGGAATCAACAATCACTTTGTTGTCCACAGGCGCCGGCGGGATGTTTACCGGTACAGAGCCGGAAGCCAGGATCACGTTTTCGGCTTCGTAGACGGTGGTGTTGCCGTCTTTATCGGTCACTTCCACTTTCTTTCCAGGCAGCAGCTTGCCGGTGCCCTGGATCGAGGTCACCTTGTTGGCCATAAACAGACCGGAGATACCACCGGACATCTGTTTGACCACGCCTTCTTTACGCTCGATCATTTTCTTGACATCGATCTTTACCTTACCGGTTTCGATGCCGTGCACTTCCAGAGCGTCTTTTGCTTCGTGGTATTTCCAGGAGCTGTCCAGCAGCGCCTTGGAGGGGATACAGCCCACGTTCAGACAGGTACCGCCATTAACGGTCTTGCCTTCTTTGTTCACCCATTTTTCAACACAGGCAGTTTTCAGACCCAGCTGCGCTGCGCGAATTGCGGCTACATAACCACCGGGGCCAGAGCCGATTACGATTACGTCAAATTTTTCTGACATGGTCTGTTCCAAATTTGAGTGGATTCAACGGATGCGACTTTCTATCGCAAAACCGGGGATCTGCCCGGTATTCCCTGAGGCGGTCTTGTTGCCGCTGATGCCAGACGTGCTGGCTCATTGTTTAGGGCGACCGCAGCCGCAGCCGCCCCATCTCCAATATTTGAACCGCTTACACTTCCAGCAGGATGCGCGCCGGATCTTCGATCATTTCCTTGATCGCAACCAGGAAGCCAACCGCTTCCTTGCCGTCAATCAG
This sequence comes from Microbulbifer bruguierae, assembly GCF_029869925.1. Lineage (NCBI taxonomy): Bacteria > Pseudomonadati > Pseudomonadota > Gammaproteobacteria > Cellvibrionales > Microbulbiferaceae > Microbulbifer > Microbulbifer bruguierae. Next base: position 4,264,672 of record NZ_CP118605.1, on the reverse strand, counting down.
GCGGTGGTCGTAAGACAGAGCCAGGTACATCATCGGCAGGATTTCTACCTTGCCGTTTACTGCCATCGGGCGATCCTGGATCTTGTGCATACCCAGAATCGCGGTCTGCGGCGGATTCAGGATCGGGGTGGACAGCAGGGAACCGAACACACCACCGTTGGTGATGGTGAAGGTACCGCCGGTCATCTCTTCGATGGACAGTTTGCCATCGCGAGCACGCAGACCCATGTCACGGATATTGTTTTCGATATCTGCCAGGCCCATATTTTCGGCACCGCGCAGAATCGGCACGACCAGACCTTTCGGAGAAGAAACGGCTACACCGATATCCTGGTAGCCGTGGTAAACGATATCGTCACCATCGATGGACGCATTCACCGCGGAATAACGCTTCAGAGCTTCTACTGCGGCTTTTACGAAGAAGCCCATGAAGCCCAGACGGGTACCGTTGTGGGTCTTCTCGAACAGGTCTTTGTAGTTCGCGCGCAGATCCATGATCGGCTTCATGTTCACTTCGTTGAACGTAGTGAGCATGGCGGTGGACTGGGAAGCGTCCAGCAGACGCTCGGCGATGCGCTTGCGCATACGGGTCATGGGTACACGCTTTTCAACGCGCTCGCCCGGTGCAACTGCAACCTGAGCGGCAGCGGCAGGAGCCGCGGCGGGTGCAGCCGGCGCAGTGCCCGCTTTCATCACGTCTTCTTTCAGTACGCGACCGCCTTTGCCACTGCCTTCAACACCGGCGAGGTCAACACCTTTTTCCGCCGCCATTTTCTTGGCGGACGGCATGGCAATTTTTTCACCAGTAGCGGCGGGTGCCGGAGCGACGGCTGCGGCTTCGGCGGCCGGAGCAGCGGCGGAGGCGCCAGCGCCTTCTTCGAATATGGCGATCACTTCGTTAGAGAGAACAGTGTCGCCCTCTCCCTTAATGATCTCACTGATGGCGCCGTCTGCCGGTGCAACGACTTCCAGCACAACTTTATCGGTTTCGATATCCACGATCAGTTCATCGCGGGACACAGCTTCGCCCGGTTGTTTATGCCAGGTGGCTACAGTGCCGTCCTGAACGGATTCCGGGAAAGTTGGCGCTTTAATCTCGATGGTCATTGTTCCTGTTTCCTGAGATTGCTCTTGGATGCAACCCAAACCTCACGATTTGAAGCGCATCCTGTTTCGTTGTACTGCTGCCTTATTCGACAGTCAGCGCCTCATTGATGAACGTGTTCTGTTCTTCCAGATGGGTGGACATATAGCCCGCCGCCGGTGCAGCAGAAGCTGCGCGGCCGACATATTCCAGCTCCAGCTTCGGATGTGCTTCTTTCAGCAGACGACGCAGGTGGTGCTGGCTTGAGTACCAGGCACCCTGATTCATCGGCTCTTCCTGACACCAGGCGACACTTTCGATGTTCTTGAATGCGGAAACCGCAGCCAGGAATTCGTCGTCGGGGAACGGATACAGCTGTTCCAGACGTACAAACGCTACCTCTTCCTGTTCACGCTCCATGCGCGCTTCCAGCAGATGGTAGTAAACCTTGCCGGAGCAGATGACCAGGCGTTTGACCTTGGCCGGGTCGACCGCCTCGTCCTGAATCACATTCTGGAACTGGCCATTGGCCAGCTCGTCCAAGGTGGAAGTGGCCAGCTTGTGACGCAGAATCCACTTCGGACTCATGATGACCAGCGGACGGCGCATCGGGCGGACTGCCTGACGGCGCAGCAAGTGGAAGATCTGTGCCGGCGTGGTGGCATTACACACCTGGATATTGTGCTCTGCACACAGCTGCATGAAGCGCTCAAGGCGTGCGGAGGAGTGCTCCGGACCCTGACCTTCGTAGCCGTGCGGCAGCAGCATCACCAGGCCACACATACGGCCCCACTTGTGCTCACCGGAAGTGATGAACTGGTCGATCACTACCTGGGCGCCATTGGCGAAGTCGCCGAACTGCGCTTCCCACACCACCAGGGATTTCGGGGTGGTGGTGGCGTAGCCGTATTCGAACGCCAGAACCGCTTCTTCCGACAGTAGTGAGTCGTACATATCGAAGCGCGGCTGGCCTTCGTACATATGCTGCAGCGGAGTGTAGCTCTGGCCATCTTTCTGGCTGTGCAGCACCGCGTGGCGGTGAGAGAAGGTACCGCGACCCACATCTTCACCGGTGAAGCGGACCATGTAGCCCTGCTCCAGCAGGGTGCCGTAAGCGAGGGTTTCCGCCATGCCCCAGTTCAGTGGCAGGGCGCCACCGGCCATTTTGCGGCGGTCTTCGTAAATCTTGGAAACCTGGCGCTGCATGACAATGCCATCCGGCACGGTGGTCATGCGGTTGGCTACGTCCTTCAGCTTGGTCAGCGGGAAGCTGGTGTCGCCTTCGGCGGTCCATTCGTGGTTCAGGTAGGGGCGCCAGTCCACAAACATGGAGGAATCCGGCTCTTTTACCAGACCGGTGGCCACGTCTTCACCGCGGTCCAGCTTGTCCCGGTAATCATTGGCCAGCGCATCTGCTGCGGCCTTGTCCAGCACACCCTCGGCAATCAGTTTTTCCGCGTACAGGGTACGGGTGGTTTTCTGTTTGCGGATGGCCTGATACATCAGCGGCTGGGTGCCGGAGGGATCGTCGGTCTCGTTGTGGCCGCGACGGCGGTAACACACGAGATCGATCACGATGTCTTTCTTGAACTCGTAGCGGTAGTCCACGGCCAGCAGGCCGGCCAGTACCACCGCTTCCGGATCATCGCCGTTCACATGCAGTACCGGGGCGTCGATCATCTTCGCCACGTCGGTACAGTATTCCGTGGAGCGGGCGTCTTCACGCTTGCTGGTGGTGAAGCCCACCTGGTTGTTCAGCACCAGGTGAATGGTACCGCCGGTGTAGTAACCACGGGTCTGGGACATCTGCAGGGTTTCCTGCACCACGCCCTGGCCGGCAAATGCGGCATCACCATGGATATTGATCGGCATGACCTTTTCGCCGGTGCTGTCGCCGCGGCGGTCCTGACGGGCACGCACGGAGCCGACGACCACCGGGGCACAGATTTCCAGGTGCGAGGGGTTGAACGCCAACGCCAGGTGCACTTCGCCACCGGGGGTCATCACATTGGAAGAGAAACCCTGGTGGTACTTCACGTCGCCGGAAGTATCGAGGGTTTTCTTGCCTTCGAATTCTTCAAACAGGTCCGCCGGGTTTTTGCCCAGAATATTGACCAGGGTATTCAGGCGGCCGCGGTGCGCCATACCGATGACGATTTCTTTCACCGCGTAGGTGCCGGAGCGACGGATGAGCGCGTCCATCAGCGGGATCAGGCTCTCGCCTCCTTCCACGCCGAAACGCTTGGTGCCCGGATACTTTGAATCCAGGTGACGCTCGAGGCCTTCTGCCGCAGACAGGCGCTGCAGAATCTCAGTGCGGATGTCATTGCCAAAGGTTGGCTTGCTCTGGCTGCGCTCCAGGCGTTGCTGGAACCACTGCTGCTCGTCCAGATTGGACAGGTGCATGATCTCAGCGCCGAGGGTGCCGCAGTAGGTATTTTCCAGGCCCTGCACGATTTCACGCAGTGTGGCTTCGCCATTGGTGAAGTACAGGTCACCGGTTTGGAAGGTGGTGTCAAAATCACCTTCGGTGAGACCGTGATAATTCAGTTGCAGGTCCGGCACCTGTTCACGGGCCATCAACCCCAGGGGGTCCAGGGTGGCTTTTTTGTGGCCGCGGTGGCGGTAGGAATTGATCAGCTGCAGAACTTTGATCTGCTTGCGCTCGTGCTCCACATTGACGGAACCGGCGCCGGGTGCGGACAGCGGGCGGGTGCGGTTTTTCGCCAGCAACTCGAAATGCTGACGAATGGCGGCATGTGAGACGTCGCCCCCATTTACCCGCGGCAGGCTATCGAAGTAACTGCGCCATTCATCCGGTACACCGCTCGGGTCGTGTAGATAGGTCTCGTACAGCTCCTCCACGTATCCGGCGTTACCACCGGAGATATGCGAAGTGCGCCAGAGCTCCTCCATAGTGCTTTCGTGCATTAATTGCCTACCTCAATTGACGGCGCACACCCTTAAAATTCTGCGCCGTTCTTTCCTGTCTTTTCACCCACAAAAGGGGAGGTGCTGTAAAGACACCTCCCCTTTCTCGTATAAGCCTGACACCTGCATTGCTGTCGGCCTAATTGTGATTATCTATGGTGGCTAAACCCGCTCCCTATACGGCGCGAGTGATCAGCATATTGCGGATATGTCCAATGGCCCGGGTGGGGTTCAATCCCTTGGGACATACATTTACGCAGTTCTGGATACCATGGCAGCGGAAGACACTGAAGGGATCGTCCAGTTTACTGAGACGCTCATCAGTGGCTTCGTCGCGGCTGTCGGCCAGGAAGCGATACGCTTGCAGCAGACCAGCCGGCCCGATGAACTTGTCCGGGTTCCACCAGAAAGACGGACACGCAGTGGAACAGCAGGCACAGAGAATACACTCGTAAAGGCCATCCAGCTTTTCACGCTCTTCCGGGGTCTGCAGACGCTCGATCGCCGGCGCTGGAGAGTTGTTCTGCAGGAAGGGTTCAATCTTCTTGTACTGGGTGTAGAACTGCTCCATATCCACAACCAGGTCGCGGATCACCGGCAGACCCGGCAGCGGGCGCAGGATCAGCTTGCCTTTCGGGGCTGCTTCGGAGATCGGCATGATACAGGCAAGGCCATTCTTACCGGAAATATTCATACCGTCGGAACCGCACACACCTTCACGGCAGGAGCGACGGAAAGCCAGGCTCGGGTCCTGGGCTTTCAGCAGTTCCAGCACATCCAGCACCATCAGGTCTTTGCCCTGGGTATCCAGCTCGTAATCCTGCATGTAAGGAGCAGAATCGGTTTCCGGGTTGTAACGGTAAATGCTTACTTTCAACATATTGTTTCCGCTCCCGAATTAATAAGTACGTGCTTTCGGCTCGAAAGCTTCGACGGTTTTCGGTGCAAAGTTCACCGCACGCTTGCCGACACGCTTCTCACCCGGGAAGAACATGGAGTGACACAGCCAGTTCTCGTCGTCGCGCTCCTGGAAGTCTTCGCGAGCGTGAGCGCCGCGACTCTCAGTGCGCACTTCCGCAGCAATCGCGGTCGCTTCGGCCACTTCCAGTAGGTTCTGCAGCTCCAGTGCCTCGATACGCGCGGTATTGAATGCACGAGACTTGTCGTCCAGGCGTACGTTGGCGATGCGCTCACGCAGGCTTTCCAGCTTCTTCACACCCTCGGCCATGTAGTCGCCGCGACGGAATACACCGAAGTGGTTCTGCATCACGTTCTGCAGCTCGGTGCGCAAATCAGCCGCTTTCTCACCGTTGTTGGTGGTTTCCAGACGATTCAGGCGAGACATCGCCGCTTCGATATCGGAGTCACTCGCTTCGCGAGCTTCGATACCTTCGCGCAGCGCCTTCTCGATGAACAGCCCGGAAGCGCGACCGAATACCACCAGGTCCAGCAGAGAGTTGCCACCCAGACGGTTGGCACCGTGTACGGATACACAGGCAACCTCACCACAGGCGAAGAAACCGTCTACGACCTGGTCGTTGCCGGACGCGTCCTGGGTCAGAGCCTGGCCGTGAACATTGGTGGGGATACCACCCATCATGTAGTGGCAGGTCGGAACCACCGGAATCGGCTCTTTAACCGGGTCGGCATGAGCAAAGGTCTTGGCCAGCTCACAGATACCCGGCAGGCGGCTGTGCAGCAGCTCTTCACCCAGGTGATCCAGCTTCAGGAATACGTGGTCACCATTCGGGCCGGCACCGCGGCCGTCGAGGATTTCCAACACCATGGAGCGGGCAACCACGTCGCGGGACGCCAGGTCCTTCGCGTTGGGCGCGTAGCGCTCCATGAAACGCTCGCCGTCCTTGTTGATCAGGTAGCCGCCTTCACCGCGACAACCTTCTGTAACCAGTACCCCAGCGCCGGCGATACCGGTGGGGTGGAACTGCCACATTTCGATGTCTTGTACCGGGAAGCCTGCGCGCAGGGCCATGCCCACGCCGTCACCGGTATTGATGTGCGCATTGGTGGTGGACGCGAAGATGCGGCCGGCACCACCGGTGGCTAACACGGTTGCCTTGGACTTGATGAAGACCACTTCGCCATCTTCGATACAGATGGCGATAACACCCACAACCACGCCATCCTGGTTCTTCACCAGATCCACCGCGAACCACTCGTTCAGGAATACGGTATTGTGCTTGACGTTGTTCTGATACAGGGTGTGCAGCAGAGCGTGACCGGTACGGTCCGCCGCCGCGCAGGTACGCGCCGCCTGGCCACCGCGGCCATAGTCCTTGGACTGGCCACCGAAGGGACGCTGATAGATGCGGCCTTCTTTGGTACGGGAGAACGGCAGACCCATGTGCTCCAGTTCGAACACCGCTTCCGGGCCTACGGAACACATGTACTCGATCGCGTCCTGGTCACCGATGTAATCGGAACCTTTGACGGTGTCGTACATGTGCCAGCGCCAGTCGTCATTGGGGTCATCGCTTGCGATCGCACAGGTGATACCGCCCTGGGCGGAAACCGTGTGCGAACGGGTCGGGAATACTTTGGTGATTACCGCAGTCTTGAAACCGGACTGGGCCATCTGCAGGGCCGCGCGCATACCCGCACCGCCACCGCCAATTACGATACCGTCAAAGGTAATTGTTCGCATATTCGACATAACTTACACACCCCACAGAATTTCAATGCCCCACACCGCGTAGAACACGGCGACGGCCCCCAACAGCACCTCTACCAGAATGCGCAGCACGGTAGCCTTGCCACCCATCATGCGATTGGTGAGGTAGTCGGTAATCACGGACCAGAGGCCGATCCAGGCGTGAGCAATTGTGGAGATCAGAGCTACCAGACTGAATACACGCACCCAGCGCTGCTCGAACAACGCTGACCAGCTCGCGTAGCTGAAATCTTTAGAGAGAAAAATAAAACCCACTATAAAGAGGGTGTAAGCCACCAGCACCACGGCACTGACGCGTTGAATAAACCAGTCGTAAAGGCCACTGCGACCAAAACCTGTAACTGCCTTTACCATATCAGGACTCCTGCCAGCAGAATGAGTACAACTGAAAGTACCAGCACAGCGATGGCACCGCGGCGACCACCCTCCAGGCTCTCACCAACACCCAGATCCATGATCAGGTGGCGCACACCTGCGATCAGGTGATAGATGAGCGCAGCCAGAGATGCCCACAAAATGAGCTTGGCCGGAACGCTGGTAAAAAACTCAGCTACCTTATGAAAACCCTGCTCAGACTCCAGACTGGAATCCAACATGCACAAAAGAAGCGCAACTACAGCGAAGAGCACCACACCGGAAATACGGTGCAGAATGGATACCAACGCTGGTACAGGAAGCTTGATAGTAGAAATGTCTAAATTGACAGGTCTGTTCTTGTTCACAGGAAAAACACCTTGTTGCCCTGAAAAGACGGGGCGCCCGTTAATTTTGCATGTACCGGGCGAGCTTGCCGATCACCAAACACACAATCTGTTGAGATTGCGTACAAAGTGGCCTTACCACAGCGCAAGCCGCGCGGATTATAGGCATTCGAGTTGCAAAAAACAACGAACGCCAACCCTCGGATTAGCTCCCGGTATCCGTCCTATATCAGTTGGAAACCGCGCCAGGCAATAGACCAAGGTATGATCCGCCCAATCAGGTGCCCCCAAATGGGTCCGGCACACACCCCTTCCGTAACAGGCAATTTTCCTGCCGACTTGGCCTATTGCGGAACATCATGTGGTAGTAAAACCTATCAGCCTCGCCAATTTGGTTTGACAATTTGAGGCGCGGCACTTAAGTTTGGCCGCGCTCAAAAGCCCGCTAGCCCCATATCCGCGTCCGGATGCCGCCAACGAAGGCCCTCCGAACCCGTAGAATCCGGCAATTCCCGGGTTTTGCACCGACGAAATCGACACCGGTGGTACACCTTCCTATAAAAGGTGATCACAGGTGAGCGCGGAACGAGCCCCTACCCGGGCCGTGGAATCACTGCAAATATTCAGTGATTTATGTGGAAGTAAAAAAGCTGGCAAAAGAATAGTTTTTAGGAGTCCACAATGTCCGACAAGAAAGCTCAACTAACGGTCGACGGTATCGACGCCCCTCTGGATCTTCCGGTCTACTCTGGCACTACCGGTCCTGACGTTGTCGATGTCAGCGGCCTGGCAAGCAAGGGCCTGTTTACCTATGACCCGGGCTTCATGTCCACCGCCTCCTGTGAATCCAAAATCACCTATATCGATGGCGCCAAGGGCGTTCTGCTGCACCGCGGCTACCCCATCGAACAGCTGGCGGAGAAGTCTGACTATCTGGAAACCTGCTACCTGCTGATGAACGGCGAGCTGCCCACGGCAGAGCAGAAGAAGGAATACGTCAACGGCATCATGAACCACACCATGGTGCATGAATCACTGGTCAACTTTTTCAAGGGCTTCCGCTACGACGCCCACCCGATGGCCATGATGTGTGGTGTTGTCGGCGCCCTCGCCTCTTTCTACCACGACTCCCTCGATATCACCGATCCGGAACACCGCAAGATTTCCGCTGACCGCCTGATCGCCAAAATGCCAACCCTGGCAGCCATGTGCTACAAGCACAGCAAAGGCCAGCCGTTCATGTACCCGGACAACAGCCTGAGCTACTCCGAGAACTTCCTGCACATGATGTTCGGAAACCCCTGTGAGCCGAGCAAAATCGACCCGGTCGTGGCCAAGGCCATGGACGTGATCTTCCTGCTGCACGCCGACCACGAGCAGAACGCCTCGACTTCCACTGTGCGTCTGGCCGGCTCCTCTGGTGCCAACCCCTTCGCGTGTATCTCCTCTGGTATCGCCACCCTGTGGGGCCCGGCGCACGGCGGCGCCAACGAAGCGGTTCTGAACATGCTGGAAGAGATTGGCGATGAAAGCCGTATCGACGAGTACGTCGCCAAAGCCAAGGATAAGAACGATCCGTTCCGTCTGATGGGCTTTGGCCACCGCGTATACAAAAACTTCGACCCGCGCTCCCGTGTGATGCAGGGCATTTGCGACGAAGTACTGGGTGCCATGGGTGCCGAGAACGATCCGCTGCTGCGTATCGCCAAGAAACTGGAGAAAATCGCGCTGGAAGATGAGTACTTCGTGGAGAAGAAACTCTATCCGAACGTAGACTTCTACTCCGGTATCATCATGAAGGCCATCGGTATTCCTACCGATATGTTCACCGTGATCTTCGCTACTGGCCGTACCGCTGGCTGGATTGCGCACTGGAACGAGATGATCTCCAACCCGTACAAGATCGGCCGTCCGCGTCAGCTTTACACCGGCTACACCACGCGCGACTACGTTTCTCTGGAAAGCCGCTAAGCGATTCGCATCGCATAGAACACCAGAGCATAAAAAAACCCGGCAATTGCCGGGTTTTTTTATGCCTGAAAACAGAAAGCGGCCGATAGTTTATCGACCGCTCACCCCTTTTTACCCAATCAAGCTGACTGAAACATCCCGCTCTTTCACTCGCTGAAGTCAACACTCCGACCAGTGGTCACCCGCTGTGGGCCTATTTACGTACGTGCTCAGTCTCCGTTACGGACCGCTTTTTCTTGGCACTCCACCTCGTCTTGCGATGGGGGAGTCTACCCGGGCTGTTACCAGTATAGTGTCCAGCCTGCGCGGCCCAAATATTTTCACTGAGGATTCAATTGCTGGGACTCACCCTTGCGCCACCATAAACTCCACGGGCAATTCCCGAGACAAGCGGAGTTTTTTATGCAGTTTCGAGCTATCAAACGCACAGGCCTGGTCTCAGCACTGGCCTTCACCCTGACAACCGCCGGCTGCGCCAACATGAGCAATACCGACCGTCGAGTTGGCACAGGTATTGGAATCGGCGCGGTAACCGGCGCACTGGTGACCGGTGGTAAGGTAGGCGGCGCCGCTGTGGGCGCGGCGCTGGGCGGTGTTGGAGGCTGGCTCTACGATCGTGAGAAAAAGCGGCGCTACTACTACGACAGCAACGGCCGTCGCGTTTACGAGCGTTACTAAACCGATCAGGAAGGCTTCCCCAAAAAGAACATTACCGCAGTGGACCCCAAAAGGGTTCACTGCGCTTTGGTTCACTGCGCTTTGGTTCACTGCGCCTTCAAGGGCTTGATCAATCCTTCCAGGCCTTCAATTTTTATCTCCAGAGTTATCGCCATCAGCTGTCCCAGGCGCCCCCTGGGAAAGCCCTTCTTGGCAAACCAGAGTAGATATTCCTCCGGCAGGTCAATGAGTAGCCGGCCTGCGTACTTTCCAAACGGCATGGGTGTACGGGCAATATCCAGTAAATCCTGCTTTTCCAAATCGCCCCCTGCCATTCGGCCTCTGACCTCTGATACCGGATCGAAAACAAACTCCGGACGGGCATTCTACACTGATCACACCACAACTCACCGAGACGTCGAATTAGCTTTTGCAGTGTTTTACCACCGTGGCTGTTGTGCCAGTATTCGCGGCCCGTGGCGCGCTTTGCCTCCAACTCCAGCGCCGCACAAAAGTTAACCATTGCATTTTGAATCGTTACCTTGCGTGACCTTACAACCGCAGAAGGATTTCCTGTGAAACATAAACGCATCCCCCTGAACCAGGCCATTGGCCTATCCCTGAGCCTTGCCCTGCTCACCGCCTGTGGCAAACCCAATACCCAAAGCGCGCCTGAAAGCACCACTGCGTCCGCCCCCATTGCGGCCACAGACAGTGTATCCACGGAAGGTATGTGGATGCCCCGCCAGTTACCAGAACTGGGCGACAAGCTGCAAAGCCTCGGACTGGAGCTGGACCCGAAAACCATGACGGATCTGACCAAGTTCCCGATGAATGCTGTGGTGAGCCTGGGCGGTTGTTCCGCATCCTTTGTTTCCCCACAGGGTCTGGTGGCCACCAACCACCACTGCGCTTACGGTTCCATTTCCTACAATTCCACCGAAGACAACGATCTGCTGGCGAACGGCTTTCTTGCCAAAACACGACAAGAAGAACTGCCCGCAGCCCCAGGCTCGCGTATTTATGTCACCGTCGACATGAACGAAGTCACCGACAAGATCAACAGCACGCTCAGCGATGACATGGACGGGGCGACCCGATTCAAAGCCATTGAAGACGCAGAAAAGGCCCTCGTTGCAGATTGTGAATCTGACCCAGGCCACCGCTGTGAGGTCTATAGCTACTACGGTGGCGCCAGCTATTACCTGATCAAGCAGCTCGCTATCCGAGACGTGCGTCTGGTCCATGCACCGGCATCCTCCATTGGCAAATTCGGCGGTGATATCGACAACTGGATGTGGCCACGCCACACCGGCGATTACTCTTTCCTTCGCGCCTATGTAAGCCCGGAAGGCAAGCCGGCAGACTTCTCCAAAGACAACGTGCCCTATGCGCCGAAACATTTCCTGAAAGTCGCTACCCAGGGACCACAGGAAGGTGACTTTGTCATGGTTGCCGGTTACCCGGGGCGCACCAACCGCTACCGCACCGCGGAAGAAGTGAACAACAACTTCACCTGGTACTACCCCACCATGCAGAAAGTGCTGGCGGAGTGGTCGGAAGTGATCGGTAACGCCACCGAGAACAACAAGGACGCCGCGCTCAAATACGCAGGTCAGGTTGCCGGCCTGAACAACTACTCCAAAAACTTCACCGGCATGATGGAAGGCTACAATCGCAGTGACCTCCTGAGCCGTAAACAGCAGCTGGAAAAAGACCTGCAGGCATGGATCGAGGCCAATCCGGAAAACAACCAGAAATACGCTTCCGTGATCGCCGATCTGCAGCAGCTGATTACCGAAAAGCAGTCCACCCAAGAGCGGGATCTGCTGCTGGGATACATGAATCGCTCCGCCATGTTGAGTGCTGCGCAACGCCTGTATCGCCTGAGCCTGGAAAAACAGAAGCCAAACATGGAGCGCGAACCCGGTTACCAGGATCGCGATATGACCCGCTTTACCGAAAGCATGAAGCGGTATGAGCGCAATTTCGAGCCGAGTGTGGATCAGGCCGTGTGGACCTACTTTGTCGAGCGATACAATGCGCTGCCGCAAGACCAGCACATGGAAAGCTTCGACAAATACTTTGCTGGTGAACTGAATGGCGATGTATTACAGCAGAAACTCAGCGCCATGTACGAAGCCACCGGCCTCACTGATACCGAGACCCGTTTGGCCTGGATGGATAAATCCCCGGAAGACTTCCGCAACAGCGACGATCCGTTTATCCAGCTGGCCATCAATACTTACGATGACCGCATTGCGATCGAAGAGCGCGACAAGGCCATGGCCGGTCGCTTCGCGGAACTGCGCCCGCAGTACATGGACCTGCTGATCGCCTACTACAACGAGCAGGGCAAACCGGTTTACCCGGATGCCAACAGCTCCCTGCGCCTCACTTACGGTCTGGTAAAAGGTTACACCCCGCCTGCCGGCACCATCAAAGGCCCAGCCGATGGTAACGACGGAAAGGATGGCTTCGTACCCTTCACCACTCTGCGCGGTATCGAGGCCAAGTACACCGGCAAAGACCCGTTCGATGCGCCCCAGGCAGAACTGGATGCGATCAAAAACAAGGACTACGGTCGTTTCTACGATGAGAAACTGGACTCCGTTCCGGTAAACTTCCTCAGCACCGTCGACATCACCGGCGGCAACTCCGGCTCCGCCACCATGAACGGCAAGGGTGAACTGATCGGCCTGGTGTTCGATGGTACCTACGACAGCATTAATGCGGACTGGGACTTCAACGACAACACCCGCGCCATCCATGTGGATGTGGAATACATGCTGTGGGTAATGGAGAAGGTGGACCACGCAGATAATCTGCTGGAGGAGATGGGTGTGGCTGCGCCCAAGGGCGACACAGCTCAATAAGTGCTGCTATTTTCTCGATAAAATGACCGTCATCCCGGACTCGATCCGGGATCCAGCACCAGGAGGCACAGCAAGCCACTGTGCCATCAACCTGGATGCCGGCCTGCGCCGGCATGGCGGTAGCTTACAAAAGTTCGGTCTTGGTTTTCCCACAGCGCTGGCAACAGTACTCGGTTACCAGCTTTCCCTGCTTCACATCAAACTTGCGCTCGGTAACCACTTTCCATTTGTGGAAGCCGTCGCGACACAGACTGCTGCCTTTGTGCTTTTCCCAAGCAGTTTTGCGTTTAAATGGCAGTACGTTGCCCATCGTATTAAACCTCCCCTCCTGCGGCATGCGCAGACGCCCAGGCCCACTGGAAATTGAAACCACCAAGCCAGCCGGTGACATCCAGTACTTCACCAATAAAATACAGGCCCGGCTGTTTCATACTTTCCATACTACGCGACGAAACTTCATCGGTATTCACCCCGCCCAATGTAACCTCTGCGGTACGATAACCTTCTGTACCTTCCGGAATCAGCGTCCAGGTCTGTAGTTTTTCACCCAGGTCCCGCAATTCACCATCCCCATACTGCTTCAACGGCTTGCTTTGCAGAGCATTTCTTTGCAGCAAGAACTGAACCAGCTTTTTGCTCCACAGCTCCGCCAGTACCGTATGCAGAAAGCTCTCCTGCTTCTTGCCACGCTGCTCGGTAAGCCACCCGGATAAATTCAGCCCAGGAGCCAGGTCAAACGTAACCGGCATCCCCTCTTTCCAGTGACTGGAAATCTGCAACACGGCCGGACCACTCAATCCTTTGTGGGTAAACAGCATCTGCTCATGAAAATGCCCCAGCGCACAACTGGCATTGACCGCCAGGGAGGTGCCCGGCAATTCCTGCTGCCGAGCAAGTGCGCGTTTATTCAGGGTAAAGGGAACCAGCGCGGCACGTGTGGGAATGATATTGTGGCCGAACTGCCGCGCAATTTCATAACCAAAACCGGTGGCACCCATCGTCGGGATCGACAGGCCGCCGGTGGCGATGACCAGGGATTCGCACACCACCCTTCCCAATGAAGTGTGCACCTCAAAACCTTTGACCTGCAGAGGTTCGATACGCTGAATTTCACAACGAGTGCGGACCTGGGCCCTGGCTTCGCGACACTCCGACAGCAAGAGGTCGACAACATCCCGGGAGCTGTTGTCACAGAACAGCTGGCCGAGGGTTTTCTCGTGGTAGGGGATACCGTGCTTTTCCACCAGCGCGATAAAGTCCCACTGGGTATAGCGTGCCAGGGCGGATTTACAGAAATGGGGATTTACGCCGTAGAAGTTATCCGGCGATGTATACAGATTGGTGAAGTTGCAGCGCCCACCACCGGACATCAAAATTTTCTTGCCGACCTTATTGGCGTGATCCAATACCAGCACACTGCGTCCGCGCTTACCCGCCACCGAAGCACACATCAAGCCAGCGGCGCCAGCGCCAATCACAAGTACATCTACAGTTCCGGGTAAAAAGCTGGAGGAAGAGTCACTCATAGGCAAGCGGTAAACACTCAAGTCTGGAAAACATGTCGGCTGTGGCCAACAGTTTGATGGCGGACCCGCCAGTCGTCTAATGATCGAGGGCTTGAGGGCACTCAATGAAACTGGCCGCTAAAGTATCAGAATTTCCGGCGATTTGCAGTACGCAAAGTGCTCCTCGCCATACCGCGCGGACCGCCAACGGGCTCTGGATAACCGACAAGTCCGATTGATGCTCATCAGGAGTGCCACTGGTATACTTTGCGCCAAATAATACGTTGACGACCACCATAGTAATGACCGAAACCTACTTTAATATTAACGATGTAATTCTTATTCTATCTATAGGCCTAAGCATCGTCCTGGCCATATCCCAGCCACTCTACACAACAAAAAATCATCTTTCCAAATATCTGCTGGCTGTATTCTTCCTGTGCATTGCCATTTTCGATATTGGCATTCTGCTGATTTGGAACGAATACATTCCGAAAAGCGAAGCTATCCTGACCGCCACACCTTACTTATATACTGTCGCAGCCCTGTTGAAAGGCCCGAGTTTGATGCTCTACGTCAGCAGTATTACAGATGACAATTTTCGACTGCAACGATATCACTGGCTGCATTTGATACCCGCTGCGATCATTGCAGCTGTTATCGTATATTTTGGCATCGACCTGAATCTTTTGAGGCTCGACACCTTTGGTCTCGACAACCCTACCTATCGCGCTATCGACTACAGCTTGTGGTTTATCAAGGTTGTACCTTTCGCTTATTTCGCTTACGCACTATGGGTCGTCTGGCGTTATCAAAAAGTGGTATTCACTCAAAACTCTTCAGTAAATCTCGAACCTATTATCTGGCTCTATTTACTGACAGGCGCCTATATAGCGTCCGCGCTCTGGTCCCTGACGCTCAGCTTTCTCGCCGTCATGTACAGATTGCCTTACGGAGTCACGGACAACTACATCAACTTTATTCTGCTTATTGGTATCTTTTTCTACAGTGTGGCTTTGTCTCCAAAACTTACCGCGGCCAAGACCGAGGAGAAACAAGATCAGCCCCTCAACCCCAGTGAAAAAATTGCGAGCCTGGTTGCCAAGATCATGCGGGGAATCAAAGAGGAAAAGCTGTACTTACAGCCCAACATCAACGTTGAACAGTTCTCGGAAAAGATTGGTCTCCCCTACCGGGATGTATCCTTTGCCATCAACAGGGCCTTTGGCACAAACTTCTTTGAGTTCATCAATTCCTATCGAGTGGAGGAGGCAAAGCGCTATCTGAGTGACGAAAATCACCTGGATATGTCGGTCATGGAAATCCTGCTGGAATCCGGTTTTAACAGTAAATCCTCCTTCCAGCGGTTTTTCAAACGCCTCACGGGGGAGTCACCCACGGAATTCCGAAAGAAAAGCTTAAGTTAGCGGTCCTCACAGAAAGAGACGGGGCAATTTCAAAGTGAAATTTCCCCGTAGAGTTAGCTCTTAAGATTAGATACGGCTTAATGCCGACGTAAAAGCTTCAGAGAGAAATACGGCCATCCAACAGAATCGCTGCGGCTTCTGACAAGCAGCCTTGATATCTGCGCCATTGTCCTATGGATTTGGAGTGAATCCCCTCCCTCACCTGAACAGAGCTTGCCGTGGCAACCGGGGTATGGTTCGCTTCAATATTCAGGCAACCCGGTTCCCAAGGGAGCCCACAGAAACTGAGCAGCTTCCTGACCTCTGTTTCCGGGCTTGACACCAGCATCTCGTAGTTCAGGACGTAAAACCGCTTACGGTAAACATCTGCAAGACATTCAGTTAACTGTTTAAACGACAGGTAATATTTTGCGATATCTTGCAGATCAAGCGTATATCGGTACGCGGCGTCATCAAAGCTGAATAGCTGGCGAAAGTTGCCCACAATCGTATCCAGAGGATGCCTGTCAAGGCAGATAATAATCGAATCGGGCAGAGACTCCATTATCTGTTGGGCGTACAAAAAATTTACGGGCAGCTTATTGGTAAGAACCTTCCCTGTTCTCAGGTAAGCTGTCGTCTCCTCATACAGATCTCCAATCTGCTTGAATTTAGACGCATTGTTTATCTCCAGATCAGTGGGGGAAGCAAACTCTCGGCCATTCAGGTTCATGACTTTTTTAAATGCCATATTGAAGTTGTACAGCTCACCACCGGAAACAACGCCAGCAAGACCTGACAGGATACGGTCAAGTAATGTGGTTCCGGTTCGAGGCATTCCTACGATAAAGATATCTTTTACTGTCTGAACCTTGTGATTAGAGGGGGATTTTATCGCAACCAGATTCTGGTGAACTTTGGCAAAAACAGACTGGTCAGAGGAAAAAGCATAACTGAGCCGGACTTTCTCCGGCGATTTGGCCTTGTTCAGGACATCGATGGATTCACTGTAGTGTCCTGCCCTTTCAAGCTCCCTCGCCAGAGCATGTCCAATATGGAGTCTGGAGTCATTGCCCGGAGCTTGCTCAAGCAGTTCGCGCAACGCCCTGATACGAGCGTCATCGGCATCACAACCGCCAAGGGATGAAAGTGCTGCCTGGGCTTTATAGTAATTCGGCTGCAGAGCGATCGCCTGCAGGAGCGCCTCCCTGGATTTTGAAAATTTTCCTACGTATTTGTAGCAGATTCCCAGATTGAACCATGAAGAGGCACTTATGCCCTTCATTCCCACCAGTTTCTCGTAACCTCGACAGGCCTCAGTGTACAGATACAGTCGGTTATACGTCGTTGCTACCGCATCCACTAAATCGACGTCTTCGATCAGGCTCAGGTCTATCTGATCGAGTGCGGATTTGGCCCGGTTGCCATCGCCGTAAAATGCCATTGCCCTCGCCAAAAAGACTTTATAGCGCAGGCTATCGGGCTCCAGGCGGAGTGCCTGCGACAGCAACTCCACCTCCTTGGAATAATTCCGAAATTTGTGCGCAATATGGCTTAACAGGTAATAAGCATTGGCATTGGAAGGATCGCACTTAAGAAGGGTTGCCAGTGTCTGGTACGCCTCCTGATCCCGTTGTTCGACTAACTGCTGTTGGGCTAAATGCGCCATCTCCGCCAAGCTCATACTCAAACCTTCAAAAACTCTCTAATCCGAGGAACATTCGGTCCGGGCGAAGCTGATCGTTTCACAACGTCATCCCTACGGGGCGACTTACCTGTCCCCCCAGACGAGCGCGGAACCTTAACTGTTTGGTTGGCTCGACAAACTGCTCACTGTACATCTGCCAAGTTTCCCCCTCATCGAGACTGAATTCAATCTTCAGACCCGGAATGACACTTTTCGGAAACACGCGATTACCGAATAGCTTCAAACCAGGCGGAGGCACATAAAAATGAACATCTCGCTGATCCAGTTTCGGGAGATCCTTGACAACCAGGGAAGACAGGAAACTCGACCAGTCTCCCGCGTAGGATTCACCTTTCGGTCCCTTACTTTCCCACGCAGCCTCATGCCATGCGCGCTCAGCAAGTGCAATCAATCGCGGGAAAATCATTTCTTCAACCTGATGTTCGGTACGTATGGTTTCTGTCCAGAGCTGCCCCTGTATCCCCAGAATTCGCTCCGGTGCAATCAGTTTTTCATGCACTTTATTGGCAAGATCATCTAGATTTTCAACGTTCCGGCCACCAAGAGTACGATCTGCATTTGCATAGAGATCATCCGGCATAAAAGAAAACACTTTCTCAATATCGGTATAACGTGTGGCCCAGTGGTAACCCCGGTTGTGCGGATTCGTCTCGTAAGGATGGTCAAAATACAAATGGGTGGCGGATGAAAGTACAACGTCATATCCGGCATTGGCAAGAATATAGGCCCGATCAGACACGCCGTATTCCCAGATATTGTCCCAAGCATTCGCGATAACACGATCTCCGGAGATCAATGATTTCGGAAAAGGGGTATTTTTATCGTACATGAGGCCATCTTCCCAGCCCATGATGGAAATACCGCGCCTATCAGCGATCGCAGAAACCTTACTGACGAAATATGCCTTGAGGTCATCGACACCGACCACCTGAGAATCACGCTTATCAAACAGTTGTTGGCAAACCGGCGACTTGGCCCAGGCACCTTTGCCAACCTCATCTCCGCCCATATGCAGGATATCTAAAGCAGCACCCGCATCGCGATGCATTCTCTGTATTTCATAGACAACCTTATTCACAAAGCGGTATGTCGAGTCCATACAAACATTGATCGCATTATCGGTATAGTTTTGTACCGAGGTATATTCCGACCTATCCTGCGGGTCGCTTAACAGATATTCTTCAGCACCACGCTTGTCGCCCTTGCTGAGAAAGCGTTGATAACGCGCATTCATTGCCACTGTCGCTGCCCGAGCATGACCCGGCATATCGATTTCCGGGATCACCTGAATATTCCTGTTTTTGGCAAATCTCAGAATTTCTATGTAATCTTCCCGGGAAAGGGAACCACTTCCCGAATTGCCGCCATAGGGTCCGGTGCCAAGCTGCGTCAACAGGCAATGCTGCTCCGACAAGTCAAAGCAACGGGAAGCCCCAATGTCGGTCAATTCCGGCAATCCAGGGATCTCAATACGCCATCCTTCATCATCGGTTAAGTGCAGGTGGAGGCGATTCAGCTTGTAGCGCCCCATTTGCTCTATAAGCCTTAAAATTGCGGATTTGCCATGAAAATTTCTCGCGATATCGTAGTGCATGCCGCGCCACTTATAGCGTGGGGCATCAAATACGCGCACGGCGGGAATCTTTACCAACCCCTGAGGGTTCTCTGCCGGAACCAGACTGAGCAGGCTTTGTACTCCGTAGAAAACACCCGCCCTCGATCCGCCGACAATGGTTATCCGATCGCTCTTTATATCCAGTTCGTAGGACTCACTGTCGGTTACAGTATCAGACACCACAAGGCTGATCGTTTTCTCGGCCTCTTTGGAATCAGTTATCTCAACCGTTACACCACTGAAATTGAGCTGCTTCTGCAGGTATTCCGATTCAAACTGTAAACCACCCGCCTGTCGAATACTCCATTCCCCGGTAAGGTCGATTTGACCTCTACTGGTATACATTTCCCGTGGAGTAGGAATAATCGAAATTACGTTCGGATCAAGCTCGGCATTATATGCTGCTTCATATCGCCGCTCAGGGGTTACCAAGTGATATTGATCCTGATCAAACCTGAGATACTGCTCTGGTTTCTCGATCGGGTAGGTATACTGGCTATATTCTTCCGTTGCGGTATTCTTGAAGACAAACGGGTTCCCGGATTCACCAACAATGAACACGTTAGGCATAAAATACGCATAACTGGCGATGTGCCCGACAGACTGGTAAAAAACCCGATACTTATCTCCGCGATCAACTCCTGAGAAATTCTCGCGAGGGGTCAATCGATAAAGATCACCTTGAATATTTTCAAGGTCTACCTCATCGCTTTCCACATCCGTTATCGTCCTGACGAAGTGAAAATATATCGACCAATCGCTTTTCCCTTTTGGTATTGACACATCAGAGCCATTCTCTATTTCAAGAAATGACCTGAACTTTCCGCTCTCTGAGAAGTTGCTAACGACACCAAAACGTATCTTGGCATCAGCCGCCAAAGTCTCATAGTCTGTCGCCAGACACAGCTTCGAGGTTCCGACCAAAATCAGCAGGGAAAATATAAATTTCGCCTTATTTATAATCATCACTTATTTCAACCTACTTCCATGCCCTGACAGGCACTTACCGTCCAGCTTATCCCGCACACGCACTGTTCTTCTGTGGCTGGGAGAGAATAGTATTCTGATCAAAGTTCTGGATATCTGCAAAGTAGTTATAAAGGAACCATGTCCCCCCCATTACCTCTACATTCTGCTTCCAGTCACCAGTCAGCTGTTGATAACCAGTCATCCAGGATTTATACGGTTGATCCATGGAATGGTCTTCCAGCCAGGGACCCATAAAGTATGCCGTTGGATCACCTGTGTTATCCGGGCCTTCATTGGAGAAGATTGGTGCCACTTTAACCGGGGAAGCCCCAGAACCAAGGTACTGGAGCCTTTCAAGACCATAATTAATGATATCCGTATCATTTTGACGATAGAAATGCACCAAAACTCGATCCACCGCACTGGCAAGACTGATCCCTTCGGCTTCCGTTATCCAGCCAACATAGATCTCCGTTTGCATATTTTGCAGGGAAGCAACGGACCTAAAATGATTCAGAATCTGTAGTGCATCATTAAATGCTTCCGTTCTTTCCGGAGTATTCCAAAATTCAAACTCCAGGTTTAATACGTCAACCTTTTCCTGTGCACTATGCCCATTGTTATACGCTGCGATTTCGTCCGCGCCGTACGAAGAACCCAGTGCTGCGCCTACTTCTTCAATACCGTAAGATTGACGGCCTCTGGAGATCAGGCTCGCAAGCTGAGATTGACGTGCACTATCACTGCCAACGCCCTCCAGGCTGTAAAATATCAAATAATTAACACCATTTTTCTTTGAAAACTCCAAGAGCGCTGTTTCTCGCTCGAAGTTTCCGAGTATGCCGTCTTCGCCATTCCCCAGATAAACGTACATTCCATTGATGGAAACACAGTGTCCACCAATAAACGCCGATGATTGGCTGACAGCAAAGCTGGTGTATAGAGACAGGATGATGCCTTTTATCAGCAAGGCAATAGTTTTTCTCGCACGCACAAATCCACCCACCTTATTAGCGTTATAAAAAGAGGTCCGGTTTTACCCGGACCCAAGTACAAGGTGAATCAGAAACTGGCGCGAAGACCCAAGGTGTAGAGAGACCCGAAATCTTCATATCCAATGAATTGATTTTTATAGCGACCATATTTGTTAATGGTCTCACCGGTGATATTAATCCCCTGCAGGAAGGTAGTGATATTGTCCGTCAGGTCATAACTGAAATTGACATCCACGGTTCCAAAATCATCGTAGTGAACGGGTTCGTTGGAGGGGCCACTAAATACAATGCCGACGAAATTGGTACGGTAATTGTAAGCGACGCGCCCCTGGAAACGATCCTTACCGTAAAATACCGAGACATTTCCGGTATCACTGAGCCCCGGCAAAGCAAACTGCTCTACATCATCGGAGTCGCTGAGTGTAGCGCTGCTATCCACGATGGTGTAATTCGCGGTGAAGCCAAGTCCGTTATCAAAGGCATGAGTAAAGTTGATTTCCATACCTTCAATGGTGGCAGACTTGGTATTACGTGGCCGGGTGACATTGAACTCTTTCCAGGCCGGATCCTCTACATCCAGACCTTCAAAAACTTCCGTTTCCGTACGTCGAACGATGTAATCCTTGATGTCTTTCTTATACAGGGCAAGCGCCAGAATACTTGATCGGTCGAAGTAGTACTCGAACGACATGTCGTAGTTGGTTGAGCGGAACGGCTTCAGGTCCGGGTTACCGCCCATGGCATTACGGGTGGATGTGGTGGTGGTGCTGTACGAAACATAAGGTGCAAGCGCTGACAGTGTCGGGCGCGTCAGTGTCTGGCTGACGGCGCCGCGAATGTAGAAATCATCATTTACCTGTAGCGTCGCGTTTAAGGAAGGCAGCCAGTTTTCATAATCATTTTCAACTTCTACCGGTGTACCGGCTTCGTCGTCCATAATCTGCACCAGCCAGGGCGAAGGCGGTTGCCCTTCCCCCGTGGATTCGCGCTCCAGACCAGAAAGCACGGCACTTGTGCCATCAGAGGTCAGCGTGGTCGAGGTATAGCGAATGCCCGCGTTCAGTTCCAGCGGCATGTCGAAGACATAGGTGCTGTAATCTGCTTCCAGATATGTGGAGAAGACGTTCTCCTCCAGTGTGTACGAATCATTCGACTTTACCGCAGCCCAGCTGCTGCCATTGGCGAGGAAGGCTTCCTTGGAGGCAATCCCGGTTGCGGTACCGGCCCTGGTACGACCATCCAGGTTGTTCGCCATCCACTCCCGGTAGGCCGCCGGATCAATCATATACACATCGTTAATCAGGCCACCGAAGTCGGTGTCCACGCTTTTAATACCGGTAACAATACTTGCGTAATCTATTTCCTGACCGGTAGCCAGCCCGTGGTACATACGGCGAATAAGGTCAGGGGTCTGCCAATATTCCGTCTGCTTTTCCGCGATGGTGTTGTTGAAGCCGAATCTCACACTGGTAAAGTTGGAGCCGGACGGTTCCCAGGTAACGTCGAGCTGGTATTCATCATTGATGCCCTTGTTATATACGCCATCGTTGGATGAAATCCGGGCGCGCAGATCCTGCATGTTCTGGCTGCCCATCTCCGGCTGAATAGCGTCGATATCCTTGTATTCAAATTCCGGGATGCCGCCGTCAGAGGTCACGATGTAACCGGGACGATTGAGGAACTCAAGAATATACAGACGGTCGAGTCCGCGGTTATCCAGCTCGGCTTCGGAGTGGGAAATATCGGCAACAACGGTAACGTTATCCGCAGGTGTCCACTCCGCATTGAAACCGCCGATACTCGAGGTTGTCGGCCGCTCGGTAGTGGTCAGCAGGTGGGCGTAACCACTGATGTTATAGCCGTCGTCATACCCGTGATTGAGAACACTGTAGTAACCATTTTCATCCACCTGATTGACGTCCGACAGGGTCGGTGCCCAGAGGTAGGAACCGGTTGAATACTCTTTGCTCGAAATACTGTAATCGGAGTAAATCACATCCGCGGTGAGTACCAGCTCATCGGTAGGCCGCGCCTGCAATACCAGGTTGCCGCCCACGCGCTTGCGCTGCTCTTCGACGGCACCCGCGTAAATGCTCTGAACACGATAGGTATCCTCATCCAGACCGTCACCGGAATAGGCATATCCCCCGGCCCAACCCTGGCTCGGGTCGGTGAATGTCAGGAAAGGCTCAAGATCGGTATCGGCAATGTACTCGTTCTTGACGGTGTATTTTCCGGTAGAGCGCTCTTGATAGGTCACAGATGCGAGCACACCAAACCGGCCTTCATCAAAGGTGTTGCTGACGATAAAGGAACCCTGCGGGCGGGTGTCGCCACTGTTACCCTCGTACATTCCCTTCATACTGCCAGCGAACTTGAAGCCGTCAAAGTCAAACGGCCGCGCAGTCACAATATCCACGGTACCACCGAGCCCGCCTTCTTTGAGACCCGCATCGGTGGTTTTAAAGACATCCACCCGGCTGACCAGCTCTGCAGCCAGGGTGTCGAAGCTGAAGGCCCGCTCTTCGTTTTCTGTCGCCGGAGAACGGCCATTGACCAAAACCGCAGAAAAGTCGGGGCCCAGACCACGGATGCTGACGTAGCGCCCTTCGCCACTGGAGCGGTCAATGGCAACACCGGATACTCGCTGCAGCGAGTCGGCAATATTGTTATCCGGAAACTTGCCCAGGTCCTCGGCAGAGATACCGTCCGAAATCAGTTTGTTTACTCGCTTGCGGTCGATGCTGCGCTCAACACTGGCGGCAATACCGGTTACAACAACTTCTTCAAGTAACCCCTCTTCTGATTCCACCGGTTTGTCCGCCTGTAGCGCAAAGGCGCCAGCGGAAAACGTGGATACGACCCCGATAATTGCAGCGGATAATTTCGTCTTCACAAACATCTTATTTTTCTCCTGAATATGAGTGAGCGCAGCACCGCAGTTTTCTTATAGTTATCCATCGATACGTCTTTGTGCGGCTTCGTATTCCACCTCTTTCATACGAACTGCGTGTGGATCTATGGACTTATCGCCTTGGCCATGGCTGCCATTAGCCCATAGCACTGATATCGCAGCGCCTCACTTCGCGAAATATGGGAAAAATGACCCGACCCACTTTGACCAAAGAAGTGAACCAACCAGTAACCTATTGATTTTAAACAAAAATGTTAGGAAAAGGACATCACATCATACGCGCTTAGTCCAGCCAGAGGGTGCGGGTTCAGTGCGTACCAGAGACCAAACAGCTTCCATGAAGCGGATAAAGAGAAGGGCGAAACCGGGTTATCGATGTTCACCGATACCGTTTGTGGCAGCGGCTCGGGGAGTCAGGTGGTGAGAAGTAAGATGGTGAGAAGTCAGGTGATGAGAAGTAAGGAACGAGGGTAATAACAGGCTTGCACAAATGCCCGGGGCTAAGCCCGGGCAGATAGATCGCCCTTCAGAGCGCGGATCAGGTCTTCGGCAGGGTCACGCCTCGCTGCCCCTGATATTTGCCACCGCGGTCCTTGTAGGACACATCACAGATCTCGTCAGATTCGAAGAACAGCATCTGTGCCACGCCTTCGTTAGCGTAGATCTTCGCCGGCAGATTGGTGGTGTTCGAGAACTCGAGGGTCACGTGCCCCTCCCACTCCGGCTCCAGCGGGGTCACATTGACGATGATGCCGCAACGGGCATAAGTCGACTTGCCCAGGCAAATGGTCAGGACAGAGCGCGGGATGCGGAAATACTCAACCGTGCGCGCCAGCGCGAAGGAGTTGGGCGGGATGACACAGTAATCACCGGTCACGTCCACAAAGCTGTCTTCGTCAAACGCCTTGGGGTCCACGGTGGCGGAGTGCACATTAGTGAAGATCTTGAACTCACTGGCGCAGCGTACGTCATAGCCGTAGCTGGACGTCCCGTAAGAGATCAGCCGATCGCCAGACTCCCCGTGGCGTACCTGGCCCGGCTCGAAGGGCTCGATCATGCCCTCACTTTCTGCCATACGACGAATCCACTTATCGGATTTGATACTCACCCTGTCCCCTCGCTTGTCTGGTCTTGGCCCATTTCTGGTGGTCATTAAAAGAGGCCGAATCATAGCCGGTTTGTCCTGTGCAAAAAAGTGTCAACCTAACTGGTACAGGCTTGCCGACACTGGATGACTACTGTATAAATCGACAGTAAATACTGTATGCACATCCAGCAAACCACCCCCGGGGAGCAAGCAGACCGTGAACAGCGCCGAAAACTTCATGCAAAACAATCAGTTAAGTGAACCGTCCGAAAAACAGCCGCTACAACAGCTACTTTCCCGGCCGGATATCTGGCAACTGGCCAGTCAGCAGCGCCAGCTCCGCACGGGCATCAGCACAGGCTATCGCGGTCTGGATGCCTTGCTGAGCAACCGCGGCTGGCCGCGCGGTGCCACCAGTGAGCTGCTGCTAGACAAGGGCGGTATTGGCGAAATCAGCCTGATTCTGCCGACCCTGGCAGAAATGACCCGCCAGAACCGTATGGTGGTCCTGATCGCTCCCCCCCATATTCCCTACGCTCCCGCCCTGGTACAGGCCGGTGTCCGCTTGGAAAAGCTCCTGATTCTGCACCCCAGAGGCCAGCGGGATCAGCTGTGGGCGGCAGAGCAGAGCCTGCAGTCCGGGGCCTGCGGCGCCCTGGTCAGCTGGCAGGGGAAAGAAAACCCCGCAGACAAAGATCTGCGACGGCTACAGATTGCCGCACGGGAAGGCGATTGCCTGCACTTCCACTTCCGCCCCGGTTCCTGCGCCAGCGCGCCCTCCCCTGCGTCCCTGCGGCTGCAACTGCGGAGCGACGGTGAGCAATTGGCAATCCAGCTGTTGAAGCAGTTGAACGGCCGGTCCGGCCAGCGTGTTCATCTGCCACGCAGCCCCAACCTCACCCGGCGCGACCAGCCACTGCACTGAACGAACCACACAACCATCCTGTAGGAGCCTGCTTGCAGGCGAACAAGAGAAGTCCGTGGTACCCCTTCGCCTGCAAGCAGGCTCCTACAGACAGGAATCAGAAAGGCACCCCATGCTCTGGCTCTGTATCCAACTTCCCAAGCTCCCCCTGGAAGCCCTCACCCGCGCTCACCGCGCCGGTGATACCGTCCCCCTGGCGGTAACCCAGAGCAACCTGGTGATCGAAGCGAACCTCGCCGCCGGTAACCACAACATAGAACCCGGCCTCAGCATCGCCACAGCCTGTGCCTATTGTGCGGAATTGCAACTACTGGAACGGGATAGTGAACGGGAAGAACAACTGTTACGGCAACTGGCTCAGTGGGCCTACAGCTTTACACCGGTGGTCTCTCCCCGCAGTGCCGAGCAAAGCAAAAGCCAGCAGGATAACAACCCTGCCTGCCTATACCTGGAACTGAGCGGAAGCCTTAAAGCCCATGGCGGACTCGCCCCCCTGCTGCTACAGCTGGGCAAAGAACTACACAAAATGCGCGTTACCCACTTTATGGGGCTCGGCCACAGCCCCAGCGCGGCACACCTGCTCAGCCAGTTACCGGAACACCGCCAGTGGCTGGCAGAAACCGGTACCGCCCCCTCGCCCCAACAATGGCGCCAGTGGATCAGCTTCGCCCCCAGTAAACTGCTGGACTGCAGTAACAAGGCCATCGCCAAACTCTATGCCAGTGGTATCAAACGGGTGAGCCAGCTGCTCGCCATTCCCCTGTCTGAAGTGGGAAACCGCTTCGGACGCAACTTCATCGACTATCTCGCGC
Source organism: Microbulbifer bruguierae (assembly GCF_029869925.1). Classification (NCBI taxonomy): domain Bacteria; kingdom Pseudomonadati; phylum Pseudomonadota; class Gammaproteobacteria; order Cellvibrionales; family Microbulbiferaceae; genus Microbulbifer; species Microbulbifer bruguierae. Next base: position 4,237,827 of record NZ_CP118605.1, on the reverse strand, counting down.
GGCTCAACGGCACCCGCCCGGATCCGGTTGCCAGTTACCAACCGGCACCAGAATTCCACAGCGAGCTGTTTTTCCCCAGCCCACTGGATAACAGCGAACAACTGCTGTTCCCCGCCGGCCGACTGGTGCGCGAACTCTGTCGGCAGCTGCAGCGTCGCCAGCTATACAGTCCGCAACTGTGCTGGGTGCTCAACTTCGGCAGTCGCGGCACTCAGGAGGTCAACGTCGCGCTGTCTCGCCCTCTGTTCGATCCCCAGCGCCTGATTGCATTGACCAAACTGCAGCTGGAGCGGGTAGAGCTCCCGGAGCCAGTACAGGCCCTGGGCCTCAAGTGCCAACAGTTGCGTCCGCTGGAGGCGCAATCCCTGCGGGAAGATTTTTTCGACGAAGGCAGCACACTGCACGACACTTATCAGCTGATCGACAAGCTCAAGGCCCGCCTGGGTCACCAGGCGCTGTCCGGCGTCACCCTCAAGGAAAGTTATCTGCCGGAACAGGCCTGGGCCAGCGCCGACAGCCTCACCCTGCAGAGCCGCCAGCGGGGCCACCAACTGGCCCCCGTAAGCGCCCCCCGCCCCAGCTGGCTACTGTCACGCCCCGACAAAATTCACCAGCGGGACCACAGACTTTTTTACGATGGCGAACTACAACTGCTCCAGGGTCCCGAGCGCATAGATGGCTACTGGTGGCAACACCACCGCCACGCCCGCGACTACTACATCGCCCGCAGTGAACAGGGCAGCCTTTACTGGGTGTTTCAGGATCTGACTTCAGAGGAGTGGTATCTGCACGGGGTTTATTCATAAACAGCCCTGCGCCCATCTTCCCCCCCCAACCAGTGTGGCCACACATTGAAGACCGGCACGTGCCGGTAGGACGATATCGGATATTTATCGGTATGCAGTACGCCGAACTTTTCTGTCAGAGCAATTTTTCATTTCTGCAGGGTGCCTCACACCCGCAGGAGCTGATCGCGACCGCACACAAGCTAGGCTATAGCGCCATCGCCATTACCGATGAATGCTCCATGGCCGGTGTAGTCCGCGCCTATTCCGAGCTGCAAAAATGGAAAGCCGAGGGCAGCCAGCTCAAGCTGATATACGGCAGTTTTTTCCGGCTCGAGGATGCAAACCAGCAACTGGTATTACTGGCCCCGGACAGGGCTGCCTACAGCGAAATCTGCCAGCTGATCAGCACCTCACGCCTACGCACGGAAAAAGGGCAATACCAGACTTTTATCAGCGATATCACGCAACACTGTCAACGTGCTCTCTGCCTTTGGCTGCCCTCCAGTATGTCTCTGGAAATTCCATCAATACTGAAAATCCACTTCAAGGACCGGCTCTATATCGCCCTCAACAATCGCCTGCAACCACAACACAACCTGCACCTGCACGAGCTGATGGAATTTTCCCATGTACAGGCTCTGCCACTGGTCGCCACCAGCGCGGTACTGATGCACAACCGCAGCCGCAAACCGTTGCAGGATGTGCTCAATGCCAATTACCACAACTGCACTCTGGATCAGCTGGGCTACCACCTGGAACAGAACGCCGAGCGCTATCTGCGATCCCTGACGGAAATCGAAAGCCTCTATCCTGTCAACGCCATCGCGAATACGCTCGCCATTGCCGGGAAGTGCAACTTCTGTCTGTCGGAACTGCGCTATCAATATCCATCGGAAGTACTGCCGGCCGGTAGGAATGCCAGTGACTACCTGCGCGAGCTGGTACAGGCCGGCATCAGGCTCCGCTGGCCCCGGGGGCCGGAGCCGCGGATTCGGGAGCAGATAGAAACCGAGCTGGCACTGATCGCAGAACTACACTACGAGCATTATTTTCTCACCATTTACGACATCGTCCGCTTTGCCCGCACTCAGCATATTCTTTATCAGGGCCGCGGTTCCGCCGCCAATTCGGTGGTCTGTTACTGCCTGCTGATCACCGAGATTGACCCACACAAAATCGGCCTTCTGTTCGAGCGTTTTATCTCTCGTGAACGCAACGAGCCACCGGATATCGATGTGGATTTCGAACACGAACGGCGCGAGGAAATCATCCAGTACATCTACCGCAAATACGGCCGCGAGCGTGCCGGACTCGCGGCCACCAAAATCACCTACCGCTTCAAAAGCGCACTGCGAGATATCGGCAAAGCCCTGGGTCTCAGCGCCGCCACGATCAAGCACCTGCAGGCGGAGCGTACCTGGTGGGACAAACTGGAAGATTTCCCCCGGCAAATGCACAAAGCCGGTATCGCTCCAGGCAGCACCGCGGGCAAAATGCTGCCGGTATTACTGGAACAGATCTACGGCTTTCCCCGGCACCTGTCCCAGCATGTGGGTGGTTTCGTGATTACTGAACAACCACTGCATCAACTGGTACCGATTGAAAATGCGGCCATGGATGAGCGCACTATCGTGCAGTGGGACAAGGAAGATATCGAAGACCTGAAACTGATGAAGGTAGATATCCTCGCCCTCGGTATGCTCACCGCCCTGCGTAAATCCCTTGCGTATATATCCCTGTATGGCAAAAAAATGCGTTTACAGGACATTCCTCCGGACTGTGGAAAAACCTATGAAATGCTGTGTCGGGCGGATACCGTCGGCGTGTTCCAGGTCGAGTCCCGCGCCCAGATGAGTATGCTGCCGCGCCTGCAACCGCGCCGATTTTACGAACTGGTGATTGAAGTCGCGATCGTGCGTCCGGGCCCCATCCAGGGCGGCATGGTCCACCCCTACCTGCGGCGCAAGCAAAAACTGGAGGCCCTGCGCTATCCCCATGAAAGCCTGCGCCCGGTACTGGAGCGCACCCTGGGAGTACCAATTTTTCAAGAGCAGGTAATCAAGCTCTCCATGGTCGCCGCAGGCTTTAGCGGTGGCGAGGCGGATTCCCTGCGTCGCGCCATGGCCAGTTGGGGCAAGAATGGCAACCTGCTCCAGTTTCGGGAAAAGCTGATTGATGGCATGCTCGCCAATGGTTACAGCAGCGAGTTTGCCGAGCAGCTGTTCGAGCAGATGAAAGGTTTCGGCTCTTACGGCTTCCCCGAATCCCATTCCGCCAGCTTCGCCCTGCTGGCCTATTTTTCCGCTTGGATCAAATGCCACCACCCAGCCGCCTTTTACTGCGGCCTGCTCAACAGCCAGCCCATGGGTTTCTACGCACCCGCACAGCTGGTGTACGACGCCCAGCGCCACAACGTCACCGTGCTTCCTATCGATGTGCAGCACAGCCACTGGGATCACACCCTGGAATTTCCGGCGTCTCGCAGCGGGCGGGATGCCAGTACCCCACGACTGAGGCTGGGCATGCGCCTGATCAAAGGGCTCAAACCGGAAACCGCTGAGGCCATCGCCGCCCAGGCTCAACAGCGGCCCTTCACCAGTCTGCAGGACTTCCATTGCCGCGTCGCCATTGCCCCGGAGCAACGCGCCGCCCTCGCCAGTGCCAACAGCTTCCACACCCTGGAGGAAAACCGCTATCAAAATACCTGGCAGGCCCTGAGCTTGCAGCTGGAAAACCTCCCCGCCAGTACTCACCTTCCGGATAACTCCCTGGAAGACAATACCTACAGTGATTACACCAGTACCGGTCTAAGCCTGCGTGAACATCCCATCGCCCTGCTGCGCAAACAACTCCAGTACCGCAATCTCTACCGGGCCTGCGACCTGCCAGATTGCCGGGACGGCCAGCCGATTAAAATTCTGGGACTCACAACCTGCCGACAACGCCCCGGTAGCGCCTCGGGGGTGATGTTTCTGACACTCGAAGATGAAACAGGGGTAGTCAACGTGGTGTTGTGGGAACAGGTACAACAGCGCTACAGGGCGGAAATCAAGGGGGGAAATATCTTATTGGTAGAGGGGCAATTGCAGATCAGTAGCGAAGCAGGCGGGAAAAGCTATTCCGTAATTCATCTCGTCGGGCGCAAGCTGCACTGCCTGAAGTGGAGCGAAATCCAGAGTGTCAGAAGCTTCCACTAAAAGTCTGTTCTGTGCTTATTAGTTCTGTGCTTATTAAAAACTCCACGAAAGATCCGTCGTCCCGGAAGAACAAAAGATCCTAACCCAGTCCATTTCCCTCAGCAGGTATTTTTTTGTTGGCTTCCTTTATGGCCTCAAGCTCCAGTAGTTTGATTGCCCTTTTGTGCCCCAGATACAGGATGAACATTACAAACACCAAACTGAAAATGACGCAGATACTCAAAAATGTCCACAAATTGACTTCCATGCGCAATCTCTCCCTATTCTGATTATTGGTTGGTTTTTCGTATTTTTATGCGAGTGCAGGACGCAACCGAAGAGTAAACAAAGGTGTACCGATCAACCAAAGTCCTGCTTTTCCATCCACGGAATAATCCGCTCAAAGGCACGTTCGATATTTTCGATTGACGTCGCGTAGCTAAACCGCAGTGCATTGCGGCTGCCCTCACCGAAGGTATCGCCGGCAATGGTGCAGACACCGGTTTCCCGCAACAGACGCAAGGCAACATTATTGCCATTCACCCCGGCAGGTAAAGCCGGAAACATATAGAAGGCGCCCTCTGGAACATAGCCTTCCAAAAATGGGGTTTCGTCCACCAGTTCTACCAAACGATTACGGCGCCGTTTATACGTATCCACCACATCGCCAATAAAACGACGGTCTCCTTTCAATGCCGCCACCCCGGCCCACTGGCAGGGCGTGTTGGCCACCGTAGTGGTAAACATATGGTAGCGACGCAACTTGCGAATTGCGCCCTGGCTGGCAATCAGCCAGCCGATACGCATGCCCGCCATGCTGAATGTTTTGGAAAAGCTGCTGATCACCATCACATGATCCAGGTCCGAGCAGCAGGACAGCACACTGGCGTAATTGTGGTAACCGCGCTCGTCGTAAATCAGGTGGTCGTAGACTTCATCACTGATGACGTAGATCCCGCGATACGCGGCTTCCTGCACAATGGTTTCGACAGTTTCCCGCGGATAAACGGTTCCGGTAGGATTACTGGGCGAGTTCAGGATGATCGCGTGGGTGTTGCTGTCGATTGCATCAATCACTTCCTGCGGGTCCAACTGATGATTGTTTTCCGCCCTCGTCGGGATATATTTCACCTCCCCGCCGTTCATACGGATCAGTGGTGCGTACAGCATGAACGAGGGATCCGGCACAATAAATTCCCGCCCCGGCGCGGATACCGCGGTAAGCGCGAGATAGATGGCTTCGGTGGCACCGGTCGTAATCAGTATGTTTTCCGGAGACAGCGCACGGCCAGAGCGCTCGCCATAATATTCCGCCAGCGCGTCCAACAATTCCGGCAACCCCGCATCCATGGTGTAGCCGGTCTGGCCTGCATTGAGTGCATCCACTGCAGCGTTCACCACATGCGGTGGTGTGGGCGCATCCGGTTGCCCGATGGAAAGGTGGATCACATCCTCCATGGACGCGGCCATATTGACCATTTTGCGGATACCGGGCACTGGAATGGTCAGTAATGCAGGATTCCAGACCGGATCTTCCGACTCGTAAAAATCGAAATCCAGCCGGCTCACGGATTTGCCTCCAGCTGACCGCCCTGCGCTGTGTGCGCATAAAACAATTCCGGGCGCGTGTCCGTCAGCGGCGCCGCCAGCTGATACGCCTGGGCCGCCCGTAGAACAGCGGCATCGTTAAAACGTGCGGCCACCAACTGCAGACCAATGGGCAACCCTTCGCGATCAAATCCACAGGGAACGGAAATGGCCGGTTGTCCGGTCATGTTGAAGGGATAGGTGAACGGCGTCCAGGATGGCCAGCGGGTGCTGGGCCAGTCTTCCGGTACTTCGCGACCGGCCTTGAAAGCAGTAATCGGCAAGGTGGGCGTCAGCAACAGATCGTATTTTTTGTGGAAGGCCGCCATGCGCTCACTCAATGCCGCGCGTTCGTTCACGGCTTCGAGATAGTCGAGCATAGACAGTTGCGCCGCCTTTTCGGAAACCGCCACAAGTTGAGGATCCATATCCAGGCGCTGTTTCTTGCCAACACCGCGCAAAGCATTCGCCGCACCGCCATAAAAAAGATGGCCGAAGGCGGCCAGCGGATCATCAAAGCCCGGAGCCACTTCCGTTACCTCCGCCCCCAGGGATTGCAGAAGTTCGGCGGCATGGCGCACCGCCTGCTCCACTTCCGGATTGACATTGACATAACCCAGCGTGGTACTGAAGGCAATATGCACACCGCGTAGCAGCTCCTCCGGCTCGCCATCAATTGCCGCCAGGTAGTCGATATTACGGCGGGGAACGGCATTGGTATCCCGACAGTCCGCTTCGGTCAATACATTCATCAGCAGTGCGCAATCTGCCACGGTCCAGGTCATCGGGCCGGCGTGGGCGAGTGTGCCAAATGGGCTGGCGGGCCAGTGAGGGACCTCGCCAAAGCTGGGTTTAAGGCCGACCAGTCCACTAAACCCCGCGGGGATACGGATCGAGCCGCCGGCATCGGTCCCCAGCGCCAGTGGCCCCATACCCAATGGCACCGCCGCGGCACTGCCACCGCTGGAACCTCCGGCGGTTTTGTCCGGATTCCAGGGATTGCGGGTTACGCCATCGACGGGATTATCGGTAACCCCCTTCCAGCCGAATTCCGGCGTAGTGGTTTTCCCCAGCGGAACGGCACCGTGGTGACGGAGGGCAGCCACGCTGGGGGCTTCCTTGCCCAGGGTAGAGTTGGGGTCAATCGTCTTTGAGCCCTTGATTGTAGGCCACTGGGGAGTGAGAAATACGTCCTTGATGGCTACGGGTACGCCGTCAAGCAAACCTTTGATATTTCCCGTTTGATAACGCTGTTCCGACTCACGAGCGCTGGAGAGTGTGGTTTCCGCATCAACCAGGTTGTAGGCGTTTACCACCTGATTACACCGTTCGATCTGCCTGAGCATGGCCTGAGTCGCATCTACCGGGGAAAACTGTTTTTCGCGATACCCCTTGAGCAGATCCAGCGCGGTCATACTGAGCAGATCTTCCATAGTTACTTTCTCCTTATTGCGAGTTCCTTATTGCGAGCACAAGATCATTGGTCGAACTTATGGCGGTACAACCAGCTCAATAGCTATTGCCACCAAGCCTCGACATCAAACCTGGACACGAATGGTTTTTGCAAAATTTATTGCAAACCAACCCCTATCCTAGCTCCACTTGGCGCCTATTTGACGAAATTAAGGCAAATTCGCGTCGAACAAGCCGCCCCGATTACTCCCGATTGAAATTACCACCCTCTCTCAGCACGCCATCCAAACGGCCTATCCGGGTTAAAGGCGATCCGGGTAAAATCTCCGGCATCTGCATTCGGAATACCTTTCTATCGCGCTTGCGAATTCCCCACAGCGTGTTTGCAGGGCCACTTCGATCCCAGGCCAGGCCCTGCCCGTGGATCTCTGGCGCTAATACGGTGGAAACCCACTGCAATGCGGCGCCCTGTTCCGGCAACTGAACTACGTAGATTTCCGGGTGATCATGCCCGGTAAGATAGAGATAGCCGTCCGCTCCCCAACTTCCACCGGAATTACTCATCGGTGCGATACGCTCGAGAATACTCGCAGGTAGAGTCCAACGCTGCAGAACCCGGAAGTCGTCATCCATTTTCACCACCTGGGTATTGATCGTCTGCCCGTAGGGGTGGTCCTGGCCGCGCTGAACCTTGTCGTAGTTGCCGAAACCACCCCACCAGAATCCCTGCCACCGATCCAGCCAGGTAAACGAGCCCAGGTCGATACCGAAGCTGTGGCTGCCCACATGCTCAAGCGTATTGGTATCCCAGATTTCTACCGAGCTGGCCATCGGCCAGGCGGGATAATTCGAGTGCGCCGCATACAGCTTGCCATTCCAGACCACGCCACTGTCCAGATGCACCAGTGGGCCCGCGTCACTGATCCCATCCCACTGAAGAATGGCCTCGCCAGATGTTTTGTCGTGTTTGGTGATACGGAAATTATTGATCGCGTAGAAATGATTGCGGTCTACCGCGACCCCCTGACGGGCGTCAAAGGTGTCAAACACTACCGTGTCCAACACCGTTTTTTTATCTTCAGCCCAACACGGCGAGGCGGAGACGGTCGCCAATACAAGTACAAACAAAAAAATAAAATAATTCACAGCAATTCCATCCATCATAAAAAAAGCCCCCCGGAATCGGGAGGCTTGATTAACCGCGAAACGATCAGAACGCGTAGGTAGCGCCCAGATAGTAGCTGGAACCCACATACTCGTACTCGGTATTCCAGCGTTCGTTGCCGCCCTGGAATTCCGTCGTCGGTTCATTGTTCAGGTTGTTGATATCCAGATAGACAGAAAGTTTATCAGTAGCGACATAGGACGCGCGCAGATCCCAGCGCCCGAACTCCCCCTGATCGATATCGTCCGACAGGTCTTCCAGGTTATTGAGATCGGTCAGGAACGAAGCGTTGTAGTTGTAAGTAAGGCCCGCATAGAAACCGTAATTTTCGAAAAACAGGGTAAAGCTCTGAATTTCTTCCGGTTGCCCCTCAAGCTTGCGGTTAACCCCCAGATTGCTGTCGAAAAAAGTCGCATCGATGTTCGTATAGGAAAAGCTCGCCCCCAACCCATCCAGGGGTGCCGGCAGATTGCTGAACTGATGTTGTACGTTGAACTCGTAACCGGCGACATCGGCAGTATCGGAATTCTTGACCGTGCGCACGGTAAGTTCTTCAACGCCGTAATCGCTTCCCAGATATACGCCACCATCCACCAGCACTTCATCATTGACGATGATGTTGTCGATATCCTTGCGGAACCAGGCCAGTGACACCACGCTCGACTCGCTGGGATACCACTCCACGGAAAAGTCGTAATTATCCGCTTCATAAGGTTTCAGGTCAGGATTGCCGATCGACAGTAGCGCATCACCATCATCGTCGATGGAAAAACGGGAAACCGCGCTCAGGTCCGCGTAATCCGGACGACCCATACTGGTGGTGTAGGAGGCGCGAGCAATCAGGTTATCGCGAATGACATACTTGGCCACCAGAGAGGGCAGCAACACATCGCTGTTCCCGGATATAGCGATATCCGAATATGCGCCCTCGGCATTCCGCTGTTTCGCGCTGGAGCGAATATCCGTCTGTTCATAGCGCAGACCGACAATCAGGTCCAGCTGATCCAGACTGAAGGTATTCATCCCATAGATCGCCGAAGTATTCTCTTCTACCAGGCGATCCCCCCCTAGAATGGCCGCGCGGTTATCGGCTTCACTGAACAGGCCCGGGTCGCTTTCAAAGAGGCGGTTCAGCGCGCTGAGATCAAACCAGAGGTTATCGCGCATCTGGCCGTCCACATCGTTGCGGAAGCTGCCACCGGTTACCGAGTAATCACGGATTGCAACCCGGGCCACATCATACTCGCGACTATTGAAATCGAACTGCTTTTCACTTTCGGTGTATTTCACACCCATCTTCAAGGTGGCGTCTACGCCGGCGACACGGTACAAATGCTCCGCATCGAGTTTGAAGCTCCGCGTATCCTGTTCAACGCGATCATCCTGAAGCCCCATGGAATGAAAGCGCAGGTTGTCTGCAAGATTGTGCTGTGTACCCCCAGCACTGAACTCCACAACCCCTTCGCCATTGATGAAAAACGCATCAGGGCCGAGTTCCACACTCCCGAGCTGGCGGAAGTCCCACTCAGAATTGGTCTCGCGCAGTTCGCTGCGGCTGATATTGATGCCGTAGTCAAAATGCCAGGTATCCAGGTCAGTGGTTGCCGCGAGGCTGAAATTGGCCAGTTGCTTTTCCGTGTCCTCACGACGTACATCGGCACGGACATAGCTCGCGCCCTCGGCCATGGTTACGGTATCTCCGGCGGTTGCCAGAATCAGGTCGGCATCCGGCTCTACCCCCTGGCGGAAGCGGTTGCGATGCTGAAACTCTTCGAAATTACTGTAAAAGCCCTGCGCCAGAATATCCGTACTGTCATTCAGGCGATATTCCAGGCCACCGATAAGGGTGGCACGATCGCGGCCGACAACATAGTAGTTATTCTTCGACTGCTCCGGAAATGCCAGGCCATCAATTACTGTCCAGTCGTCCTGATAAATTCCCTGGGCCAGATATTCCCTTGCGGTTGAGGATGCGCCCAGGTTCCAACCCAGTTTTTCAGAAAATTTCCCGGATGCGGCGACATCAAAATTATGCGGATTTTTACCATCATAATAAGGGTTATCCTGATCCGCCTCTTCCATTCCCATACGAACATTGGCAGTGGCTTCAAACCCTTCCCCCGCCAGTGGGCGCTTGGTGACAATATTGATCGCACCACCAATACCTTCCCCGTCCATATCCGCGGTCTTGGCCTTGTAGACTTCAACCCCCTGCAACAATTCACCACCGAGCAAATCCAGCGGCATGGAACGACCGCTGCCATCCTTTTCCGGAGAGCCGGTAACAAAGCCGTTTACGTTCACCCGGTTCCAGTCCGGTTTGATGCCACGAATCGAGGCAAAGCGTCCCTCGCCCTTTTCAATAAGAATCGAGACACCCGGCAAACGGTTCAGGGATTCCGCCGCATTCTTGTCCGGTAGCCGGCCAAGTTCATCGGTGGCCAGCGCGTCCATTACCACCGCACTATTGCGCTTGATATCCAGTGACCGGGTACGCGCAAGGCGCTGGCCGGTCACACTGATTTCCTCCAGCTGTGCTTGTCCGGGATCAGCGGATTGCTGCTGCGCAAACGCTGTGTTGCCACTCGCCAGAATGGCCAGTGTCAGTGCGGATAGCGGAAATGAAAGACGAGAAACTGTCATGATTGCCCCCAAATCGTATGTGCCGTAAAAGGTGGGGTCTTGGCCCCACCGTGTGGTGGACGGAACAATACGCAGACAAAATGACAAAGATGCGCCACTTAGGTGACGGTAGAGTGAAAAAATGGTTACGGGATGATTGGCAACTAGTTAACCGGGGGTGGCATATCCAAAGCGTACGATTCAGCCAGCCCGCGAAGATCTTCCACGATGGTTGGATAGAGTTCCACCCCGTTTCGCAGTTGCTCCTTTCGCAACTGCCACGCGCGCCGTCCAGGGATACGAACGGCGGAATCATCATCGCTGTCACAGGCTTCCCACAACTGCATTAGCGCTCTGGTCTGACGTAGAAAATTTTCACTATTACCAAAGGCTGATGGATCAATGATCTGCAGAAATACCGAGTTGGCTTCATCATCATCGGCCACCATATCCCCACGACCATACCCACCGAGTCCCATGGATAAAACTTCCAGCATGGCCGACAGCGCTGCGCCCTTGTAGCCGTGATCAACACCCCCAACCGGCAGGATGCTACCCCCTTGCGCAAACGCCTGCGGATCATTCGATAAATTGCCATCACTATCTTTTAGGTACTGCTGGGGCAGCATGTTTCCTTCTCGTGCAGCACGAGACACATAGCCGCCCGCAGTTACCGACATACTGATGTCAAACAACAGCGGGTAATCCCCTGCCGGGGCACAGAAGGCGATCGGGTTTGCGGAAAACAGCGCGGTTTTACTGCCCTGTGGCGAAACCGTATGCTCAGCGGGCGTCGAACAGGTCAGGATACCCACACAATTGCCCTGGACGATTTTCGGAAGGTAGGCCGCCAGGCAGGCAATATGCTGGCTGCGGCGAATGGTTGCAGTGACCACACCATATTCACCCGCCCGCGCCAGCGCCTGGTCAATCGCCAGGTTGACAACCCAGGGCCCCGGCAGAAACTCGGCATCCCAATTGAAACAGTTGCCGCGATCCGCCAGCACATGGGGTTCACCACGTTTACGCGAAGCGCCACTCTGCAGCCAGTGCAGGTTACTCGCAACCCGGTTCAAGCCATGCGTAGTGAATCCCATCAGATCCGCCTGCAGGAATGTATCTGCCATAACATCCGCACGATCCGACTCCAGTCCCGTACTTGCAAACAGTGCACTGGCGAAACCTTTCAACGCCTCTGCACTATAGCGATCGCTCATGTAACTTTCTCCTGGATGTCACTCAGTGATCTGAAACTTTTCCCCTAAGGGACTTGATGGCTCCGCGCCGCGTTTTTTTCTGTAGGCGGCGCTCTTTCGAGCCTTTGGAGGGCTTTGTGGGGAGGCGTTTTTTCGGGGTTTTCAATGCGCTGGCAATCAATAGGCGCAGACGCTCCAGTGCATCCTCCCGGTTTTTTTCCTGGGTGCGAAAGCGCTGCGCCTTGATGACCACCACACCGTCAGTGGAAATTCGCTGATCCCGCATCTCCAGCAGACGCTGCTTCACTTCCGCAGGAAGCGTAGACGCGGCGATATCAAAACGCAGGTGTATCGCGGACGAGACCTTATTGACATTCTGCCCACCAGCCCCCTGCGCCCGCACTGCGCTCATTTCTATTTCGTCCAGAGACAAAGCCACATGGTTAGAAACGTTGAACATATAGACCCTGGCTCATATTTCCTAAATTCATACCCTGTATGATCGACTATGCTAATCCCGAAAGGCGCAAATTTATACCGCCCCACAGGCCACTGCGCCCTATATGGACCAGCTCATGAGTGCACACACTACCGAACAGCAAGCCCATTTCAACCCCCCGGTATTTTACGCCGCCACCGCAGTCCTGTTACTGATGGTCACTTATGCGGTCATTTTTCCAGAAAATGCCACGACCAACTTCAAAGCGCTGCAATCCTGGATCGTGGTCCACATGAGCTGGTACTACGTCCTGGTAGTGGCCATCATACTGATCAGCACCGTCGCCATCGCCATGTCGAGGTTTGGCGAAATCAAGATGGGGCCCGAACACTCGGAACCGGATTACGATTTCACCTCCTGGTTCGCCATGCTGTTCTCCGCCGGCATGGGCATCGGCCTGCTGTTTTTTGGCGTGGCCGAGCCAGTGATGCACTACTTGGAACCACCGGTGGGAGAAACCGGTACGGTATACGCCGCGCGCGAAGCCATGGTGATCACGTTCTTTCACTGGGGGTTTCACGCCTGGGCCATCTACGCCATCGTGGCCCTGATCCTCGCCTACTTCAGTTACCGACATAAACTGCCACTGACCCTGCGCTCGGCCCTGTACCCGTTGATCGGCGAGCGGATATACGGCCCTATCGGCCATGCGGTGGACGTGTTCGCGATCGTTGGCACCGTTTGCGGGGTTGCCACGACACTTGGCTACGGTGTGCTGCAAATCAACTCCGGACTCAATCACCTGTTTGGCCTGCCGGTAAGCCCCGGGATTCAGGTGGTACTGATTGTGGTCACCACTCTTCTCGCTACGGTTTCCGTGGTGCTCGGCCTCGATGCCGGTATCAAGCGCCTGTCGCAGCTGAATATGGTCCTTGCCGGCATTCTGCTGATCATGGTCCTGCTACTGGGCAGTACCATTTATCTACTGCAGGCCTTCGTACAGAATTTCGGCAGCTACCTTTCCGAGATTGTTGGCAAAACCTTTAACCTGTTCGCCTATCAGCCTACCGACTGGCTGGGAGGCTGGACCATTCTCTACTGGGGCTGGTGGATGTCCTGGTCGCCGTTTGTAGGCCTGTTTATTGCGCGTATTTCCCGCGGACGCACCATTCGCGAATTTGTGGTCGGCGCAATGCTGGTACCGGCGCTGGTGACCATGTTATGGATGACGTTCTTTGGCAACTCGGCGATTCATATGATCCTAGACCAGGGCCTGACCCTGCTGGGAGAGATAGTCGCAAAAGACCAGTCGGTGGCCCTGTTCCAGTTTCTTGAGCAGTTTCCGTTTTCCTCGGTATTTTCCTTTGTCGCGGTGATCATGGTGGTGGTGTTCTTCGTCACTTCCGCGGATTCCGGGGCGCTGGTCGTCAATATGCTGTCGTCCCACGGGCGCGACGATACTCCGCTGTGGCAACGTATTTTCTGGTGTTTCCTGATCGGTGTCGTGGCTATTGCACTGCTGCTGGCCGGCGGGCTTGGATCCCTGCAGACAGCGGTTATCGCCAGTGCCCTGCCCTTTTCCGCAATTTTGCTGGTCGCCATCTATGGTTTGGTCGCAGCGCTGCGCACCGATACGGTCAAGCGCATCACCCAGTCCGCGGTGGTCGCCCCCATCAGTGCGCACAACCCCGTAAGCTGGCAACGACGTCTGAAGAACGCCCTGCGACTGCCCTCGCTTTCGGAGGTACGTGAATATATCCGCGAAATTGGTGAGCCTGCACTTGAAGAATTCGCGGCTGAAATACGAAAAAATGGTTACCAGGCTGTTGTAACCAAAGGCGAAAAACGGTCTGTACAACTGGAGGTACTACAGGGCGATGAAGTCAGTTTCATCTACGGCCTGCACCCGAAAGCCACGATAAAGCCAGATGCGGTCAACCCGGAGCAGGAACTCGACGACAGTTTTGACGATGGCTCTCCAGACAAATATTTTCGCGCGGAAGTACACCTCTATGAAGGTGGTCAGGATTATGACGTGATGGGCTGGACCCGGGAGCAGCTGCTCACCGACATGGTGTCTCAGTACGAACGACATCTGCAATTTTTGCACACGCTGCGCTAACGCTTTCCAGCGGCATGCCATCCTGGCACCGATTGAAATTAACGCGTCTATCATGATGCAAGATGCAATATCCATTATAAAAAAGGCGAGCCTCTGGCTCGCCTTTTTCATTTTTCACCTCGAGTGTCGAATCAGTGTGCGCTGGCCTCTCCCGCCCCTTTCGGGAAACGGATATCCGCCACCAGTTGCTGCACCTCTTTCGGTGCTTCCGCAGTAAAGCGTGCCACCACCACAGCAACCGCAAAGTTCAACAGCATCCCCAGGGTTCCAATACCCTCCGGGGAAATCCCGAACCACCAGTTTTCCGGCGTGTTGGCCGAAGGATCGACGAACTTGAAGTAGATGATATACGCCGCAGTGAAGGTAATACCGGAAATCATGCCGGCAATGGCCCCTTCCTTGTTCATGCGCTTGCTGAAAATCCCAAGAATAATTGCGGGGAAGAAGGAGGACGCCGCGAGTCCGAAGGCAAAGGCCACCACCTGTGCCACAAAGCCCGGTGGATTGATACCCAGGTACCCGGCGATGCAGATTGCCACCGCCGATGCAATGCGCGCGTAACTCAACTCCTGCTTGTCACTGATATCCGGCATCAGGTTGCGCTTCAACAGGTCATGGGATATCGAGGTTGAGATCACCAGCAAGAGACCAGCAGAGGTGGACAGTGCCGCGGCAATGCCACCGGCGGCAACCAGGGCAATCACCCAGGCCGGCAGGCCCGCAATCTCCGGGTTTGCCAACACCATGATGTCGCGGTCGATGGTCATCTCGTTACGCTCATCGCCGGAATAGAACATCTTGCCATCGCCATTCTTGTCTTCCCAGGAAATAAGCCCGGTGTTTTCCCAGTTACTGATCCAGCTCGGCGCTTCTTCATAGGCGGTGCCCTGGGCGTCCGTTCCGTTGATGGTGTCGATCATGTTGACCCGGGCAAAGGTGGCGATCGCCGGTGCGGTGGTGTACAGCAAGGCGATGAACAACAGCGCCCATCCGGCCGATTTACGCGCGTCGCGCACTTTCGGCACGGTAAAAAAGCGTACGATCACGTGAGGCAGACCTGCTGTGCCCACCATCAGCGCTGCGGTAATGAAGAACACATCAATGGTGCTTTTGGTCCCGGAGGTGTATTCGGCAAAGCCGAGCTCCGTTGACAAACCGTCGAGCTTGTCGAGCAGATAAGTCCCGGAACCATCGGCCAGTTCGGATCCAAATCCGATCTGCGGGATCACATGCCCGGTCATCATGATGGAGATAAAGATCGCCGGCACCAGGTAGGCACAGATCAGTACGCAGTACTGAGCGACCTGGGTGTAGGTGATGCCTTTCATGCCGCCGAGCACCGCGTAGAAGAATACGATCGCCATGCCAATGACAACGCCGGTGGTAATGTCCACTTCCAGGAAGCGTGAGAACACCACGCCCACGCCGCGCATCTGCCCAGCCACATAGGTAAAGCAGACGAAAACCGCACAGATTACTGCCACGGTGCGGGCGGTGTTGGAATAGTAGCGGTCGCCGATAAATGCCGGCACCGTGAACTTGCCGAACTTGCGTAGATAGGGTGCCAGGCACAGGGCCAGTAACACATAGCCACCAGTCCAGCCCATCAGGTAAACAGCCCCGTCGTAGCCCATAAAACTGATCAGGCCCGCCATGGAAATAAACGAGGCTGCGGACATCCAGTCCGCCGCCGTCGCCATGCCATTGGCCACAGGGTTGACGCCGCCACTGGCTACATAAAAATCGTGGGTTGACCCGGCGCGCGACCAGATCGCAATACCGATGTACACCGCGAAGGTCGCACCGACAATCAAAAAAGTAAGGGTTTGAATATCCATGATCTGCTCCTACTGACCGAATTCTTCTTCGAGTGCATCTTCGAACTCTTCCGGCTCTTCATGATCCTCGTGTACGTTGTACTTGCGGTCGAGCTTGTTCATCTTCACCACGTATACGACGATCAGTGCCAGGAATACATAGATGGATCCCTGCTGGGCAAACCAGAAACCGAGTTTGAAACCGCCGAGGCGGATCGCATTCAGTTCATCGACAAATAGAATGCCGCAACCGAAGGACACCACAAACCAGACGCACAACAGCGTAAGCATCATGCGCAGGTTTTCCTTCCAGTAGTCATCGGCGTGTTGTTCACTTTCGAAACTCATGGCGAATCTCCACAGTTATTGTTTTGGGTTTAGAAGACGTATTTCACGGAAAACTGCAGTCGTTGCAAATCACCGCTGTCATCGGCCAATAAGCCGCTGGCATTTTCCACTTCCTTACGGGCGAAAATGTACTCGCCGCCCAGTGACAACTTCGGCATCGGTGAGTACATCAGATTCAATTGCGCGCTCTGATAGGCGCTGGGAGTCATGTCACTGACAAAGCCGGGGTTATCGGCAGCGGTCGCCGACAACACCAGATTGCTGCGCCACTCTTCGCTCCAGAAGTGGCGCAACGCAATAAAACCACCATGCTGGTCAATCAGTTCAATATCGCCATCCACATCGATGATTCCAGCGCGGTAACTGTTGAGCCCCAGATAGCGACCCAGCGCGTTTCCGTAGCTGTACATAAAACGGATATCGTCTTTGCCAATAGGCATCTTGCCGGCCAGACTGATGGCGTATCCGCGCCGGGAATCCTCGTCCGCGCCATTTTCATAGGCCAGTTCCCGGCTCATGGAAGCGACGGAATAGCTCAGATCGCCAACGCTATTGTTGTAACGCAATACGATATCCGGGGTGCGGTTATCGTCATACGGATTTTCCGCACCGTTATACAGCGTGGTGGCGGGGTTTTCCGCCGCAAACTGGATCTGTCCACTGCCCACTTTGTGCGAGTAGCGCAACTGTGGCTGGCGTTCGAATATGGTGCCCACCGGCCCCACAAAATCCAGCCCCTCCGGCAGCGCGCCGACATTGAAAAAGGTCGACCAGGTCTGCCCCGCCAGAAGACTGCGGTTCTCATCCATCTGCCAGTCTACGTAGGCATGGCGCAAACGCTGCGCGTAGGAATTGCTGATGCGCTCATCGCCCTGACCGCCCGCCATGGCGTCGATTTCGAGGTGAGTGTTTATGGTGCCGGCACCGGATTCGGTGCTCGACTTGATAAACAGCCGCGTAGACTTCGCATGGGCGTGGTAGTGAATATCGCCACTCTCTCCACCCACCGGTATGGTGGACGCGACAAGGAAATCTTCGCCGATTGCGGCAGTGGCGGAACTGCCATCCGAGTAATCGCTGAAAAGGCTATCCAGTTTGATATAGCCGCCGATCTGGATATTCGTGTCGCCGAAGGTGTTACTGCGTGCGGGCTCCGGGTTTGCCGCCAGTACCTGTTGCCGCGCGGCCAGCTGATTCACCTGCGCCTGCAGCTCAACAATGCGCTGCTGCAGCTGCTCCGCGGTCATATTCTCTGCTTCTGCAAATACTGCCACAGGTAAACCATTCATCATCACAGCCAGCGCCACAGCACCGGCCAGTTTGCAGTTTTTTATTGTTTTTACTGACATAACCGTTGTCCTTGCCGTTGTTTGCCATTTGGGAATCGGAAATCCAAGCAAACAACTTCGCAGAGCACCCCGGTATTAACCATTGGTCTAAAACACGAGGGAATTTAGACCAATGTCTATGCGGTACCCATACTATCTGGCGCCGACCATTACTGCATTTCGACTTTTGTCTAATACGTCCCGCCAAAGGCCCGGTGCCAAAATGCCACCAGCAGAAAGTCTGACAACAAATCTTTAGCGATAATCCGTAGAAAAAATCCGTAGAAAAGGTAAAAAAGAGAGTACCGATGGGAGAGCAGCCAGTGACCAATAACGCAGAAACTTACCTCGTCCCCGCAGAGTACGCGGCCAACAGCCTGTTGGATGAGATGCAGTATTTCGAGCTCTACAAGCGCTCGCTCGACGACAATGAAGGCTTCTGGCGTGAGCAGGCGCAACGACTCGACTGGATAGAGCCCTTTACCCAGGTCAAGGATGTCTCCTTCGCCAGGGACGACCTGCATATCCGCTGGTTCGCCGACGGCAAGCTGAACGTCGCCGCCAATTGTCTCGACCGTCACCTGGCGGAACACGGCGACGATACCGCCATCCTGTGGGTGGGTGACGAGCCCGGCACTTGCCGCGAGATCAGCTACCGCGAACTGCACCGGGATGTATGCCGCTTTGCCAATGGCCTCAAGAGCCTCGGCGTAACCAGGGGCGATGTGGTAACCATCTACATGCCCATGGTGCCGGAGGCGGCAGTGGCCATGCTCGCCTGTGCCCGCATCGGTGCCGTCCACTCGGTGGTATTTGCCGGCTTCTCTCCGGAGGCCCTCGCCGGGCGGATGGACGACGGCCGCTCCCGCACCCTGATCACCGCCAACGCTGGTCGCCGTGGCGGCCGCTCGGTGATGTTGAAGCAGAACGTGGATAAGGCTGTCGCCCTGTGCAAGGAGACCACCGTGGCGCATGTGGTGGTGTTCAACTACACCGACGATCACACCGACTGGAACCCGGCCATTGACCGCGACTACGCCGAATTGATGGCCGCCCACAGCGATGACTGCCCGGCGGAAGTGATGGGCGCGGAGGACCCACTGTTCATCCTCTACACCTCCGGCTCTACCGGCAAACCGAAAGGTGTACTGCACACCAGCGGCGGCTACCTCACCTATGCGTCACTGACCCACGAATACGTCTTCGACTACCGTCGCGGCGAGCGCTACTGGTGCGCCGCGGATATCGGCTGGGTCACCGGCCACAGCTACATTCTCTACGGTCCGCTGGCCAACGGCGCCACCACCGTGATGTACGAGGGCGTACCCAACTATCCCGATGTCACCCGAGTGGCGCAGATTATCGATGATCACCAGATCAATATTCTCTACATCGCCCCTACCGCAATCCGCGCACTGATGGCGGAAGGCAACAAGCCCGTCGCGGGTGCCAGTCTGGAAAGCCTGCGCCTGCTGGGCACCGTGGGAGAGCCGATCAATCCGGAAGCCTGGAAATGGTATCACCGCACGTTCGGCCGCAACCGCTGCCCGATCGTGGACACCTGGTGGCAGACCGAAACCGGGGGCGCCATGCTGACACCCCTGCCCGGTGCCACCGCCCTCAAACCCGGCTCCGCCACCCGCCCCTTCTTCGGCGTACAACCGGCACTGGTGGACAACGAGGGCAATATCCTGGAGGGTGCTGCCGAGGGCAATCTGGTGCTGCTGGGCAGCTGGCCCGGGCAGATGCGCACCGTGTTTGGTGATCACCAGCGTTTTGCCGAAACCTACTTCAGCACCTTTGAAAACATGTACTTTACCGGTGACGGCGCCAGACGCGACGAAGATGGCTACTACTGGATTACCGGCCGCGTCGACGATGTGCTGAACGTGTCCGGTCACCGTATGGGTACGGCGGAACTGGAAAGCGCCCTGGTAGCCCACGAGGCCGTGGCGGAAGCGGCAGTCGTGGGCTACCCCCACGACATCAAGGGTCAGGGGATTTATATCTATGTCACCCTGAACAGCGGCGTGGAACCCAGTGAAGAAATGCGCCAGACCTTGCGCGAATGGCTGCGCTCCGAGATAGGCCCCATCGCCACCCCGGACCAGATCCAGTGGGCTCCGGGACTGCCGAAAACCCGCTCGGGCAAGATCATGCGGCGCATCCTGCGCAAGGTGGCAGCGGACGAGTGCGACCAGCTGGGCGACATCTCCACTCTCGCCGATCCCGGTGTGGTGAACGATCTGGTGGCCAACCGCGCGGCGGCGACTGCCAGCGCATAACAAGAGTTAATCCATTGATCGCAGTGCCGGGCTCGATGTGAACCCGCCCCCTTTCGCGGTGCCGCTGCGGCGGCCGTTTGCGCTCCCGCGAATTCGGGTTTCCATCCTGTCCGGCTGACGCAGTACACTCATCCCGATTTTGTACGGCAAATAAGAATAAAAACCTGTGTGATCCCGAGGATCCACAGCAGACTTCCATAAAAAATAACAACAGGAACCCGTGGAATTTTCCCGGTACAATTTTTCGCCGGAGCTCTGTCAGAAGCACCGGATTACCGAGAAAATCCCACGACGTTAGGGATGCATAGCGATGAATACTCATACCGACAGCGGGCACCCCGCCCGGCATTTCATTATTGCGGACGATCACCCCCTGTTCCGCAATGCCCTGCGCATGTCCATTCAGCAGACATTTCCCGGCGCGATCGTTTACGAGGCCTGTGATATGCAGAGCCTGCAACAGTGTGTGGCGGGGCATCCACACTGCGATCTGCTGTTGCTGGACCTGCACATGCCCGGCGCCCACGGTTTCAGCGGACTGATTTTCCTGAACGGCCAGTACCCACAACTACCGGTGATGGTGGTTTCCGCCAATGAAAAACCGGAAATCATGTGCCGCGCCATCGACTACGGCGCCTGTGGTTTTCTGCCAAAATCCGCGCCGGTGGCAGAGATCGCCCAGGCGCTGCAGCGCACGCTGGCAGGGGACATCTGGCTGCCGCCAACGGTGGCGGAGCGCTACGAATCCGGCGGCGCGACGAGTGATAATGGCGTGATAGATGTGATTGCCACCCTCACTCCGCAGCAGTTTCGTGTCGCCACCATGTTGGCGGAAGGATTGCTGAACAAACAGATCGCCTATGAAATGCAGGTGACCGAGGCCACGGTGAAGGCACACCTCACGGCGCTCTTCCGCAAGCTGGAGGTCAACTCGCGCACCCAGGCGGTACTGGCGTTGAGCAGTCTGGATGTGGAAGCGCCCGGGCAGTTTGCGCCGCCAGAAAAGCCCGACGAAAAGAGCCGGCAGCTGAACTGAACCAATTTATTTCACGCGACCGGAATCGCAGCATCAAACTCGCGCCAAGCGCCGCACCATATTGCGCAGCGCCGCCGGCTTCACCGGTTTCGGCAGATAGAGCCAGCCGCGCTCGGTGGCTGCACTGCGAATTTCTTCGGACGTATCCGCACTGACAAGAATTCCCGGCAGCTCGGTCTGCCAGTGCTTGCACAGGGCCTCCAGCGCATCGATACCGGTGGCATCGCGGTCGAGATGGTAGTCCGCAATCACCAGCGCCGGCGGTCTGCGCTGCCCCCAGCGGGCCAGAGCCTCTTCCAGTGAAACCGCAGTCTCCACCCGACAACCCCAGCCGCTGAGTAGGCTCTCCATGCCGCGCAGAATCTGCCGTTCGTTATCGATACACAGAACCGGTATTGCGGATACATTCACCACTTCGCCGATACTGGGCGCTTCCGCCTGGGTTTCCCTGGCTTCTCCCATCGGTACGCGGATGCTGAACATGGAGCCGCGCCCGGGCGTAGATTCGAGCCCCAACCGGTGCCCCAGCAAATCCGCACTGCGACGGGCGATGGCAAGGCCGAGCCCCAGGCCCTTGTCGGTGCCGCGCTCACTGCTGCCGATACGCACAAACTCGTCAAAAACCCGCTCGCGGGCCTCGCTGTCAATCCCCGGCCCGGTGTCCCACACCTGGATTTCCAGCACCGTGTTGCCGTCCTGTTCGCGGCGCCGGCGCACCCCCAGCAGTACGCGGCCGCGCGCGGTGTAGTTCAGTGCGTTGCTGAGAAAATTCTGCAAAATTCGCCACAATAAGTGACGGTCGCTGATTACCCAGGCGTCTGTGGGTACATAGTGCAGCGCCAGACCTCGCTCACCCGCGAGTACCGAGAACTCCCCGTTGAGTTCATCGAGCAGCTGGCGCAGAGGAAAATGATCCCGCTTTGGCGTCAGATTACCCGCGTCCAGACGACTGATTTCCCGCAGCCCGCCAATCAGTTGTTCGGCGGAGGTCAGAGCGCTGTCGATGTAGTGAATATCGTCGCCCATCTCTCGCCAGCTGCCGGCGGCGGCCTTGTTTTGCAGTGAGGCGATGAACAGGCGCGCGGCGTTGATGGGTTGCAGCAGGTCGTGGCTGGTGTGGGCGAGAAAACGGGTCTTGGCCGCGTGCAGTTCACGGATTTTCACCTCCGCTTCACCGCGGCGGCGGTTCTCGTCCTGCAGCGCGCGATTGCTTTCGGACAGTTCCGCGGTGCGCTGTTGCACCCGATCTTCCAGGCTGCGACGGGTTTCTTCCAGCGCGTCCACCGCCGCGCGGTATTCACTGATGTCGGTGAAGGTGGTGACGAAACCGCCACCGGGCATCGGGGTTCCGCGGACTTCGACGATGGCACCGGAGGGCAGGCGCCGCTCAAAGCGATGGGCACTGCCGTGGCGCAACAGGTCCAGACGCCGCTGTATATGCGCCTCCAGTGCTTCCGAGTCCTCACTGTCGCCATACAGGCCCCGCTCGGCGTTGTGGCGGTAGAGGGAGGCCACCGGGCAGCCGATATACAGCAACCGCTCCGGGTATTCGAACAATTCCAGATACTGACGATTCCAGGCCACCAGGCACAGGTCCGCATCCACCACGCTGATGCCCTGGCTGATGGTTTCCACCGTGGTCTGCAGCAGCTCCTGACTGAACCTCAGGCGCTGGGAGGTGCTGTCTACCAGTCGCGCGATATCCTCGAGCTGCAGCGGGCGGTTACTGTAGAGCAGTCCGACCACCTGATGCGCCGCCGCCGATCCCACAATACCCGCGAGGATGCGCTCCGCATCCGTAATGACAAAGCGCGCGGCGGCATCATCCGGCAACAGCCGTTGCTGGCTGCGGCGCTCGAAATCACCCCAGATTTCCTCGAGCCGCGCTGGGCCAACGAAAGGTTGCAGCAGACTGCGTACCTGGCCCATGGGGATACCGGTCAGAACCAGGTCCGGCGCTGGCTCACCGAACTGTTGCGGCGACACAAATGCCTCCGCCTGGCGCCGGTCATTCTCATTCTGCCGGCAGACCAGGGACACTCCCAGCAACAGAGCCAGGTTACCCAACAGGCTCCAGAATACCCCGTGGCTGAGTGGGTCCAGCGCCGACAATCCGAACAGCTGCTGCGGACGCAGTACCTCCAGTCCAAACAAACCGCGCGCCAGCAAAACTGCGTCGGGAAATACCGCGGGCAGCACCAGACAGAAAAACCACAAACCATAGCCCGCAATCAATCCCGCCCATACACCGCGCCGGTGCGCGCCGCGCCAATAGAGCGCGGCGATCAGCGGCGGTGCCAGTTGCGCTGCCGCCGCGAATGACAGCAAACCGATGGACGCCAGTGCTTCAGTACCGGAAATCGCGCGGTGCATGCCCCAGCTCATCAGCATCAATAACAGGATACTGAGCCGGCGGATCAGCCGCAGATGATTGCCCAGAGACACCGCGCTGAGGCGGGTGAAGCGACTCAGGTAGAGCCATACCGGCGCCACCAGCTCGTTGGACACCATCACCGCGAGCGTCAGCACGGCGACAATCACCATCCCGGTGGCGGCAGAAAAGCCACCAATATAGGCGAACATGGTGAGGGTAGTGTGGTCCCCCAGCAGCGGAAGAGTCAGCACCAGGCTGTCCGGCTCACTCAGCCCCGCCGCCACCAGCGGCTGGCCGGCGAGGGAGATGGGCAGGATCAGTACCGAGAACAGCATCAGATAAGCCGGCAACAGCCAGCGCGCGGTATTCAGGTCTGCGGGATTGCGATATTCCACCACCGCCATATGGAACTGCCGCGGCAGGCAGATGATCGCCGCCATCGCCAGCAGGGTCTGGGTGACGAAATTGATATCCGGCGCCAGCCACTGGAGGCTGGCGCGCCACTGCACGTCCGGCAGCCCACTGCCACCGGTAACCAGCAGCCACAGCGCCAGCACTGCGACCGCGGTGAAGGCGAAGAGTTTTACCAGCGACTCCAGGGCAATGGCCGCCACGACCCCCAGGTTGCGCTCGCGCCCTTCCAGGTGGCGGGTGCCGAACAGGATCGCAAACAGCCCCATCATCAGCGCGGTGGCGAGCGCGGTATCCAGGTTGGCGAAACGATCGCTGTCACCGCTGCTGCCACCAATCACATCCCAGCCCATGGTCACTGCGCGCAACTGCAACGCGATATAGGGGAGGCTGCCAACAATGGCGAGCAGTGTCACCAGCGCGGAAAGACCGCGGCTTTTGCCGTAGCGAGAACCGATAAAGTCGGCGATTGAGGTGACTTTCTGCCGCTCTCCCACCTGCACCAGTTTGCGCAGGAAGCCACCGGCAAACAGGAACAGGAGGATAGGCCCGAGGTAAATCGGCAGGTAACTCCAGGTATTGCTGAGGGACTGCCCGACCGCGCCAAAAAATGTCCAGGAACTGCAGTACACCGCCAGCGTAAGGCCGTAGATGATGGGCCGGAAGTGCTGCATCCACTGCTGATGCCGGCCCGCGCGCCACGCGACCACGAACAGCAGTACTACATACAGCAGAGCGAAAAGTAGTAACAGGGGTTTGCCGATCATGGATTCCTCGCGCACCAGGTCAGGACACCTGTATAACCGATGGCGAGGACCGGGGGCAATTGGAGAAAGGTCGAAATTGTATCCACAAAAACTGCACCCCAAAAAAAGTGCGGCGGGTCATCCCGCCGCACTTTTCCATGTCATTGGTGTTTCCGTTTTCCGCAATCGACTATTGCGTATCCCTTTCCTGTGCATTCATTTCTATAGCCTTCATCACCAATTCAGCATAGGCCGGATCCGCCTTGGCGAACTGCGCCAGCATCCGAGTCTGAATGGAGGAGTTTGCCCTGCTCAGGCCACCGGCAATATTGTCGGCAAGCTGCTGCTTCTGGTCGTCGCTCATCAGGCGGAACAGAGTCCCTGCCTGTGAGTAGTAGTCCTCACCGTCCTGGCTGTATGGCTTGATCCAGGCATCCTGTTCCAGCGGCATCGGTGGCTCGGCCACCTCGGGTACCGGAGCCGGTGCGCCCTGGTTGATGCGATCATTGGGATAGAAATTCACCTCGCTTCCCTGGTTAAGCGCCCCGCTACCTTCTTTGCCGGTGACGGGACACATACCCGCAAAAGCACCATCACGCTGGTAGTGATGTACCGGGCAACGCGGGGCGTTTACCGGAATATTGTTGACATTCGCACCCACCCGGTAGCGGTGCGCATCCTGATAGGCGAGCAACCGGGCCTGCAGCATTTTGTCCGGTGAAGCGCCAATGCCTGGCACCAGATTACTGGGGGCAAACGCGGCCTGCTCAGTTTCCGCAAAATAGTTCTCTACGTTGCGACTCAACTCCAACACACCGACATCCATCAGTGGTGCCTCGCTATGAGGCCAGACCTTGGTGAGATCAAATGGATTCACCGACAGTTTTTTCGCCTGATCCTCCGAGAGGATCTGCAGCTGTACCTTCCATTTGGGGTAGTCCCCCTGATCAATGGATTCCACCAGATCCTGCTGCGCGCCAAATGCGGGATAACCTGCGGCATCTTCACTGCGCACGTTCTTGATACCCTGCAGGGTTTTCAGGTGCCATTTCACCCAGAAACGCTCGCCCTTGCTGTTCCAGAAACTCAGTGTGTGCGAACCGAATCCATGCATATGGCGATAGCTGAGGGGAATACCGCGATCGGACATCAGGATTGTCATCTGGTGCAGGGACTGCGGGTGGTTGGCCCAGTATTCAAAACTCGCGGCGGGGTCCGGCAAATTGGTGCGCGGATTTTTTTTCTGGGAGTGAATGAAGTCCGGAAACTTGGACGGATCATTCAGAAAGAACACCGGCGTATTGTTACCGACCAGATCGAAATTACCTTCTCTGGTGTAGAACTTTACTGCAAAGCCGCGGGGATCCCGGGCGTAATCGCTCGAATCCTGGCCGCCGCCCACCGTGGAGAAACGCACAAACACCTCAGTATCCGTGCCCGCCTTTTGCAGGAAATCCGCAATGGTCCAGTCACTCAGGTCTTTATTGAGACGGAATGTCCCGTAAGCACCAGTACCTCGGGCATGCACTACCCGCTCTGGAATCCGCTCGCGATTGAAATGCGCGAGTTTTTCAAACACACGAAAGTTATCAAATGTCAGTGATCCGCGCTCACCTGCGGAAATACTGTTGTTGTCGTCGGCAACGGGTGCGCCGGCAGATGTGGTCAACTTGGTATGGGCCATTGAGTTACCTCGTTCATTCAAGCTTTCGTCTGCGCTTCAAAGTTTTCTTCTGAGCTTCGCTCTCCCACGTTGTCAGCAGCAAAAAATGCGCAGTAAGAATCTGAGCGGGGATTCTTCCCCCTCCGGTAAAAGTGACGCTTGATTCAGGTCAAGGGAAGCCGACAACAGCCCTGACCGACAAGTTTCAATACCGGCGGCGTGACGGAACGGACATATTCCAAGCAAGCTGAACGAATAATGACGAGATCAGAAGAGAACCTAAAAGAACAAGAGAGATATCGGCGAGATACGGAAAAAAAACAGGAGAGAAACTGGAAAGAAACAGGAAAGAAATAAAAAGGGCACTGTGCGCCATTCGTTTGACACCCATAGACGCTGAACTAGGCTCAATGCGGGAGTTTGACCCTTCGACAATAATCCAATGAGAATCGCGCCATGATCATTGCCACCGATATGCCCGAAGTCAGCCGCTGCGCGGCCACCGAATGCGCCTACAACAGCGACACTGCCTGCCACGCCCGCGCCATCACCATCGGCGACGGTGACGCCCCCGATTGCGACACTTTCTTCAGTAATAACCGCCATACCAAGCGCGAGCGCACCGCCGGAGTTGGCGCCTGCAAAATTACCGCCTGCAGCCACAATGTGGATTTCGAGTGCGGCGCGGACCAGATTGAGCTGGGTTACAGCGGCGATACCGTCAACTGTCTGACTTACGCTCACTGATCCGATTTTCCCACGTCGATTGTACCGATAGCAGCACCACGGATTTCCGCTTTTGACCGCACTGGGTTTGTCTTCATGGGTGCGAATCCACAGGTATTTCGCATATTGATTGCATATCGCACGTGAACGTTTAGATCAGTCAAGTCTTAAAAAAAAACCGGCGGACAATGCCCGCCGGTTTTTTTCTGACAAAGGTCAATACCGGATTATTCTTCCAGCGGTGGGTAGGCGTTCTCCACCAGTATCTGGAAGGCTTCCGGGAACCAGCGGCCCGCGTGCGGCGCATTGTCCAGTGCACCGGTACCGACAGAATTGTCGTAACGGTTCTGAGCGTTCGGGTCACACATTGGGTCGTGCTGCTTGGCCGGATCATTGGGGTCCGGTGTGAAGTTGGGATCGCTGACACCGTCGGACTCACCTTGCGGTTTCACCCAGACATAGGCATCGATTCCTGCTGCCGGCGCTGCCTGTGGACGGAAACCGACACCGCCGGCCTGGTTGCACCAGTTACCGCGATGAACCCGGCGATCGATCCGCGACTCGTTCACAAAGGTATTGAGATCGGTACTGGTGGATTGCCCAGTGGGTCGACCTGCGCCGCCCCAGCCGTTGCGGCCGGTATCGATCAGCATTCCGATGGTGCTGGGGGCACCGCGCGCAATCATGGCATCGCGCCAGTCCTGGGCGAAGGTCAACTCTTCCAGGTAGTCGTTCCACTCATAGAAGTCCGCCGAGCGCACCGGCTGGCCGCCCACATTCACGGTCGGATCCGGCAGATAGGGTTCTTCCACCGGGGTGTAGTTGGCCGAGTTGCTGACAAAACCGGCGACGCTATCCCAGCCTGCATCCGTGCTTTCCACTACCTCGCCAATCAGGTTCACCGCCGGGCCGAAATTGCTGCTCCAGCCGAGCCAACCAGAGTGGGCAATATCGATGTAGGAGTAGACGTTGTCGAGCTGTGACAACTGATTGAGCGCATAGCGGATACCATCGCGGTAACCACCGGGACCACTGGCTTCCTGACACTCGGGCAAACTGATATTGGTAATCAGGTTGGGCAGCGAATCCACCTCAATGATGGTAACGATATTCAGATCCGCATAAGCCGGATCCGCGAGTATCTCCACCAGCGGGTTGATGTATTCCAGCTGGTAGCGCTCGAAACCGTTTTCGGCAATCAGCAGCTCACCGTTAGAGGCCAGTGCGGCGCAGTCGCGATTGGGGAGGTTGTAGACCACCACCATAAACAGGTCTGCTCCCTGAGCCAGCGCTTCGTCCAGGTGACCACGCAGACCCAGGCCATCGGTGAGCGCGCCGATACGATCCATCCACACCGCGGAGCTGACGTTGGCAATGGCGGCACCACCCGGCTCATTCATGGCATTCGCGGCCCAGTCCGGGTTTACATACCACTTGCTTGAAGCAGCGAACGGGTTATCGTGGCGCAAGCCAGTGCCGCTGGAGCCACCAGAAGAGCTGCTTGAGCTGGAACTTCCACCCGAGGAAGAACTGGAAGACGAAGAGCTGGAAGAGGAAGACGAACTGGAAGAGGAAGAGCTCGACGAGGAGGAGCTGCTCGAAGAACTGCTACTCGAAGAGCTGCTTGAGGAGCTACTGCTAGAAGAACTACTGCTCGAAGAACTGCTGGAGGAAGATCCACCAGAAGAGCTGCCGCCGCCCTCCCCTTCTACAGTGACGTCCACTGCAGGCTGGCCACCGGGAAAGGCGATAAAGCCCACACTTACCTGGCCACCCGCAGGAATCTGATTGTTGTAGCCGGCGGAGGCAACCATATAGTTGTCACCGCTGTGGGAGGTAATTACACCATTCCACATGTTATTGATGTCCACCGGCATATCGAACTCAAGGGTCCAGTCTGTCAGCGGCGCATCGCCGTCATTGACCACGGTGATTTCTCCCTGGAAACCACCACCCCAGTCATTGACGACTTTCATGGTTGCCTGGGCGGCGAAGGCCTGGACCCCGTAAAACAGGGATCCCAGCGCGCACACGCACGCCAGCAACAACTTTTCCGTTGTGCGTTGTTTTTTAAACAGGTTCATGATCGCTATCCGTAAGATTATTTTTTTAGAAAATGAACATCGCGGAGAAACCGGCGCCCGCAATTCGGGCACCGGTACTTCAGGGCCTGTATTTACTCGGAGGAAGAATTGCTCCACAGGCGGTTCAGCAGATTGGTTTTACGCTGGTCGAAGTCGAGCCACTCGCCCCAACCGGTGGTGTTGCTCTGCGGATCGTAGGCGTGGCCATACCAGCCGCCGGTGTCACCGGATTCCGGGTTGATGGACCAGTAGCAGCCCTGGATATTTTCCTCGACCATGTAATCGACGAAGATCTCCTGCCACTGCTGATCAATTCCCGGAGTGATGTGTCCCCAACGCGCCTGATCGCGCAGGGTGGCTTTATTCGGCCAGTCCATGTTGCCGCCGAACTCGCCAACAACCACCGCGTAGCCCTGATCGCGCAGGTAGCCGAAGTGCTCTTCCCAACCTGAGCGCATGTGTTCGGCGTCCAGCACGATATTACAGTTGGCATCACCGGCTTCATCGCCTTCCAGACCTTCACACTCTGGCTGCGCGGCTACATCCATGTAACTGGCCTGCACGAATACCGACGGGCCGTAGGTGTGCGGAGACCAGACCAGGCGATCCTTCGGTACGTCGGGCAGGTTGTCGCCGGCCTCGAACAGGTTTTCACCCCAGTTCGGGTTGGTGGAGACATCACCGTGGGGAACCTGGGTGATGGTTTCCGGGGTACCGTCCTGGTTGTTGGCGGTGGCGGAAATACCCTGTACGAACAGCAGCGTGTCCTGGTTGACTTCATTGATGGCGACGTAGGCGTCTTCCACCAGGCTCTTCCAGTCTTCCCAGGTGTAATCCCACGGCTCGTTGAAAATATCGATACCGATAATGTTGTCGACACCCAGTTGCTGTTCCAAGCTGGCCAGTTCACGCAGGTTGTCGAGCCAAATGTCACGGTCATAAGCCTGAACGCGGGTTACACCATCCGGATTGTTGGTGGCGGCACAGGAGCTGTCTTCCCGCGGGAAGTCGTACATATCGCGGGTGCGATCCACATAGGGTGGGCGCGCATCCAGACGTCCGGCACGCCAGCCGACGTAGTTGGAGCAGGAGTGAATATCCAGCATCACCTCAATGTTGTTCGCATCCGCAGCAACGATAAACTCTTCCATCGCCTGGCGGGCATTGGGCACCAGCACCGAAGCGTGGTTTTTCAGCACACTGCCGCTACCTTGGGGATCGTTTGGATCCAGCGTCTGTGGCGCTACCGGGAAGCGCACCACGTTCACGCCCATCGCAGTAATTTCACTCATTGTCTGCTGAATGGTGCGGCCAGTGCCGGAGTTGCCATTGGCCCAGAAGGTGTTACCGATATACAGCTCCATCGGCGCACCGCTGGGGTTACCCGCATCATTGGACGGCTCGTGACGGCCCTCGAGGCCAAACCAGGAGCCACAGTTCATCGGAATGACCTCTCCGTTTTTGGTGATGTTGCCCGAGTCGTTCACACGGAAACGACCGGCGCCCGAAGAGCTGCCTCCGGAAGAGGAACTGGAGGAACTGCCGCTGGAACTGGAGCTAGAACTGCTGCCACCGGAACTACTGGAGGAACTCGAGGAGCTGCCACCGGAGCTACTGGAAGAGCTCGATGAACTCGAGGAACTGGAAGAGCTCGACGAGCTGCTGGAAGAGCTACTGGAGGAACTGGAGGAACCGCCGGAAGACGAACCACCGCCATCACCATCCACCGTCACCACTACCGGAGACTGACCACCGGGAAAAGCGATGAAGCCCACCGATACCTGCGCGCCCGGCGCGATCGTATTGTTGTAGGCTGCTGCCCCAACTACATACTGACTGGCGCTCTGGGATTCGATAACCCCGTTCCACAAGTTATTGATGTTCACGTCCATATTGAACGTTAACGACCAGTTGGTGAGAGGTTCATTACCATCATTGACGACCAGGATTTCTCCCTGAAAGCCGCCACCCCAATCATTGATAATCCGCATTTCCGCCTCTGCTGCCAACAGTGCGACAGAGGATGTACCCAGCCACAGGGCCAGACCGGCCTGGGCGAAGGCGCGGTACAGCGATCGACGCTGTATTACCGGCGTTCGTGCCATTCCCATTGTTATTTCTTCCATCACTTCTCTCCAAATCGCTGAGATTCATTTCAGTTATTGTGTGTTACAGATATGAACCGCTCCCGCCCAGAACAGCGAGAGCGGGTTGCGGCCCATTCCATCGTTGGCGTCCTGCCTTTTACCGCTCCTTCACTTCTCTTGTGCAGCGGACGATCCCGCCCGCTCTACTGCAAAAAAAACCATCCTGTGTGAGAGTTACTGCGATACGTTTACCTGTGTGTCTCTACCGGCGCGTCGACCAGCGAATACACCCGCTTATGCACGTCATCCTCGCGCAAAAACTCCAGCTGTAATTCGCCGAAATCCGACAGATACGTCATATCGATAATTTCACCCGTATCACGGTCGAGCATCCGGTATCCACTGCCATCGGGAAGACTGAATGCGAGGCTTTTCCGATCTTCCTCGGTAAGCTTTCCGTCGCCGTTGGTATCCTGATCGAGTAATTGATACAGGATGCGTACGGTGGTCGCGCCGTAGCCCACATTGTTGTGATACAACGGCCAGTAACCGGTGACGATCTGGGTGTTATTGGAAAACAGACGGCGGGGAAGAATGCCGTCGCGGATAAAGAACTCGATATTGCGTATCGGCCCATCGCCCGCGGCTCCGGCATGCAGCTCACGCAATTGAATGGAAATACCGAGCAGGTCCACCGACTTTACCGCGAGCACTTCTTCTGCCGCCTGCTCGGAATAACCGGACGCCTCCAAGAGCGCCGTTCCTTCCCGCTCTACCGTCGCGGGTACGGCAGTCGTCCGGGAAATTTCTTGCTTCTGGATTGAAGTGTCGCTTTCCGTTGTTCGGCCATCGGTTTGGTTGGCTATCAGCGTCCACAGGATTACAGACAGCGTCAGCACAATGACCAGCAACGAAAGCAGACTCACCCAGTCTTTGCGCCACGTATCGGGAATAGCGAGTGAATTCACGGTTTGACCACCAGTATTGAATTGGGAGAAACACCATCAAACAACCGGTATTCCGCTCCATCGTTCAGGTCTTTCACCATCAGTGAAAATTTCCGCGCCCCGAGATGCTCCGACTGCAGATAGGCAATCCGGTTTTCCGCGAGTACCACCGGGGCCCGTGCGGAAACCTGGTCCCGGGTAAGATTCTGTTGCTGTCCATTCAGGTCAGAGCGAAACAGCTGCATCGCACCCTGATAGACTTTTCGCTGTGATACCTCGTCGAAATAAAGCCGGTAGTCCACCAGGGCTGCATATAGCAGCGACTGTCCATCTGGAGACCAGCTCAGGGGGTTCTGAACCTGTTGGTTCGCGGTGGAAAGACGTGTCGCTTTGCCGGTCTGCACATTGAACAAGTGCAGGCTGCGAACGCCTTTGGTGTCGGGGTGGAAGATATAAGAGAGCCACTCCCCATTCGGCGACCAGCGCACACCATCCACACTCCCCCCAACCACCGCATTCTCCCGCGGGCGCTCGTCAAGGGCGTCCTTGCGACGTGGAAACGTCTTTAATTCCTGCAGGGTTATCAAGCCTTTGAGGCAATCCGTCTCGCAAAGAGCAAGTACGATTTTTCCCTGCTCCGAATTGCGCGCGGCAATTGCTACCCCATGGCCGTCTGGCGACCAATCGAAATCCAGAATCTCCGCCGCGGCATACAGCACTCGCTCCGCACCAGCATCCAGATCCAACACCACCAGCTGCTCACGACTGCGCACAAATGCCACCCGGTGTCCGTCAGGACTGAATCGCGGCAACATCTCGTCTTGTGGTGTCGCTGTCAGCTTTTGCAACGCCCACTGGTCGCTTCCCTGCTCGCTTCCGGGCGATGACTTCGCGAGATAAATATCGAACATTTCCCGCGTTCGCTCGATATCCATAGCTTCCGACGCTTCCCGGTTGGAAGAAAAAACCACGGTACCGTCGGCTGCCACATCCGCATCAAGATCCCGCCAACGAATATTTTCCGTAATTTTTTTCAGACCGTTCTGGCGAATCGCATTCTCATCTTGAGCTTCGTTCATGGACACGGAATATATGTTCGATACCGGCCCCATTACTTTCGCGGAGAACACAATTTCCTCCGCTAGAGAAGATGCAGAAAACGTACACGCACCAACAATTACAACCCCGAAAAAACGAGAAATCAGCCAGCAGATACCACTCGAAAACTGTTTTTTCTGCAGTCGCAGACTATCCATGACACCCCGTGATCATCACGTTTATCCACAAAATAAACTTGCGTAACTTGCGCAATTTGCGCACCTGTACCAATCAGGTGACATCCGCACTGTTGCAACGTGCCTGAAATCCAAATCAACCCCACAAAAAGATGACTTGTGAGCCAAATTTTCAGAAATGCGGAAGTCAGGCGGCGGAAAAAAACGGGATGTGAAAAGAACGGCAACAAATGCGACAACATCGTCACACGTGTTTTGTGGAAAATTCCATGAGGATATTCAGGCCCTTGTAGAGATCACCGACAACAGAATCAGAGGGCACTGGATAGAAAAATCCCGGCACGGAGGCCGGGATCAGAAGGAGGGTAAGAAAAGTTTTTCAGCTGACTTTTTCGCCGTGCGCCTGTTTGTCGGCATGGTAGGAAGAACGCACCATCGGGCCACAGGCCGCGTGTTTGAAGCCAATCTGTTCCGCATAGCGGCGATATTCTTCGAATTCGTCCGGGTGTACGAAGCGCTGAACTGGCAGGTGCTCTTTACTCGGCTGCAGATACTGGCCGATGGTGAGCATGTCGATATCGTGCTCGCGCATATCGTCCAGTACTTCGAAAATCTCTTCTTTGGTTTCACCCAGACCGACCATCAGGCCGGATTTGGTGAGCACGTCCGGGCGGCGCTTTTTGTATTCCTGCAGCAGCTTCAGCGACCACTTGTAGTTGGCCCCGGGACGGGATTCACGGTAGAGACGCGGCACGGTTTCCAGGTTGTGGTTAAACACATCCGGTGCTTCTGCTTCCAGAATATCCAGAGCCACTTCCATACGACCACGAAAATCCGGCGTGAGAATTTCCACCTGCAGATTCGGCGACAGTGCGCGGGATTGCTTGATACAGTCGGCAAAGTGCTGGGCGCCGCCGTCACGCAGGTCATCGCGGTCCACCGAGGTGATCACTACGTAGCGCAGACTCATGGCGGCAATCGCCTCTGCCAGGTGCTGAGGCTCGTTGGGATCCAGCGGATTCGGTTTACCGTGGCCCACATCGCAGAAAGGACAGCGGCGGGTACAGATTTCACCCATGATCATGAAGGTGGCAGTACCGCCACTGAAGCACTCACCGAGGTTCGGGCAGCTCGCCTCTTCGCACACAGTGGCGAGTTTCTGCGAGCGCAGGATACTCTTGATCCGCTCGACTTCCTTCGCGGCCTTCTGGGAAGGCACCTTGACGCGAATCCAGTCCGGCTTACGCAGGGTCTGGTCGCTGGCGATTACCTTTACCGGGATACGCTCCACTTTGTCGCCATCGCGCAGCTTTTCACCCTGCTGCAGGCGGCGGGTACGTTTTACCGGCACGATTTCCGGCTGCCCGGTCTCCACTTGCTCTGTTTCCACCTGTACGGTGTCCGGCTGTGAAGTTTCCGGCGTTTCGGCATCCAATCTTTCAGACATTGCTCGTTCCTGATTCGGTGTCGGGCACCAAAAACATATTCTCTTCCACCGGCTGCCAACTGGCTTCCGGCAATTGCAAGGTGCGCTGTAGCGCCGCCACAAAAATTTCCGCCACAGCCAGCCAATCCGGGGTGGGCTTGATGATCTCCGCCATCTGCACCATCTGCATGCCCGCGTATCCACAGGGGTTGATCCGCAGGAAGGGCGCTAGATCCATATCGATATTGATCGCGATACCGTGGAAGCTGCATCCACGGCGTACCCGCAGGCCAATGGAGGCAATCTTGTTGCCGGCGCGGGGGCCATCGCCGAGGTAAACACCTGGTGCATCGGCGCGCGGTGCAGCGGTAATTCCAAACTCCGCCAGCATATCGACGGTGGCCTGCTCCAGCGCGGTCACCAGATCGCGTACACCAATTTTGCCGCGACGCAGGTCCAGCAGTGGGTAAACCACCAGCTGGCCAGGACCGTGATACGTCACCTGACCGCCGCGATCCACCTGCACCACCGGAATATCACCGGTATTGAGGAGGTGCTCGGCCTTGCCAGCCTGGCCCTGGGTAAAGACCGGGGGATGCTCCACACACCAGATCTGATCCACGGCCTCTTCGCCGCGGGTATCGGTGTAGTGGGCCATGGCGCGCCATACACTTTCGTAATCGCGTCGGCCCAGGTTGCAAATGACCGGTTTCAAAGCCGTCATCAAAGTACCATATGCACGCGTGGATGAGCCTTCAGCTCATCAAACAACGCCTGCAGTTGCGGCTCGCCGGTAGCCAGGATAAAGAAGGTTACCGAAGTGAACTTACCGTTGCGACTGGGCGTGAGCTTCAGTTTGCTCTCATCCAGGTCGGGGGCGTGACGGCGCATGACTTCCATGACGAAGGTATGCACCTCGTCATCAGACTCGCGCACCACCTTGACCATATAGTCAACGCAGGGAAACTCAATTTTGGGAGGCTGCTGCTCTTGGGTCATACCACACTCACGTGGCCGCAGGTCGGAAGTGGAGGCGCAGGGCTGAGCCCAGCGGAGGTTGCGGCCGGGCGGCGATTATACAGTGATGACCGGGGACTGGACAGGGAGGAAAAATTGCAGATGAAACGGCTATGAGATGGCCGACAGGGGAAAGGGATGCCCGCCACCAGATGGTGCCGGGCTGTGAATATACCGTCAGTTGTTACTGAACCGTAGCTCCAGAAAAGTTGTAACCGGCAAGTCGTTACTGGAAGAAGCCCATCACAAAGCGCTTGATGGAATCCCACAGGCGCTTGAAGAAACCGGCCTTTTCAACGTCTTCTGACACTACTGCAGGTACGTCAGCGACGGTTGCGCCATCCAGGGTCACCACAACCTTACCCACCTGCTGCCCCTTGGCCAGCGGCGCTTTAAGCTCGCCGTCGATGATCAGGTCAGCCTTGATGCTCTCTTCACCGCCGCGGGGAATGGTGACAAACACATCGTTCTTCACCGCAACACCCACGGAGTCGGCCTTGCCGCCCCACACGCGCTCGGTCTGCAATACATCGTTGCTGCCGTATACCTTGTGGGTCTGGTAGTAGCGAAAACCGTATGCCAGCAGCTTCTGGGTCTCGGCGGCGCGTTTCTCGTCGCTTTCGGTTCCCACCACTACGGAAATCAGACGCATGCCCCGCTTCACCGCGGAAGCCACCAGGCAGTAACCGGCCTCTTCGGTATGACCGGTCTTGATGCCATCTACCGCCGGGTCACGCCACAACAGGCGGTTGCGGTTCGGCTGATTGATGCCGTTGAAGTTGAAGTACTTCTCCGAGTAGAGCGCGTAGTGGCTCGGGTGATCGTTAATCAGTGCGCGGGCCAGCTTGCCCAGGTCGCGAGCGGTAGTCATATGCCCGTCGGCCGGCCAACCGGTCGCATTCACAAAATGGGTATCGTTCATACCCAGGAGCTGCGCCTGCTGGTTCATGACTTCGGCGAAAACTTCTTCGCTGCCGGAAACGAACTCGGCGAGGGCGATACTGGCGTCGTTACCGGACTGCACGATCACCCCGCGCAACAGATCAATCACCGGCACCTTGTCGCCCACCTTGACGAACATTTTGGAACCGCCCATACGCCAGGCTTTTTCCGAAATATTCACCAGATCCTGTTCTTTGATGGCACCTTTATCCAGCTCTTCTGACACGATGTAACTGGTCATCATTTTGGTGAGGCTGGCAGGAGGGATCTGCTTGTCGGCATCGTGCTCCACCAGCACCTGACCGGTATGGGCATCAATCAACAGGTAAGCGGTGGCCGCCAGCTGGGGCGGCGCGGGTATCAGCGGTTTATCAGCCTGGGCCACACTGGTGCTGACAATCAGGAGCAGACAGGCGAATAAGCGTTTGAACATGGGTCTCTCTTTATCCTTGCGTTCATTTTCAGGGCTTGTCTGAAAATCTACTTTGGGTAAGCCAGGTGGCATCCGCTCACGGTGATTTTCAGAGGTGCCCAAGTCTCAAAAACCCGGCTCCCGCCGGGGTGTGCGCTGCGGTAAATCAATGACCGAGCAGATCGGTCCAATAACCGCCATCAACGCACCTCAATCAACCACAACCTGCG
Organism: Microbulbifer bruguierae; assembly: GCF_029869925.1. Taxonomy (NCBI): domain Bacteria; kingdom Pseudomonadati; phylum Pseudomonadota; class Gammaproteobacteria; order Cellvibrionales; family Microbulbiferaceae; genus Microbulbifer; species Microbulbifer bruguierae. The sequence goes on along the minus strand of NZ_CP118605.1, from coordinate 4,200,205 downwards.
GCTGACCATAATCCTGTTGCTCCACCGATTCCCGCAAGGCGGCCAGAGCCCGTTGCTGGGCAATAGGGCCAATGCGCACCCGATAGAGCATCTTTCCGTCGCGCTTAACCGGGCTGACGGATACAGGATAGCCGAAGGCAGCAGCGAGCTGTCCGCGGACCTCCTCGGCCTGGCTGGCAGAGCCGTAAGCGCCAACCTGCAGATAGGTATTCTCGGGCAGTTTGAAGCTGGCATCTTCCGGAAGCCCGTTGCCCGCGGCGGCCTTTTCCTTCGCCAGCATTTCAGTGGCACTCGGCAGGCTGGCCGGGTCCAGCGCTTCCACTTCCACCCGTGCAACCCCTCGATCGATATAACCGAGCTTCTGTGCCGCAGTGTAACTCAGGTCGATGATACGACCGGGTACAAAGGGACCGCGATCGTTGATACGAACAATGATGCTGCGGCCGTTGTCCAGGTTGGTGACCTTGGCGTAGCTCGGCAGCGGCAGGGTTTTGTGCGCGGCCGACAGGGCGTACATGTTATACACTTCGCCGTTGGCCGTCTTGCGACCATGGAATTTGGTGCCATACCAGGACGCTTTACCGCGCTCGCGGTAGCCCTTCACGCCCTTTAGCACCTGGTATTTGACCCCGTTCACAACGTAGGGAGATTTGTTGCCGGCAACCCCAATGGGTTCGCGCACCGGCGTTACTTCCGGTGCAGCCAACATGTCCACGGGCGCGGCGGGACCGCTGTCGCGGACCTGATCGAAAGGTACATTTCCAGCTGTACCCGTATCGGTACCGCCTTCAGATTTGTCTTTGGTTGACAGGGGCACGGTGCTACACGCAGAAAGCAGTGTTAACGCACACGCGGCACCCAGCCGGGTAAATTTCCCGACGGCTATTTTTTTCATGAACTTCCCCCGGAGCGGGTCAAACAACGCCCGCAACCGCGATTTATCCTGTTATTTATTCCGCTACGGGCGTACCCAGCGCTCGAAAACGGTTATTTGCGATTGGCTTCCGTGCCGTTATTCAGGAGCGCCCACCGCGCGCCTTGATGATTTCCTGTCCCAGCTCGTATACCGCCATGGCATACAGCCGGCTGTGGTTGTAGCGGGTAATAGTGTAGAAATTATTCAGTCCAATCCAGTACTGCTGCCCATCTTGAGTATCCAGTGAAAATACGTTGGCCGGCATATCCTTGGTTACTTGGGCGGTGGTAGGGAAACCTTTCGCCTCCAACTCGCCGATGGTCCATTGAGGTTCAAGGTTGTCGTTGACGATGGTCATGTCCGCATTCGGCAGAGGTTGGGTGATCACTGCAATTGGCTCACCGGGCTTCCATCCGTGCTCGACAAAATAATTCGCCACACTGCCGATGGCGTCTTCGGTATCGGTCCAGATATCCACCCGACCGTCACCGTTAAAATCCACCGCAAAATTGCGGTAACTGGACGGCATAAACTGACCGAACCCCATGGCACCGGCGTAGGAACCTTTCAGACTGAGGGGATCAATTTTTTCATCCCGGGTCAGCAGCAGGTAGTCTTCCAGTTCCTTGGTGAAGAATTTGGCGCGACGCGGATAATTGAAGGCCAGGGTCGTCAGCGCATCAATCACCCGGTAATGGCCCATATTCCCACCGTAGCGTGTTTCCACGCCGATGACCGCCACGATCATCTCTGGTGGGACACCGTATTTTTCTTCAGCAGCTTTCAGCACATCGGAATTTTTGTCCCAGAAATCCACACCGCCGCGAATGCGCGCATCGGTCAGAAAAACTTTGCGGTATTCGCGCCACGGCTTGGCTTTTTCTGCGGGGCGCTTGATGACCTTGAGAATCGACTCTTTGCGTCTGGACTCCTGAATCAGGGCCTGCAGCTCATCGCGATTGAAATTGTGCTCAGCCACCATGTAATCCACAAAGGCTTTGGCCTGGACATTATCTCCATGTCCCTGCTCCTGGGCGCAGGCAGTGAGTACTAACCCCAAAGCCGCCAGTAATCCTGTGGTCCATTTCACAACAACCGCTCCTGTTCCCAAGCGAGTACTTCCCACTAATTCCCCCATTATTGATTTTGGTCTTTGCTATGACTGCAAAGGCGCCAAAAAGTGGCACAGATTGAGGGAAAAAATAGGTTATCCGGGGAACATCCTGTGAGGCTCCCTAGAAAAGTACTCTGCGTCTTTCCGTGCTGATGGCCATCAGAATACCGAACCCGGCCATCAATGTGATTACCGACGTACCACCGTGGCTAACCAGTGGCAGCGGGACCCCCACCACCGGTAACAGGCCCGTGACCATACCGATATTCACGAATACATAAACAAAAAACGTGAGGGTAATACTTCCCGCCAGCAGGCGTCCGAAAACATGCTGGGCCATAAAACTAATATAGATGCCCCGCGCGATGATCAATAAATACAGAGTCAGCAGGATCAGCGCTCCGCGCATACCCCACTCCTCCGCGAGCACGGCAATAATGAAATCCGTGTGACTCTCCGGCAGAAAATCCAGCTGGGACTGGGTTCCCTGCATATACCCTTTGCCGTCCCAACCACCGGAGCCGATTGCGGCCTTGGACTGAAAAATGTTCCAGCCAGCACCCAAGCGGTCCGCGTCCGGATTAAACAGGGTAAGAATCCGCTGCCGCTGATAGTCCCGCAGCCCCCACATCCACATGGGCCAGGCCGCCAGCACACCCATGACCACGGCACTGCCAATCATCTTCCAGCTCAGTCCGGACAGGTAGAGCGCGAAGAGCCCCGAGGCAGCAATCAGAATCGATGTTCCCAGATCCGGCTGGCGCACGATGAGCGCTGCCGGTAGCGCGATGATCAGCAGAGCACCGACCACAGTGACAAACGACGGCGGCAGGCTGCGCCCGTGCAGATAAGCGGCTACCGCGATGGGCACCGCCAGTTTCAGCGCTTCCGACGGCTGGAAGCGAAAGCCACCGATTTGCAACCAGCGCTGCGCCCCCTTGGCGCCAACGCCAAAAAACAAGACCGCCACCAGCAAACAGCAGCCGGCCACATAAAACCAGGGCGACCAGCGCCGGTAAAACTCCAGCGGAATCTGCGCGGCGATGAGCATCCCCACGAATGCCAGCGCCATAAAAACGGCCTGGCGTTTGACATAGTGCACTTCGCTCCCGGAAGCGCTGTACAACACGACCAGGCCGACACCGGCCAGGGCCAGCAGCAGTAACAGCAGCGGCAGATCGATATGCCAGCGACGGGAAATACTCTCCGGACGGCGCAGGCTGCTGCCCACATCCGGCAGTCGATGCATATAGTCGCGACTAGCCACGAATGCGGACCTCCTCAAGAATCTGCGGCTGCGGCACCAGCGGCGGGTGCCAGGATGGCAGACTGGCGGTTTCTTCCAGCGGCCGCGACATCCATTCAGCAAACACTTCTCGCGCCACAGGCGCGGCCATCCTACCGCCGCTCTCGCCATTCTCCACCAGTACCGACACCGCAATCTGCGGATCGTCTACTGGCGCGAAAGCGACAAACAGGGCGTTGTCACGGAGGCGCTCCTTGAGTGCCTCCGAGTCGTATTTCGCGCCCTGGGCGATACCCACGATCTGCGCGGTGCCGGATTTGCCGGCCACGCGAAAATCCAGATCCGCCCCGGCGCGCTTACCGGTGCCGCGGGTGTTATAGACCACCGCTTCCATACCCTTGAACACCAGATCCCAGGATTCCGGGCGCGCATCAATGTGATGTAGAACTTCCGGCGGCTGTTCCACGCCGTCGATGGCCATGACTATCTGTGGACGAAAGTGAGTGCCGCGGTTGGCAATAGTGGCTGTCATCACCGCCAGCTGAAGAGGCGTTGCCAGTACAAAGCCCTGCCCCAGTACCGCATTCAGACTGTCGCCCGGAAACCAGGGCACACCGCGAGCGCCGCGCTTCCAGTCCCGCGACGGAAACAGCCCCGGTCGCTCCACCGGCACGTCGATGCCGGTTTTGGTGCCGAGACCAAAACGGGTGGCAATATCGTGCATGCCATCGATATTCCAGCGCGCGGCCATATCCCAGAAATAGGTATCGCAGCTCTGCTCCAGTGCCTGGATCAAATCGACCTTTTTGCCGTGCCCCCAACGCAAGTGATCGCGGTAAATACGCGAATCATTGGGCAATTTATAGAAGCCGGGGTCGTTGACCGTGGTATTGGCGGTGATGATTCCCGCTTCCAGCGCACCCAGACCCATCATCGGTTTCAGCGTTGAGCCCGGTGCGTATTGGCCCTGCACCGTGCGATTGAACAGGGGTACGTCTAGTGAGTCCCGCAGCGCGCTATAGTCGCCGAAGCTGATGCCGGTCACAAACAGATTGGGATCAAAAGAAGGCTTGCTGACAAACGCCAGTACACCGCCGGTTTTGACGTCGATGGCCACTACCGCGCCGCGGTTTTCCCCCAGGGCCTCCGTAGCCACCTGCTGCAGGCGTGTATCCAGGTGCAGGGTCAGTTCGGCGCCGGGTTTCGGGTCCTGACGCTCGAGTACCCGCAAGACCCGTCCACGAGCATTGGTCTCGACATTTTCGTATCCAACCTCTCCGAGCAGCAGGTCTTCATAGGAACGCTCCAGTCCCACCTTGCCGATGCTCTGGGTGCCGCGATAACGGCGGACATCTTCCTCGGTAAAGCTGGCCAGATCCCGCTCTGCAATACGTCCCACGTAGCCGACGCTGTGGGCGAAGAGATCCTGCTCGGGATAGTAGCGCACCAGCTCCGCCTCGACAGACACGCCCAGCAGATGGAATTCGTTGACACTGATGCGCGCAATTTCTTCCTCGGTCAGGCGGAAGCGCAGGGGCACCGGCTCGAAGGGACGGCGGCGAACCAGACGGCGTTTGAACTTCTCTACATCGCCATCGTCCAGTTCCACCAGCTGACCGAGCAACTCCAGGGTCGTATCCAGATCCTTGACCCGCTCGCGCACGATAGAAAGGGTATAGCTGGGGCGGTTATCCGCCAGCAGCAGACCGTTGCGGTCGTAGATCAGGCCGCGGGTAGGTGGCACCGGCCGCACCTGGATCCGGTTCTGGTCGGACTGGGTGCTGTAGCTCTCGTAATTAACCACCTGCAGGTTGTACAGGCGCGCCACCAGTACGCCGATCAGCGCCGCCACGCAAACGATGGCCACCAGCATACGATTGCGAAACAACCGTTGCTCTGTGTGGTGATCTTTGAAACGCAGGTTTTCTGACATGGTGGCCGGTATAAGTTGAACAGTGGCGCGAAAATGACCACGAAGTGTACACAAGTTTGACGTCCCTGCAGAGTCTGGACACCAGTGAGATTGTGCCACCCGCACAAGGAGGAAGACGCCAGCTACTCAGGGAAAACAGCTAGGACTCGTGTCACGCCAGCAAGTTCAAATCACACAGCGGAATGATAGACACCGGGCTACTTGTGGTAAGGATGCCCCGCCAGCAGGGTCCAGGCGCGGTACAGCTGTTCCGCCAGCAGCACACGCACCAGTGGATGGGGCATGGTGAGTGCGGACAGCGACCATTTCTGATTTGCCCGCGCCAGGCAGTCCGCCGACAGGCCATCGGGGCCGCCAATCAACAGGCTGACGTTGTCGCCGGACATCTGCCAGTCCGCCAGCTCCCGGGAGAGCTGTTCGGTACTCCAGGATTTGCCCTTCACCTCGAGCGCCACCACATGATCCCGCGGGCCAATGGCCGCGAGCATCGCCTCGCCCTCTTTCTGGCGCGCCTTTTCCACCAGCGCGGCAGAGTTTTTCTGGCCGCGGTTGCCCAGTGGTATTTCCACCATTTCCAGGGTGAGTTCCCGGGGCAGGCGCTTGGCGTACTCGTTGTAGCCCTCCTGCACCCAGCCGGGCATCTTGCCCCCGGCAGCCAGGATGCGAACTTTCATGACGGGAACTTCATCGGCGGACTCTTATCGGCGGGGACTCGAAAGACAGTTCAATCCTGATGCGGATCACTGCCATCGGCGTTATCGCGGGTATTGGGAGTCATGGACCAGAGTTTTTCCAGATCGTAGAAGTTGCGGATTTCCGCCTGCATCACGTGGATCACCACGTCACCGTAATCCACCAGGACCCACTCGCCCTGCCCCATGCCTTCCACACCGATAGGACGGACGCCGGCTTCCTTACCATCTTCAACCACATTATCCGCGAGGGATTTCACCTGCCGGCTGGAGGTACCGGTGCAGATGATCAGGGTATCCATCACATCGCTCAGCTCAGAAACGTCGATTGCGACGATGTCTTTACCCTTGAGGTCTTCCAGGGCATTTACGGCAATTGTCTTGATATCAGTCATAACATCTTAGGGAGCCGAAGCTCCTACTGTTCACTCTTGTAAAGTTGATGAGTTTGAATGTAGTCGAGGACGCGCTCCGGCAGCAGAAACTGCGGTGAGCGGCCGCTCTTGATCAGGCTGCGAATTCCAGTGGCGGAAATCGGCAGCAGCGTCTGTTCCCGCAACAGTATGCGGCCGGCGGCTTCCCGCTGGAGGTCCGCCAGCTCACCCCGGTGGCGCAACAGCAGTTCTGCCACTTCCCCATCCCGGGGAATCTGCCAGCCCGGGCGGGTAACAACGACCAGATGCGCGAGCGTCAGCAATTGTTCCCAGCGGTGCCAGGCGGGCAGCCCCAGCAGCGAATCGAGCCCCATACAGAAACTGATGGAAACCTGATAACCCAGCTCCGCACGGAGCTCCTCCAGGGTATCCACCGTATAGGTGGGCCCATTTCGCTGCAGCTCGCGCTCGTCCAATTGCAGTTCCGTGCAATGTTCCAGCGCCAGCGCCAGCATGTCCCGCCGCGCCTGCGCGGAAACCCCGGGCTCGGCCCGGTGCGCCGGCTGGTGGGAAGGCAGCAGGCGCATCTGGTCGAATCCCAGCACTTGTTTCAGCTCCAGCGCCATACGCAGATGGCCGAAGTGCACCGGATTGAAGGTGCCGCCAAACAGGGCGATGGTCTTCAATGTGCTGGCCAATTACTGACGAATCTGTCCGTCGCCGAACACGATCCACTTCTGCGACGTCAGCCCTTCCAGACCCACGGGGCCGCGGGCGTGGATTTTGTCGGTACTGATGCCGATCTCGGCGCCCAGCCCGTACTCGAAGCCGTCGGCAAAGCGGGTGGAGGCATTGACCATCACCGAGCTTGAATCCACTTCCGCAAGGAAGCGCCGCGCACGGGTATAGTCCTCGGTGACAATGGACTCGGTGTGGCCGGAGCTGTATTGCGCGATGTGATCCATGGCGGCATCCATATCGGCCACCACGCGGATCGACAGTACTGGAGCCAGGTATTCCGTCGCCCAGTCTTCCTCCGTCGCCGGCAGGGCCTGGGGCACTATGGCGCGGGTCCTGTCACACCCCCGCAGCTCGACACCTTGTTCCAGGTAAGCCACCGCCAACCGCGACAAAAACTCTACGGCTACCGCTTCCGCCACCAACAGGGTCTCCATCGCGTTGCACACCCCGTAGCGATGGGTCTTGGCGTTCAGCGCTATCTCAAACGCCTTTTGCGGATCCGCGCGATCGTCCAGATACACGTGACAGATACCGTCGAGGTGTTTGATCACCGGCACCCGCGCCTCGCGGCTGATGCGCTCGATCAGCCCCTTGCCACCACGGGGCACAATCACATCCACAAATTCCGGCATCGCGATCAGCGCGCCTACCGCGGCGCGATCGGTGGTATCCACCACCTGTACCGCGGTTTCCGGCAGGCCCGCCTGCTTGAGGCCGGCGGCAATGCAGGCGGCAATGGCACCATTGGAATACAGCGCCTCACTGCCACCGCGCAAAATGGTGGCATTGCCGGATTTCAGGCACAGGCTGGCGGCGTCGATGGTGACGTTGGGGCGGGACTCGTAAATGATCCCAACCACCCCCAGGGGTACACGCATCTTGCCCACCTGGATACCACTGGGGCGATATTTGAGATCGCTGACTTCCCCCACCGGGTCCGGCAGTTCAGCAATCTGTAGCAGACCTTCGATCATGGCGTCGATGCGCGCATCGGTCAGTTCAAGGCGGTCCAGCAGTGCCGCGTCGAGACCATTGTCGCGGCCCCGCTGCATATCTTTTTCGTTGGCCGCCGCCAGTTGCGGTCGCTGCTTATCCAGCTCCGCGGCGATGGCTTTGAGGGCAGCGTTCTTGGAGCCGGTATCAGCCCGCGCCATCAGGCGCGCGGCAGCGCGCGCGGCGCGCCCCATCGCCTGAACTTTGGCTTCGGTGGAATCCTGACTGGTTTCAGTGGCACTGATCGTGTTCACGGCTCCTCTCCTTGACGACTGCCCGGAATTTTGGGCGCGCAGTATACCGTAACCCGGCTTTGATACGGTCGCTTAATTAACCTGAGAATTAACTGAAGAAGTAGCCGCCTTGTTGTCAGAAGGTGCACTACCACCACCCAGTTTCTGATGCAGGTAGGCGATGGCGAGCAGGGCGAGCCCCAGCCCCATAAATGAGGCCACGCGCAGCAAACCCTCCAGCCCCGACATATCGACCAGGAACAGCTTTACGATCACCACTGCCAGCACCGCCATGCCCCCCTGGTAACAGCCACGCCACCCTCGCCAGCTTCCCAGCAGAATCGCCGCCACCGCCAATATCAGCCAGACCGCCGAGTAGCTGTACAGCTCACCGGTCACCGCGGGCAGGTCCATGCGGATAGTGCCGAGCCACAGATGGCGCACCTCCAGGGACACCCAGATGAATCCGGCCAGGGCCGCCACCCAGGCGGCAAATTTCCGGGAAACGGGCAGGTAATAACGACTGGCCACCAGCGCCAGCAGAGCCGGCCCGGCGAATGCCGGCAGCAGCATATTGAACAGCGGCCGCTCGCCAATGGCCTGCCACACCCAGGGCTGGCTGTCTGCCACCGCCGCCAGAATACGCAGATAGATACCGAACGCTGCCATCATCAACAGACGGCCGTAGCCGTCGTACCAGCGGGAGAAACTGCCCGCAACCAAACTTTTGCGGTAGTAGACCATCCCCAGCCCGGCAAACAGCCAGATATCGATCACCGCCTCGACAAAACTGAATTCCGTCGCCAGTGCATTGCCACCGTACAGCCAGTATCGGCACTCCGCCCACAGCGCCAACACCAGCAGATGCAGTGCCGCGGCCTCGCACCAGCGGGCCAGCGGCAGCAGACCGGGCGCCAGCAGTCTGGCGGCACCCCAGGCGCACAGTGCGGAGCCTCCGTAGGTCCAAAGGGACCAGTGAGTCGAATCCGTATAGGACAGCAGCCACGGGTTGAAGGTCAGCCGCACTACCACCAGCAACAGCACCGCCTTCAGCAACCAGCCCAGCGCCGGCGCGTCAAAACGTCGGATTAGCCACGCCAGCGAAACGCTTTGCAGCGCCAGCGCGAGTGTCAGGCTCGCCTGTTCCAGCCACAGACACACCGCCAGACTATAGGCAAAATGGGCCGCCGCCAGCAGCCACACCACCATGGCCCGGGACCACCCCCGCCCCGCCCCGCGACTACCGAGAAACATCAGTACACCGCCAAACACTGCTGCATACAGGCACCACCAGTACAGCGGCAGATAGTCTGCCGCCAACAGGTAACCCAGCAGCAGCGCGAGCAACGGCGCCATCACCGCCAAAGATGCCCACCAGTAACGCGCCTGGCCCAAGCGGTAATTGCGCAGCCCCAGGACCGAAAAGATCAATGCGGTCACTCCGAGGTACAGCAGAAAACCGCCCCGCTCCACTTCCGGCCAGGGCACCAGCTGCAGCTGCTCGCCGATAAATTCCACGCGCCGGGCGATCCAGACTGCGCACTGCCCCAGCAGCAACGCCCAGGACAAAGGGGCGAGTTGTGCTCGCGCACCGGCGGCAACCAGCAACACCACCGCCAGCGGACTCCACGACCAGATCGCTTCTGCGTGTAATCCCTCGCGAAAAATCGACACGCACTGCGCCGCAACCAGTACCAGCAGGCCCGGCAGCAGCAGCGGTTCTGAAAGTGTGACCGGACTCTGCAGCGAGCCCTGAGCGCGACGATCGGCTCGCGATCCCCACACCCCGAGCAACCAGTCCCCCGGCACTACGGCCAGCAGCAAATAGGCCAGTACTGCCAGATAGGGACCGCGCCAGCCGTCCGCCTGGTGTCCGAATAGCGAGATCAACCACCAGGCCAGCGCCCCGGCTAACAGCCCTATCCACAGCCAGCTGCGGTACACATGGCGCAGCAGTAACAGGACCGAAGTGGTGATAATCAGTGCATAGACCATCGCACCGAGCACATTGCCACTATCTGTAGCCACCAGCGCCGGCACCGAATAGGCGCCGAGCATACCGATGGCGGCCAGTACCGGTCCGTGCAACCTTGCCATCCACATGGTGACCACCGCCACCAGTGCCAGGAGGGCAAATGCGAGCCCCGGCGCGAAAAGGCTGTAGAGGTGTACCGCCGACAGAATTGCGGCAAATGCGGTAATCGCGCCACCCCCGGCCAGCGCGGCGAACGTAGGATGGGTAGCACCGGACGTGCGCCGCAGCCATTCCGAGGCCGCATACAACGTCCCAGCCAGGACCAGCCCCATGGCTACCCGCACGCGGGGCCCCAACAGCCCCTGCTCGATACCGTAACGGGCGAGGAAAATACCCGCGAGTGCCACGCAGGCCCCGCCGAGCCACACCATCCAGTTGTCCTGCACCCGCGACCAGAACCGGCCGGCCCCCGCGCCCCCAGCGGTTTTGGCCGCTGGGGGCGCTTTCGCTGCAGCCAGATCTTTCTGCCGCTGTTGAATACCGGCTTGCCGTACCCTGGGCGCGGCAAATTTCGCCGCAACCGGCGACTCAGGGATCGCCCGCTGCTCATCAGTTGCCCGCGGCTCTACGTCGGATACCGGCCCCGCCTGCGGTGTTTGCCCCTCAGGTTCATTAACTCGCGGCGCGGACGGTGAAAAAGGTGAAGGGGAAATAGGCAATTGCCGGTCGTCCAGCATGTCTCGCAGGCGGAGCACCTCCCGCCGAAGGTTTTTTACCTCGAAAAACGAGAAAATGCCCATCACCGAGCCAACCAGCACGGTGAGAATCAACAACAAACCCAATACGACGACGCCGTCCATGAAATCCCTTCTCTTATTTTTTTATGGCGATCGGTGTTAGCCCCGGCCCGGTAAGGTATCCGGCTACTGCCTCGTCCAGCGATCCAGATTGGCGGCAATACTGGCGAGGCGCTCCAGCGGATCGGGACTGGCCAGCAGCTCCACCCGCGCGGCATCTTCCAGCGGCAGCAATTGCGCCAGCTGCCAGGACAGGGCCTCAGCACTGTCTACCGGCGCGAATTTTAGAGACAACATAGACGCGTGCTGCTTCAACTCATTCAACACCGCCAGCAGACCATCGCAACTTTCCGGCACCGGGTGCGATTCTTCATCCGGCAGCCATTCGACATCGCCCATCAACAACCCATCATCCTCGCGAAAGGTATCCAGTACCCTAAACCGCGTTTCGCCCGCGATATCGATGTGCAACAACCCCTCCTCACCCTGACTCCAGTCGACTATGCGCACATAGAGACCCAACGGCCAGACGTCCGCCGGCCCCACCTCCCGTCCTTCCCGGATCAGCGCAACCCCGAAGCCGGTGTCCGACTTGAGCGTTTCCGTGACCAGCCGCAGGTAACGCTGCTCAAAGATCCGCAGCGGCAGGGTCACACCGGGAAACAGCATCATATTGAGGGGAAATAGCGGGATTAACGACAACGTTTCGACTCACTCAGGTTATGTGCAGGTTGGATGGCAAGAGTTATGGCACGCGTTGTGCCAGTAACAAAGATACCACCGCCCGATCTGGCACAAGGATAATCTCCCAAAGAATAAACAAAAAACCGCGCCAGCTGTTCTATGCTCAAGACAATACGCTGATGTGAATCGAGACGTAAATCAAGAGGTGCCTGCATGCGCTGGCGTAAGGGTCGCAGAAGTTCGAACGTGGAAGACCGTCGCGGTGAACCATCCCCCGGCGGTGGCGGACTGGGAGGGCTGGGCAATCTGTTGGCGCTGGCGCCGTTCCTGCTACGCAGCAAGAGAGGCTGGCTGATTCTGCTGGCACTGGCCGCCCTCTATTACTTCGGCGGTCATCTGTTCAGCGGTATGTCGGGTTCCCAATCACCCAGCCTGGGGCCGGATTCCCAGACCGCCCCCGGAGCGGCACCGGATGACGAGGTGGCCCAGTTTGTCTCGGTGGTTCTGGCGGATACCGAAGATACCTGGGGGCAAATGTTCCGGCAGGCAGGCACCGAATACACCCCGCCAAAGCTGGTGCTGTACAACGACGCCGTGCGCTCTGCCTGCGGTCTAAGTTCCGCCGCCGTTGGCCCCTTTTACTGCCCCGGGGATTTCAAGGTGTACCTGGACCTGAATTTCCTCAACGAACTGAAAAAACTCGGCGCCCCTGGGGATTTCGCCTTCGCCTATGTGATTGCCCATGAAGTGGGTCACCACGTGCAAAACCTGATGGGCACTTCCGCCAAGGTACAGCAGGCGCGGATGCAAGCGGACAAGGTCACCGCCAACCGTCTTTCAGTAATGTTGGAACTGCAGGCGGACTGCTTTGCCGGCGTCTGGGCGTTCTACGCCCACCGCGACCGCCAGATGCTTGAGCCCGGGGATATCGAAGAGGGGTTGCGCGCTGCAGCCGCGGTGGGCGACGACCACCTGCAGCGTCGCTCCGGCCGCGCCGTTTCCCCGGATGCCTTCACCCATGGCAGCGCGGAACAGCGGGCCTACTGGTTCCGCGAGGGCTTCAGCACCGGCGATGTGAATCAGTGCAATACCTTCGGAGCGCTTTCAGGACAGTAACAACACCCGAATCGAAGCGACGAGCGATGCGCCTTGAGCTGAGAAGCGCGGCGAGTCCATCGGTTTAATTTGTAAAAGCGACTGGCCCCCAATCGTCGCAACCACTAAGCTTGCGCGCTCACAGAATATGTCATTCATTGTAAAAAGGGAGAGCCCCGTGCCTAGAGCAACCGCCCGCCACATTCTGGTAGAAACAGAAGACAAGTGTCTGGATCTGAAAAAGCAGATCGAAGAAGGCGCCGACTTCGGCAAGATTGCCCAGCAACACTCCAAATGCCCCTCCGGCCGCAACGGTGGCGATCTGGGAGAATTCGGCCAGGGACAGATGGTGCCGGAGTTCGACAAGGTGGTGTTCAGCGGTGAGCTGAATAAAGTCCACGGCCCGGTAAAAACCCAGTTCGGTTATCACCTGCTGGAAGTTACCAGCCGTAAAGGATAAACAGATTTTCCAGCGAAGGCCTGGTGGTCCAAGCGCGCCAGGTTGAAACTAAGACAAGGTGCTGGTGCGAGAATTTCTCACCAGCACCTTGGCGTCACAGGCGTTTCTTACGAAGCACAGGCTTCCGAAGCAAGACTCACTCCGCGCTGGTCTCAGCCTGCCACTCGAACAGGTTCATCTCGATAAAGAAGAACGCCACCAGCCACAGGAATGCATCCCAGAAGTCCAGAAAACTGCCGTTGAAGCCCCAATAGATCGCGCAAACCAGCAGCGTGATATACAGCATGGCTTTGATCACCTGGGAGTAGCGCATGATCGCGTCAGACAACTGGTGACGCATTTGCAGCCACACATCAAACGCCAGAATCGCCACGACTAACAGCCAGGCACCGGCATTGATCACATCCACCCACGCCAGCCACTGGATTTCCCGCCATACCGCCGCGTCCCCAATAACCTGCGTGCCCGCCATTTGCAGCAGATGCGCATCGGACAGAGAAGTGCAGTTGACTGCGGTCAATACCTCATAGGTATCCTGCTCCAGCACCATCGACCAGCCGCCGTTGGCAAGATCGCAGGCCGCCTGTGTGACCGGCAACAGGTGCGACAGTGACACCATTTCCGACACGTAGCCGTAAAAGGAATACACGATAAATACATAGCAGCAGCTGGAAATGACATTCAGCAGCCACTTGGTGCCACCCTTCAGCCTTTCATCGGAAAGCACCCAGGTTTCCAGCTCGAACACCAGTAGCAGCAGCACCCAGGCGAGGGTATCAATGGAATCGTTGTAGGCTTCAATGATCTTGCCGAAACTGACACCATCCTGAAAAACCGTTCCGGCCGCGGCCTGATTTTCCAGGAAAAAAGCGTAGACGTTGTAGGCCAGCAGGCAGTAAACAGCGTACTTGAATACTCGAAAAAGCGTGTAGCGAGTGACGGGAACCCCGGCCAAAGAGACCACCTCTGACATTAGCGACGCACCTCTGATCCAATCATTATTGTTGTGCGGACAGATTTATCCGTTTTGAACAGGGCCAATATCGAACAATTATTCGGTTTTTGCAACTCTAGCCGTTAACCTGCGCCTGTGCCTGCACCAATTGGAAACCGGAGCTGCTCCGGCGCCCAGGGGCCAGGCGGTGTCGTACCGGATGTGGAGCGGACCTCAGACCCTGCCTCAGCACCCGGTTTCCCGGCACTATCGACACTTTCTATACTTTGCTGCGGCAGTTCCTCCAGGTATTTCAACTCCTGTATTTTCCGCGCCCGTTCCGCTACTGCATTCTTGCCTTCGCGGCCTGCCGCACCATCGTCAAACAGCTTGTCGAAACGCACTTCAGGATCCGACCACTCACCGTTGATGCGGTAACTGACACTGGCAACCCGGTCCACCTGCTTTTTGAATACCTTACTGATCAGGTATACCCCCGCCGCCGCCGGCAGGCCTCCGGCGAGCGCGGCCACAAACGCGAGGTTGTTGCCCACCGGCAGAGTAGCGACCAGCGTGAGGTTCAAGTCTTCCCGCTGTAGGTTGACCCGCCCCGCCATCTGCAACTCGCTGGTAGGCCCCTCCACCTGAATCGGTACCGCGATCAACAACTCGCCGTCGCCTTCAAAGAAGACCTCTCCATGCACCCGGTCGAAGGTCAGACCACTCTGTACCAGGTCAGAAAAATCCAGGCGCAGGCGCCGCGCCCAGGTATCGAAGTTGAACAGTGAAAGCAAGCGCAATAGTGAAGTACCGGCATTGTCGCTGGCGCGCAGGAAACGGCCATCGCGGATATCAATGCGGATCTCACCATTCATGCTGTTGGGGTTCACCATTGCCGGTGAGCCGTTCCAGCGCAGCGCGGTATCGAACACCGCGGCACTACTTTCGATGGCCGCTTCCTGTCCCCAGGCCTGCAGTACGCGGCCGAGGTTTTCGCTGCTGAGGCGGCCGATAAACTGGGAGGATTCGCGGCCATTCTCGTCCCGCATCCACATCAGCTGGGCACCCAGACGATTCTCCGCTTCACCGCGGCCTTCGATACGAATGCCGCGCATGGCACCACTGATATCGCTTACCACCAAACGATCCTGTGAGGGCCGCAACTCGAAGGACCAGGGACCCATGTCCTCATCCCCCAGCCACAGGCTGTCGGTACTGAAGTCCATCTTGGGCAGACCGGAAAAATCGAACCCCTGCCAGCGGTCCTCCGGCGAGGCGCTCGCCCCGGCAGGTTCGCCACCGTCACCCGCCCCCGCAGATTTGCCGGACGGCAAGGCGGGCAGACGCAGGTGGCTCAAATCCAGCTGCATCGGTGTTTCGGCATTCATCACGCCGTGCAGGTTGCCCGCGGCCATTTCACTGTCGAAATCCAGTTGCCAGTCGGCACCCAGACCGCGGCCGCGCACGTGTATATTTTCGATCCGGGTCGACTCGGAGAGACGCAGCAGATCGGTACTGAGATCCAGGCTGATGGGCAAAGGTGATTCGCTACCGAATGACGCCTGGCCCCCGGCAGGCCCGTCGGAGGTGTAGATTTCCAGGGCCCGCTTCCAGGGCGCCAGATCCACCAACGACAGGTCACCGACAACAGAAATTCCCGGCGCTTCGGGCAAACGCACCCCCGCATTGAGCGCGATCGCCGCCCGCTCCAGCTGACCGCCCACCTGCCAGATCTGCCCCTGCAAATGTTCACCGTAACTCAGGTGGTACAGGTTGCCCTCATCGCCAATGGGTACACGAAGTACAAAGCGGGATTTGTCCCCCGGCGCCTTGCCCAGGGGGGCGGGTAGATTGACCGCGACCCCGTTGAGATCCGACGAGAGCTCCAGCACCGCGCCGTAGGGTTTTTTCTTGGTCTGGGCGGGAATGGTGATGCGCGCAGTGTATTCAAGACTGCCGTCCACCCACTGCAATTCCGGTCGCCGGCTCCAGCTGGCAATACTGTTGGTGCGCGCCTCACCGCGAACAACCACCTGGGTATCCCGCTCTTCTCCTGTGCCCACATGCTGAATGCTCGCACGCAGGGGGCGTCCCCACAGGGTGCCGCGAAAGCTGGAACCTTCAAGGCCGTTCTCGCTGTGGTAGCGCACATCGCCACTCAGCCCATCGATATCCAGTTGCAGGCTCTGCAGGGAAAGGTGTGCGTCCGCCAGGGACAGGTCCACCTGCTGGCTGGGCTCGAATTCTGCGCCGCCAAGGGGTTGGGTGATCTGCAGGGTACCCTGCATATTGCCCTCCAACGCCCAGTTGTCGAACGCGTTCCCCAGCTTGTCCCGCAATGGGGAATCCCGCAGCAGCTTGAGACCATCCGCGGCAGGCCCCGCCAGCTCCGCGCGTACCTGTAGCCGTGAGCCGGTGGTCTCCGGAGACACCCGCACCATCACATTGGCACCATCGACATCCCACAACCGCGCCTCCGGTGCCACCACCACGACTTCGCGATCGCTGATTCCCAGATACCCGCGAACATTTTCTGCCGCCGGCCAGTCCGGGGCATATTTGAGACGACTGTCAGAAATATCCGCTTGCAACTGCACCGTCTGGCGATTTTCGTGCTGTCCCAGAGCCAACAGCTCCGCGCTTTCGCCCTCGCTGTAGCTGTAGCCCCGGTATAGAAACCCCGCTTTGGAAATGCGGCCAGGGTTGTCGGCACCAACCCCTTCACTCAGCCAATTGCGCAGATCGTCGCCAACCACCGTCGGCACCAGATTACCCTGTTCGCTCACCGCGACATCGCGGAGGCCGAGGGCGAGGGTGAAATCCGTCGCGCGGGTATGGGGCTGAAAGGGAATCTGTAGCAGGAACTGGCCGCGGAAATTACCCGCCGCCGGCACCGTATCCGCTGCCGGCTCGGCAACGGCGTCTAGCAACAGCGGGCCGGAATACACGGAAACCGTATTTGCCGCCTTATCTATATCCCAGGCCACCGTGCCGCGCGCCGCGCCGAACGCGAAGGGGGCATCGTAGAGCATGGGAAAATGGGCGCTGAAGTCCGCGTCACTGTCCAGCTCGACGCGCCCACCCTGCCCGTTAAGGTTGAGGTATCCATTCACGCCAGTCACTGCAGGGGCACCGCGATGGGCACCGGCGGAGACATTGTGCAGGTTCGCCGCCAACGAGACCTCACCGTCGACACGGGACAGGCGCACCCGCTTCACCTCTCCTGTGGGCTCAAGCGCCCGCAGCCACTCGTCGGCTTTTTCCGGAATCAACTCCAATACCCGCAGTACCCGGTGCCAGGCCTGCAGTTCAATCTGGTCCACTGCCAGGTGCAGGTTGCCAGCCTGGTCGCCGCTGGCCTGCACATTGATATCCGGCACTTCCAGCTGCTGCCAGTTAAGCCCCAATTCCTGCAGCACCAGCTCCCAGGATTCACCGGGACGCCAGTGCCCGGAAATATTGCTCGACAGGGCATCGAGGGTTTCCAGGGCACCATGGGTCTGGTGTGGCTCACCCTGTTGCGAATCCTGTGACTCAGTCGCCGCCCTCTGCGACAGATTCAACTGGCCCTGGAGGCTGTAGCCGGTGCGGGCATCCGAGGTGAGCCAGAGACGCCCACCCGCCAGCTTTCTCCCTGGCCAGTAGAGTTTTTCCGGCAGCGGTGACAACTGGTACAACAGAGACACGAGATCCTTGTCGATCAGCAGTTCGTTCAGCTGTACGTAGCCACGCAGGGAGAATTCATCCTTGTTGCGAGGGTCGCCATGCCCCTCCAACACCAGGCGCAGGCTTTCTTCTCCACTGTGCAAACTTTCCATGGCACCGGTGACAAATGCCCGCGCCACCAGACGGTGGAAATCACCGCCATTTTCCAGCAGGATTTCCGGTAGCTCCAGGGTGCCGGATTGGCCGTCGGTCAGAGTCAGGCCGATACGCGCATCGCGCACGATGACTTTGGGCCCCAGCTGGAAAATCCGCGCCGGGTCTACGAGACGCACTCCGCTGGTCGCCGTTTTGTCAGTGCCGGTAGCAGCGAGGGGGAATCCCCGCACCTGCCATCCCCCCGCCGCACGCTGTTCCAGCTGTGCGGAAAAACCATCGACTTCCAGGTTTTTCCAGATCAGTTCTCGATTCCAGAGACTGTTGAGCAGGTCGATGTGGAACAGGCCCCGCTGCAGCCTGAGCTGCCCGCCGGCGCCAATATTGAGGCCGTCAATCTGCAACGCTACCTCGAGCGCCTGCCAGCGCAGAGAGATATTCTCAAGGGTGACCGGCGCGCCCAGGCGCTCCGAAAGCAGGTCGCTGATCTGCGGACTGTACTTGCCCACCTGGGGTGACAGGATGCGCCCGGTCTGCACCAGGATCGCCAGTGAAATCACCACCACGACCACCAGCAACCAGAACTTGCGCGCACACCAGCGCAACCACGACATCAGGATGGCCTCCCGTTGACGGTATCGCGCAGACTCGGACGGCAGCGGAGTCTGTTGATGGGGTCACACCAGTACAATGTCGTACTGCTCCTGGTTGTAGATGGGCTCCACCTGAAACTGGATGGGGCGACCGATAAATTCTTCCAGGTCCGCCACATTGGCAGACTCTTCGTCCAGCAGCAGGTCTATTACCACCTGGCTGGCCAGTACCATGATTTTGTCGCTGTCGTAGGAGCGCGCCTCGCGGATGATCTCACGGAAAATTTCGTAGCACACGGTTTCCGGAGTTTTCAGGGTGCCGCGTCCGGCACACACCGGGCAGGGTTCACACAGCATCTGACCGAGAGACTCGCGCGTCCGCTTGCGGGTCATTTCCACCAGCCCCAGCTCAGAAACACCGGTAATACTGTTTTTGGCGTGATCGCGCTCCAGGGATTTTTCCAGGGTGCGCAGCACCTGGCGCTGGTGCTCAGGATCCAGCATATCGATAAAGTCGATGATGATGATGCCGCCGAGATTGCGCAGGCGCAGCTGGCGGGCAATAGCAGTGGCGGCTTCCAGATTGGTTTTGAAGATGGTCTCTTCCAGATTGCGATGGCCCACAAACGCACCGGTATTGACGTCGATGGTACTCATGGCTTCGGTCTGCTCGACAATCAGGTAGCCGCCGGACTTCAGGGTCACCTTGTTCTGCAGGGCCTTGCGAATCTCTTCCTCGACCCCGTACAGGTCGAACAGCGGGCGCTCACCCGGGTAGTGTTCGATACGCGGGGCGATCTCCGGGGCATACTTGCCCGCAAAATTGGCCGCGCGGGCATGGGCCTCGCGGGAATCGATACGGATCTTTTCCGTGTGCGGGCGCGCCAGATCCCGCAGGGCGCGCATGAACAGCGGCAGGTCTTCGTAGATGATGGCCGGCTCTTTCTCCGACTTGATGCGCTGCTCCAGCTCGCTCCACAATTTGTACAGGAACGGGATATCCCGCAGCAGTTCCTCTTCGCTCACGCCCTCTGCCACGGTGCGCAGAATGAAGCCGCCATCGCCACTGTGCCCCTCTTCCGCCAGCTTCGCCGACGCCAGGTCCACCAGTGACCGCAGTCGCTCGCGCTCACCTTCGTCCTCGATGCGGTTGGAGATGCCAATATGCCGGGTCTGGGGCATATACACCAGATAGCGCGCGGAAACCGACAGGTGTGTGGTCAGGCGCGCCCCTTTACTGGAAATGGGGTCTTTCACGACCTGTACCACCAGTGACTGGCCCTCGCGTACCAGGGCGCGAATATCCGCCACTTCCCCCTCGCGGGATTCCATGCCGTCTTCGTCCAGTGGCGCGATATCCGAGGCGTGAATAAACCCGGCTCGCTCGAGGCCGATATCCACGAATGCCGCTTGCATCCCGGGCAGTACCCGCACCACCTTACCCTTGTAGATATTGCCAACAATACCCCGACGCGCACTGCGCTCCAGGTAGACTTCCTGCAGTACACCGTTTTCCACCAGCGCGACGCGGGTCTCCATGGGCGCCACATTGATGAGTAATTCTTCGCTCACGGACTGCTAACTCCTGATTCTTCCCTGGGCCTTGGGGTTGCCGGACTGCCAATATTCAATGCCCGCCCGCTCGAAAAAACCCGCGAGGGTTTCCAGCGGCAGGCCCACTACGTTGCTGTAGCTGCCATGTATGGACTCTACCAGCATTGCCCCCATCCCCTGAATACCATATCCGCCGGCCTTGTCCGCGGGCTCCCCGGTCTCCCAGTATCCTTCGATCAGGCGCCGGTCCAACTCGCGGAAGCGGACCCGGGTTTCCACCACATCCGAGAACGCCGCTCCCTTACCGGTTAGACAGAGAGCACTCAATACCGAGTGTTCGCGACCGGACATCAGACGCATCATGCGTACAAAATCGGTGAAGTCGCGGGGCTTTTCGAGGATTTCGCCATCCACAACGCCCAGGGTATCGGCCCCAAGCGACCAGATATTATCGCCAGTGGCGCCCCCGGCGACAGCGAGTGCCAGGCCGGCGCGAGATTTCTCCTGCGCCAGGCGCAAGACGTAATCCCCGGGAGGTTCATCAACCCGGCGAATTTCTTCAACATCGGTGGCGGCAGTAGAAAAGGACACGCCAATCTGCCGAAGCAGCTCTGCCCGCCGCGGTGAGGCGGAGGCCAGAATAAGGCGTTGTTGCGGGCTCACTTGAGCTTCGGAGTGTGGCACAGGCACTGCTTATGATTATGTATCAGTTGTAGGTGGTCGACTGAAGGGCTGATTATAGCCGCATAGATCGAAAAATAACCGCACCCCTTGTGCGCTTAACACTCTTTTGCATTCACTCTGCCAGGCGCTAACGCACCCGCAAGCGGGAAGCGGTGTGATTCATCCAGGGGGTGACCAGTGGCCACAACAGAGCCGTCGTCAGCGCGGGCCACAGGAAAGTGAGCCCAGACACCGGTTTGCCGGCGAGACCGTGCACCCAATTCCCCAACAGCTGATTGATTCCCACCAGTACAAACACCCACATCAGTTGCTGGGCAGGATTGAAAGCCCGGGTGCGCTGGTAAGTCAGCAGGCTGAAATAGGCCAGCACCGCCAGCGCCAGTGCATGGGCACCGAGGGCAGCTCCAGTCACCAGGTCTGCCGCGAATCCCACCATCCAGGCGAACCCCACACCCAGCTCCTGGGGCATACGGGTGGTCCAGAAGATGACCACCAGGGCGCAGAATGCAGGGCGGAACCACATCCAGTTGGTAGGCAGGGGCATCACCGACAGCAGCAGCGCCACTACGACTGTCAGTAGAATAAACCAGCGATTGTGGGCATCCATGGTATCAATCCTGCGCTGGGGCTTCCTGATCGCCAATCGCCGCCAGCACAAACCGACTGCGGTTCATCAGCCCCCGAGGCTGAACATCCACATCGGCGAAAGCGCGTCCAGGATCCCGTTTGACGGCGATCACCTCCCCCACCGGATAACCCGCGGGAAAGCGGCCACCCAGTCCTGAACTGAGCAACAGGTCGCCCTCGCGAATATCACTGGTATTCGCGAGATGGCGAAGCTTGAGGCGATACAAGTCACCAGTGCCCTCCGCCACCGCTCGCAGGCTGTTGCGCAATACCTGCACCGGCAGCGCGTGGTTGGCATCGGTAATCAGCAGTACCCGGCTGGAAATATCCCCGGCTTCAATCACCTGCCCCAACAAACCGCTGGCATCCATGATCGCGGCGCCCTGGCGGATGCCATCGCGGCGCCCTTTATCGATAATCAGCACTTGCTCCAGGGGATCTGGAGACACGCCGATCACCTGGGCAACCAGCACCCGCTGGTCCACGTTTTCGGCGGAGTTCATCAGTTCCTTGAGCTGGGTGTTTTCCGCTCGCACCGCTGCCAGCAACTGGGTCTGCTGTTCCAGCAACATCACCTGATGCTTCAGGCGGCTGTTCTCTTCTACCAGTTCCTCCCGGGTGCGCAGCTGATCTCCCGCCCAATCCCCCACACGGGATGGCGTACCGGTAATCCAGTAGAAAGGCGCGGCGAGACTGGACAGGCGCTCACGCACCGGGTCCAACCAGTCGGTATAGAGATTCACGACAATCAAGATCGCAGCCACCAGCCCCAGCACAACAATGCGGGATTCCGGCGATGGACCTCGGGTAAATAGCGGTTTAATGGGCAGGCCCCCATTAACAGGTCAAAGACGATGTTTTTATTGGTGGTACACGCAGTCCTTGCGCAACGGAGATGGCGGCACCGACCCTGGCGCCACCGGATGGTATCAGTTGGAAACCAGATAAAGACGGCTCTTGTCCATCATATCCAGTGCCTGGCCGCCGCCACGGGCAACACAGGTAAGCGGATCATCGGCCACGATCACCGGCAGGCCGGATTCCTCCATCAACA
This sequence comes from Microbulbifer bruguierae, assembly GCF_029869925.1. NCBI lineage: Bacteria > Pseudomonadati > Pseudomonadota > Gammaproteobacteria > Cellvibrionales > Microbulbiferaceae > Microbulbifer > Microbulbifer bruguierae. Next base: position 4,177,687 of record NZ_CP118605.1, on the reverse strand, counting down.
GACGGTCGAGATCCCGCAGCAGCGCGCCACCGCCGGTCAGTACCATACCGCGCTCGGCGATATCCGAGGCCAATTCAGGGGGAGACTGCTCCAGTGCACTCTTCACCGCCTGCACGATGCCGGTGAGCGGCTCCTGCAGCGCTTCCAGGATTTCGTCGCTGTTCAGGGTAAAGCTGCGCGGCACCCCTTCCGCCAGGTTGCGGCCGCGCACATCGATCTCGCGCACTTCGCTGCCGGCGTAGGCACAGCCGATCTCTTCCTTGATTCGCTCCGCGGTCGCGTCGCCAATTACGCTGCCGTAGTTGCGGCGCACATAATTGACAATGGCCTCGTCGAAGCGGTCACCGCCGATGCGAACGGAATCGGAATACACCACGCCATTCAGGGAGATGATGGCGATTTCGGTGGTCCCACCGCCGATATCCACCACCATGGAACCGCTGGCTTCCTCCACCTTCAGGCCGGCGCCGATAGCCGCGGCCATGGGTTCTTCGATCAGCCAGACCTCGCGGGCGCCGGCGCCCAGGGCAGATTCGCGGATTGCGCGGCGTTCCACCTCGGTCGACTGGCAGGGTACACACACCAGAACCCGTGGGCTCGGGCGCATCCAGCTGTTCTCATGCACTTTCTTGATAAAGTGCTGCAGCATCTTTTCGGTCACCTGGAAATCGGCGATCACGCCGTCTTTCAGCGGGCGGATGGCAGTGATGTTACCGGGGGTACGACCGAGCATACGCTTGGCTTCCACACCCACGGCTTCCACAATCTTGGTGCCGTTATAGTGGCGGATGGCGACCACGGAGGGCTCATCCAGGACTACACCGCGGTCGCGGACGTAGATCAGCGTGTTGGCGGTACCCAGGTCGATGGAGAGATCACTGGAGAACATGCCCCGCAAACGTTTAAACATGGAATTCAGTTACCTTAATCTGAAATACAACACCTGAAGCGATATCAGGTTCAGGTGCCGCGTAGCGCAAACACCACTCCCTGCAGCGCTTCCGGCGGGGAAAGCGTTACAGGGTAGTTAGTCCGCGCAAATAATTCTGTGTTCCGGGCGGCGTTTTCGCCCGTCATTCAATAAATCAGCCAACTTTTCACGAGGGATGGCCAGAATCGGCAAACTCTAACAATGGCGCGGGTTCAGAGCAAGGCTGAATCAGGCCCAATCCGATATTGCCAGATTCGGCACACCCAGCATTCCGCGCTGCGCCGCCGGGTAAGCCCAGAGCAATGGGCCGAAAATACTTCCGAGCTTGGGAGATTCCCCGGCAAATATGCTAAATTTGCGCTCCTTTAATTTTGGTGGGCCGCCAGTTTCGGTGGAGTTGCCACTGAAATTCCCACAGGCACCCCGGGTATCCGGACGTGACCGCAAATTAGCCTACGAGAAGCTGGAGTCTCTACCCCCATGGCCGTGGACGCGCAAACCGTAGAAAAGCTGGCCGAACTGGCCCGCATTGCCATTTCAGAAGAAACCATCGACGAAGTCAGCCGCAGCCTGGGCGACGTGCTGCAGCTGGTAGACCAGCTGCAGGCGGTCAATACCGAAGGGGTCGAGCCCATGGCACACCCCCTGGACGAAGTTCAGGTGCTGCGCAAAGACGAAGTGACCGAGCCCAATCAACGCGAAGCGTTTCTCGCCCTGGCTCCCCAGTCCGAGGCTGGACTTTACCTGGTACCAAAAGTCATCGATTAACGGGTCATCGACTGAACCGCAATCGTCGAATGCGACTTTAAAAATAGAGAAGAAACCGGATTTCCCATGCATCAGTTGACCATCGCCGAGATCATTCGCGGCCTGCGCGACAGGCAGTTCTCCAGCGTCGAGATCACCAGCCACCTGCTGGAGCGGATCCAACAGCTGGATAGCCACTACAACAGTTTTATTACCGTTACCGGTGAGCAGGCCCTGCAACAGGCGGCCGCCGCCGATGCCCGACTGGCCCAGGGCGACGCCCCGGCCCTGTGCGGCGTACCCATCGCGCACAAGGACATTTTCTGTACCACCGGTGTGCGCACCAGCTGCGGCTCGAAAATGCTCGACAATTTCGTGCCGCCCTACGACGCCACCGTGGTGGACAACTTCCTGCACGCGGGCGCTGTGAGCCTTGGCAAAACCAATATGGACGAGTTCGCCATGGGCTCTTCCAATGAATCCAGTTTTTACGGCGCAGTGAAAAACCCCTGGGATCCTGAGCGGATTCCCGGTGGCTCTTCCGGCGGCTCAGCGGCCGCCGTGGCCGCACAGCTGGTGCCCGGTACCACCGCCTCCGACACCGGCGGCTCCATCCGCCAGCCCGCCGCCATGACTGGCACCACCGGCCTCAAACCCACCTACGGCCGCGTGTCACGCTGGGGCATGATCGCGTTCGCGTCCAGTCTCGACCAGGGCGGCCCCATCGCTCGCAGCGCGGAAGACGCGGCGCTGATGCTGTCGGTGATGGCGGGCCCAGACAAGAAGGACTCCACCTGCCTGGACCGTCCAACCCAGGATTACAGCGCGCACCTGAACGACTCCATCGCCGGCCTCAAGATTGGTGTTCCCGCCGAGTACTTCGGTAAAGGTCTCGATCCAGAGGTGGGCGCGCGGGTACAGGAGGCCCTGAAAGCCTACCAAAAACTCGGAGCCGAACTGGTTGAAATCAGCCTGCCCCACAGCAAACTGGCAGTACCCGCCTACTACGTAATCGCCCCCGCGGAGGCCTCCGCCAACCTGTCCCGCTTTGACGGTGTGCGCTATGGCTACCGCTGCGAAAACCCGGCGGATCTACGCGACCTCTATATGCGCTCCCGCGGTGAAGGCTTCGGCGAGGAAGTGAAACGCCGTATTCTGGTGGGCAGCTACGCCCTGTCTGCCGGTTACTACGATGCCTATTACAACAAGGCGCAACAGGTACGCCGCCTGATCAAGCAGGATTTTGTCGACGCCTTCCAGAAAGTCGATGTGATCATGGGGCCCACCGCACCGAATCCGGCGTTCAAACTTGGCGAGAAAAATGCCGATCCGGTGGCTATGTATCTGGAAGATATCTATACCATCGCCACCAACCTGGCCGGCCTGCCCGGCATGTCCCTGCCCTGCGGTTTCGCGCACGGGCTGCCGGTGGGCCTGCAGATTATTGGTAACTACCTGGATGAAGCGCGCATGCTGAACGTCGCCCACCAGTACCAGCTGGCTACCGACTGGCACCAGCAAACGGCCCCAGTAACAACCCCGGCAGCACAATAAGGAGACGCGACGTGGAATGGGAAGTAGTCATCGGGCTGGAAGTACACGTACAACTCTCCACCCAATCAAAAATTTTCTCCGGCGCGAGCACCGCCTTTGGCGCCGAACCCAATACTCAGGCCTGCGCAATCGACCTGGCCATGCCAGGCACCTTGCCGGTCCCCAATGAAGAGGCCTTCCGCTATGCGGTCATGTTCGGTCTCGCCATGAATGCGGAAATCGGCAAGCGCTCGGTGTTTGAACGCAAAAACTATTTCTACCCGGACCTGCCCAAAGGTTACCAGACCACGCAGCTGGAAAAGCCCATTGTAGGCGCTGGTGAAATCGAGATTCACCTGGAAGATGGCAGCAGCAAGACCGTGCGCCTGCACCACGCACACCTGGAAGAAGACGCAGGCAAGTCCCTGCATGAAGCTATTTTTGAATCTGGCCACGGGATGTCCGGCATCGACCTGAACCGCGCTGGCACCCCGCTGATTGAAATCGTCTCCGAACCGGATATGCGCAGTGCTGCAGAAGCGGTGGCTTACCTGAAGAAGATCCACGGTATCGTTACCTGCCTGGGTATTTCCGACGGCGACATGTCCCAGGGCTCCCTGCGGTGTGATGCCAACGTCTCCGTGCGCCTCAAGGGAGAGGAAACACTGGGCACCCGTACAGAGATCAAGAACCTCAACTCCTTCCGCTTTATCGAAAAAGCGATCAAGGTAGAGGCCCAACGCCAGATCGACCTGATTGAAGACGGCGGCAAGGTGGTACAGGAAACCCGCCTGTACGATTCCGATAAAAACGAAACACGCTCCATGCGCAGCAAGGAAGTGGCGAATGATTACCGCTACTTCCCCTGCCCCGATCTGCTGCCGGTGGTTATTTCCGATGAATATATCGAGCAGATCCGAAGCGAGTTACCGGAGCTGCCGGACGCCAAGTGTGCCCGCTTCGAAAAGGACTATGGCCTATCTGCCTACGACGCAGACCAGCTGTCTCAGGATCGCGGCACTGCGGAATACTTTGAACAGGTAGCGGCCAAATCCGGCGAGGCCAAGCTGGCCGCCAACTGGATGATGGGTGAGCTGGCGGCGCTGCTGAACCGCGATGACAAGTCCATTGGCAATTCGCCGGTGTCTGCGGAGCAACTGGCAGGCCTGATCGAACGCATTAAAGACAACACCATTTCCAGCAAAATCGCCAAGCAGGTATTTGAGGCGATGGCCAATGGTGAAGGCGATGCGGATACCGTGATTGAAGCCAAGGGCCTGAAGCAGGTTTCCGACACCGGTGCCATCGAGAAGCTGGTGGACGAGGTAATCGCTGCTGCCGGGGCCCAAGTGGAAAATTACCGCAATGCGGATCCTGACAAACGCCCCAAAATGATGGGATTCTTTGTTGGTCAGATCATGAAGGCTTCCAAAGGGCAGGCGAATCCGCAGATGATCAATCAGATTCTGAAGCAGAAATTGGACGCGCTTTTGTAAGTGCTTCAGCGCTTCAAGCTACCGGGCCCACTTCAAGCAGGCCCGGTGGCGGCCAAGTACCGGGTGAGGCTTTTCGAAACCGAACTAGGCGTCCCCTTGGGAATACATCCCTGTTTGCGACGCTTTCGAAAAGCTTCACCCGGCACCCGGCCTTCACTTCACGTAACGCACTTCGCACAAGTACGTAAAACAAACACGCTGAACCCTGGAGCGAAGGCGCTGTTGCCGGGATTTGTTTGCGAAACCTTCACCGCCATGGATGGCGGTGCAGAGCCCCCAGGGATGGGTTGAGGGGGGGCGCCTAGCTCGTGTCTCGCAAACAAATACCGGCAGCAGCGCCGCCACCAAATACACCAAGCTCGGTCGGACGTGGCACCGGCACCAAAGCAAGAACAGACTACAGAAGGAATAAACAAGTGAGCCTGAAAAAAGACAAACAAAAAGTCCTCGGCGAAGTATTTGACGACGCACGTATCGCTGAATTCCTGGTAGGTGAGGCGCCGGAAGGATTCAATCGCGATTTCTACCTGCTGGAGCGGGCGTACCGCGGTATGAAAGCAGAAAATTTTGCAACCTTCGTGCGTCTGTTCAAGGAACAGGGACTGGACCTGAACAGCCAGAGCCCGGAGGGCCAGACATTACTGGCGCGCATCGGGGAACATACACAGGGTACCGAGTACGCAGATATCCTGCGCGCAGCAGGAGCGGAATAACACCATGACCTCCAACCCGGCACACGGCGTACACGCACTGATCCGGGGGGCGCAGCTGCTTACCCGGAAAGAGCTGCGCCCATTCATCATTTTCCCCCTGCTCATCAACCTGGTGCTGTTTGTCGCACTGGGCATAATGATGGTCAGCCAATTCGACGATCTCGGCCGCTATATCGGCAGCCTCCTTTCCGACACCCCGGTCGACACCTCCAACATGTCCTGGTGGCGGGCGATCCTCGCCAAGGGGGCAGACTGGGCGGCAAGCATGTTCCAGTGGCTTGCCTGGCTTATCGCCATCGCCGTAGTCGTGCTTTTTTTTATGGTGTACGGCTACCTGTTCGGCATCATCACCAACATCATCGCCGCGCCGTTCAATGGGTTGCTCGCCGAGAAAGTCGAAGAGCTGCTTACCGGCCACCCACCGCCCCCGGAAGCCCTGCACAGTATGGTATTTCGGACCCTCGGGCGCGAACTGCGCAAATTGTTGTACTTTATTGGCTGGGGCATCGTAATTTTTATCATCGCCCTGCTCACCAGCTGGACCGTATTCATCCCCGCCATACTCACCGCCCTGTGGGGTGCCTGGTGCATGGCGGTGCAGTATGTGGATTATCCGCTCGATAACCACCAGCGCTCCTTCAGTGAACTGAAACGCGTACTGATGCGCAAGAAATTCACCACTCTCGGATTCGGTGGCAGCGTGATGCTGGCAAAGATGGTGCCCGTCCTGAATATCTTCGTCATGCCAGCAGCGGTGGCCGGCGGAACCGCATTGTGGGTTGAGAGAATCTGGGCGGAAGGCGATCCGGGGAAAGGGCCGAATAGCGGACAATCGAGCGAACTCGATGGCGCACCACCTGCACCCGAGAGCCTGCCAAGCCCCCCCGCAAAAAAATGGCCGAAAGGGATCAGCGGCCCCGACAAAAAATAACGTGGTATTCCATTGTTACCACAACCTCAAGGTCTCGCCGTGATTGTCTAGTCTTAACCACAGACGAGTCTTCCGGCGAGGCAGTGAGGTATATGAAAATTGACTGGAGTGAAATCCGATTCGAGGGCAATAAGACCTATCGCAAGGGAGTGTATCCCACACGGATTGCTCCCCTGTATTCGGACAAAAAGGACTACAACAACAAAATCCGCAAACTGCGCCACGCTATCGATAAGCGACAGCGGATGATGTATGCCTACGACCGCTACAGCCTACTTACCATTTTTCAGGCACTGGATGCCGCAGGCAAAGACGGCACCATTCGCGCCGTCTTCAACGGCGTCAATCCTCACGGTGTCGAAATTACCTCCTTCAAGCATCCCAGCGAGACCGAGCTGGAGCACAATTTCCTCTGGCGCACCGCCGTCGCCATGCCCCGCCGCGGCAATATCGGGGTATTTAATCGCTCGTACTACGAAGAAGTCCTGGTGTGCCGGGTGCACCCTGAGCTGGTGACGGAATACCAGAAAATTCCCGGCGAACAGACCCGCGACCTGGACGCCTTATTCGCCGGGCGCTTCGAGGCTATCCGAGCCGCCGAACGCTATACGGTGGACAACGGCACACTGCTGCTGAAGTTTTTTCTGAATCTGTCCCGCGACGAGCAACGCAAACGCTTTCTTGCACGTATTGATGAAACGGACAAGAACTGGAAGTTTTCAGAAGCGGACGTGAAAGAGCGGACGTTCTGGGATGACTATCAGCGCGTGTTTGAAGACATGATCAACGAGACCGCAGCGCCCCATGCACCCTGGCTCGTGGTACCGGCTGACGACAAGAAGAATATGCGCCTGATCGTCGCCTGTGCGGTGCTGGAGGCGCTGGAAGGGATGGATATGTGCTACCCGAAAGTCTCAAAAGCGCGACACAAGGAACTGCTCAAGTACCGCAAATTGCTCCTGAATGACTAGCGCAAGTTGCGCAGGTCGCAGAAAGAAAAACGGCCCCCGGAGTCTCCGGAGGCCGTAAGAAGTTACCGGCGCGGGCGACCACCGCCTCGACGACCACCACCGCGATTTCCACCGCGATCACGATCCCCTCGATCACCGCTGCTGTACTTCACTTCCACTTTTGGCGGCGCTACCAGCAGCGTTTCAGGCGGTACTTCACACTTCAGTTTGTTGCCCAGCAAGGCCTCAATGGGCTCCAGACGCATCGCGTCATCTTCACAGGCAAAACTGATGGAGGTACCGCTCTTGCCCGCTCGGCCGGTACGGCCAATGCGGTGCACGTAATCTTCCGGCTCTTCCGGCAGGGTGTAATTCACCACATGGCTGATGCCGTCGATATGAATACCGCGACCCGCCACATCGGTGGCAACCAACACTTTCGATTTGCCGGTCTTGAAATCTTCCAGGGTGCGCACGCGCTTGTTCTGCGCGACCTCACCGGACAGTAGTCCGGCATTAATGCCATGGGCCAGCAGGTGCTCGTGCAGGCGGCGACACTGGTCGCGGCGGTTGGCGAACACAATCAGGCTTTCCACATCGTCCTGTTGCACGATGTTGTACAACAGCGGGTATTTTTCCTCGCCCGAAACCAGATAAACATGCTGAGTGACGGTGTCAGTGGCAACGCGCTCCGGCTCGATTTCCACGATGACCGGCTCTGCGGTCCACTGCTCCACCAGATCGTCTACTTCCGGGGTAAAGGTGGCGGAGAAAAACATCGTCTGGCGGTGGGTCTTGCGCGGCGTCTGGCGCACGATACGGCGCACCTGAGGGATAAAGCCCATATCCAGCATGCGATCGGCCTCGTCAATCACCAGGAATTCCACCTGATCCAGGAAACAGTCGCGGTTGCTGACGAAGTCCAGCAGACGACCCGGTGTGGCGACAAGAATGTCCACCAGACGCTCGTTCAGGGCTTTCTGCTGTTTCTGGTAATCCATACCGCCGACCAGGGTGTGAATCTCCAGATCGGTGTATTTGCACAGGTTTTTGGCGTCGTCGGCGATCTGCATCACCAGCTCGCGGGTGGGCGCGATGATCAGGGCGCGGGCCTCACCGGCGTACCGCTCGCCGTCAAACGGGTGCTTGAGCAGGTCGTCGATCACGGTAATCAGGAAGGCGGCCGTCTTGCCAGTACCGGTCTGGGCCTTGCCCACCAGATCGTGGCCGTTGAGTGTGTGCGGGAGCGATTGACCCTGGATGGGCGACGCGTACTGGAAACCCAGGTCGGCAATAGCGTGCATCAGTGGCAGGGGCAGGTCCAGATCGTGGAAGCGCACCTTGCCTTCCTGCTCCGGCACCGCAAATTCATCCAGAGACCACGGCGTCTGTGCCTGCGGCTTGCGAACACTGTTATCGCTTCTTCCGCTATCCCCCTTGCCACTACGGCGCCGGTTGCGCTGGCGACCGCTGCCGGATTTTGCCTCGTTACCGCTGTGGGGCGCTGCGGCCTTGTCGGCGCCGGAGCTGGTGGCTTTATGCCCTTCCGGGGCACTTTGTGGCTTGTCAGTCGAACGACGGAAAAACTTACCTATCAACGGATTGCTCGCTAAAGTGTTCGCAGACTCGCCGGGAGCGAACCTGGACGCCGCCACGCCCTTTGCGGGGCTTGCCGTGGCCGGCATGGGTTAAATAATCGGCGAGTATATCATCTATACGCCAACAGAGAGGTATAGGCATTTTCCGCCGTCCAACCCAAGTATATTCCGCCCCAGCCCTCGCTCAGCCCTCGCTCAGCCCTCGCTCAGCCCGCGTTTGCGCGCGATCCAGTAGTCCAGGCTCACATAGCGGCCGCCGCCGCAAAACAGCAATACCAGTAACATCACGAAGTAAGTGGCCGCAAACTCAATACCGTTTTTCAACACAGTAAAGCTGCCAGCCTCCGTCAGCCATGCGTAATCGCCATGTGCCTTCAACAGTTCCACCGCCTTATCCCTGCGCACTATGGCTTCGGCAATCAGGTCCTTGCGCCACTCCCAGGGCATAGTGAGCGTTTGCTCCGGCAGCGCATGCCAGCCGTACTGCCAGTGGGCAGTGACAGCGGCTACCGCCATTACAACCATCAGAGGAATCGCTGCTACCCTCACCCCCAGCCCGATTACCAGGGCGATGCCGCCGAGAAACTCGGTAAGTGCTGTCAGCCACGCCATCAGTACCGGCGCCGGCAATCCGAGCCCCCAGTCCGGATTGCCAAACCAGGCAGCCACATCGTCGATGTGGCCGAGCTTATTCCAACCGGCAAGGATGAAAATGGGGCCGACAAAAAGACGCAATGCCAGCGGACCGAGACCATCCAGGGGCCGCAGCAGATTGAGAAAACTCCGGTAAATACGATTGAACCCGCTGTTTGTGCCATCCATAATTCGCCCCGCTTAATGCCGCCGTATTTACTGGTCGAGTTTGCCGCCGGATTCTTACAGTCCATCCCGCCGGGCTCCGCCCGAGTTTAGCCACCCGTGTAGTCACCCCCATGCCAACATTCTACAAACGCGCAACTGCCACCGAGCTGCGACACCTGGCCAGCCTTGGCGGGCCACTGGTTGTCAGCAATCTCGCGGTGGTAAGCATGGGGGTTACCGATACCATCGTGGCCGGGCAGTCCGGGGAGATTGATCTTGCGGGTCTGGCCCTCGGCTCCAGTATCTGGGCCGTATGCGCGGTTACCCTGATCGGCATGCTGGCTGCAGTATCACCGGTGGTGGCAAACCTGCGTGGCGCCCGCGATGAACAGGGTTGCGCCCGGCAGATGAGCCAGTCGGTTTGGATTGCGCTGATCGGAGGCCTGCTGGTCGCCGCGGCGCTGCTGGCGTCGCCACTGTGGAGCCAGTGGATCCAGGCCGAAGAACCGGTGCGCAAAGTGATGGTGCAGTATCTACTGGCACTGTCCACTGGCACCCTGCCGTTCGCTTTTGGCAGCGCCCTGCGCGGTTATTGTGAAGGCATGGCACGGGTGCGGCCGGTGATGCGTATTTACCTGGCGGCAGCAGCGCTCAATATCCCGCTGGATATCCTGTTTGTCTTCGGCTGGGGACCCATTCCCGCCATGGGTGGCGCTGGCTGTGGCTGGGCCACCAGCCTGGTGTGCTGGACGATCGCCATCGCCCTCTACTGGCATGCGCGCCACGACCACACCTACCGCGCACTCCAGCTGAAACTGATGCCACCTCGCCCCCACTGGCCAACCCTGCGTCACCTGCTTGCGGTGGGCATGCCCATCTGTATCGGCGCCGCCAGCGAGGTTACTTTTTTTGCCGCCCTGACCCTGCTACTGGCGTCTTACGGCGCCACCATCGTCGCCGCCCACCAGATCGGCCTCAGTATCGGCTCCATTTTCTATCTGGTGGCGTTGGCGCTGGCGCAGGCGGTGAGTATCCGCACCGCACAGGTACTCGGGCAGGGACGGCCGAAGCGCGCGCGCTTTGCCAGTGTCGTCGGCGTCAGCAGCGGTCTGGTGTATGCCCTGTGTACCGGTCTGGTGCTGATCAGCCTGCGCAATGTGTTGGTACTTGCTTACACCAGCAATCCCGACATCATTGCCGTCGCCAGCAACCTGCTGCTGCTCGCCGCCGCTTTTCAGCTGGTGGACGTCACCCAGGCCATGGCGGCGGGCGCACTGCGGGGCTACCGCGACACCCGCGTGCCCATGTTCCTGCAACTGTTTTCCTACTGGGTCGTCGGGCTCGCCTGCGCCTGGTGGATAGGAGAAAATTTCTGGGGTGTCTACGGCTATTGGGTCGGAATCTGTATCGGCCTCGGCACCGCGTCAGTATTGCTGCTGCTGCGACTGCGGCACACCAGTCGCAAACGGGTCCCGCGCGCCTGACACTTTTCCCCGGTTACGGATTCGCCAAGTATCGCGCATTTGTCGGGGAACCTATTGGCTATACTCGCGCTCTCAGCAAGCCTGACGTCGTATTTATTTCCGCATTACGGAGCTTTTCATGCACTGTCGCGCTTTGAGCCTGTCGTTACTCATTGCCTTTGCCGCCCACGCTGCCACCCTGTCCGCAGAGGAGTCTGACGAGCAGGGCGAACCGGTAGAACTTTCTGCGGCACCGCAAACCGAAGCCCCCCAAAGCGATGCCCCCCAGCAGGCGCAACGACAGGAGAGTAGCACCCCGCCCGACAGTGCAGAAAAACCGGCCATACCCCAGGCCAAGAGCATCGAACTGGACAAACCGGTCAGCGAAGAGGAACTCGCCGCACCTCCCAAATCCGAGGTACCCAGATCCGAAGTAGCAGGGGACACCGGCAAGGACACCAGTGCGGCGCCCACTGCCGCTACGCAAGCTAACCCGGAAGCAGAGCCACAAGCCCCGGAAGGTCGACCGCTGCAGTTGCTCGGTGCAGAAGTACCGCCGGCGACCGCAACACGACTTCCCTGGTCCCCGAGCCAGCACTTTGAGGGCGTCTACAGCACCACACCGGTGCTGGTGGTAAACGGCGCAGAGCCGGGCCCTACCCTGTGTCTTACCGCCGCCATTCACGGAGACGAGCTGAACGGCATCGAGTCCGTGCGCCGGGTGATGTACAACCTCGATCCGAAATCCCTCAAAGGGGCGGTGATCGGCGTACCTATTGTCAATCTGCAGGGGTTCCACCGCGGCTCCCGCTATCTGACCGACCGCCGCGATCTCAACCGGCACTTCCCCGGGGACAAGCACGGCTCCTCCGCCTCCCGCATCGCGCGCTCGTTTTTTGACGAAGTGGTGATGCACTGCAATGCCATCGTCGACCTGCACACCGGCTCTTTCTACCGCACCAACCTGCCGCAGCTGCGGGGCGACCTCAAGGACCCGAAAGTGGTGAAACTCACCAAAGGTTTCGGCTCCACCGTGGTACTGCACAGTGAAGGCGCCAAGGGCACCCTGCGCCATGCCGCGGTCAAGGCCGGTATTCCGACCGTGACACTGGAAGCCGGCGCGCCCATGGTGCTGGACGAATTGTCCGTGAGCCACAGCGTGAAAGGCATCCGCACGCTGCTCAACCAGCTGGGCATGGTGAACAAATTCCGCCTGTGGGGCGACCCCGAGCCGGTGTACTACAACTCCACCTGGCAGCGCGCCACCACCGGCGGGATTATTTTCAGCAAGGTAACCCTCGGCCAGACCGTGAGCAAAGGCGAGCTGCTGGGCACGGTGACCAACCCCATCACCAACGTGCGCAAGGAGATCCGCTCCCAGTACAACGGCCGTATCCTGGGTATGGCGATGAACCAGGTCGTACAACCGGGATTCGCGGCCTATCACATAGGTATTCAGGCACCGGAAGAACAGATCAGCCCTCCGGAAGAAGTCACCGCGGAACCGGCGTCTGAAGAAACCGCACCGGTTGCGGAAAAGAGCGCGGCAACCAAAGCCGTCGCAGAGCCAGAAACCGGTACACCGGATGCGTCCGCTGAGGAATCAAAAACGACGGTGGACCCCGATGAAGAAAGTGAAGAGGACTGATACACAGCACAGCAGGAAAGGTCGCTGAGCCCAGAGTTTTTCGAAGAGGTACTGCCCCCGATAGCGGCACCCCAACCGGCTCGGCTTAAGGGTTCAGTTCATAAGGGGTACGCCCGGCTACAGCGTCCCGCCACTCACCCGGTCAATTATCGGCGTGGAATCAAAATGCAATGGCTCCGGCTGCAAGGTGATGTGGTCGATACCAAACCGCCGCACCAACAACTGCCGCAAGCGCTCCAGCACCTTCGGCCAGGCCGCGAGATCGTCCACGACTATATGGGCGGACAGCAAAATGGTGCTGCTATCCTGGCGCCAGATATGCAGATCATGCACGGAGCGCACACCACTCTCCTCAGCCATGGCCTCCCCCACCGATGGCAGACTCAGTTCCCGCGGTACCCGGGCCATCAGCACATCCACCGCATCCCGCAACAATGTCAGACTGGAAAACAGAATCAGCAGGCAAATCAGCAGTGACAACAGCGGATCAATGGGTGTCCAGCCGGTGAAATAAATCACTGCACCCGCTGTCAGTGCGGCAACCGACCCCAACAGGTCTCCGATCACATGCAACAGGGCGCCGCGAATATTCAGGGTCTGCTCACCGCGATGCAGCACCCAGGCTACCGCGATATTGACCAACATGCCGATGGCAGCGATCACCATCACCACACCGCCCTGCACCGGCTGCGGGTCCCGCAGGCGCCCAACCGCGGCAACCGCAATGCCGATTACGATCAACAGCATAAAGACTGCGTTTACGGTCGCGGCGAGCACTTCCGCACGCCCCCAGCCAAACGACATCTCGCGACTGGCCGGCCTCTTCGCCACCAGCGCCGCCACCGCACCGAGACCAAGGGAAAAGGAATCCGTCACCATATGCCCGGCATCCCCGAGCAGCGCCAGGGAGCCGGAAAGCCAGCCGCCGATGGCCTCCACCACCGCAAATGCGAGGGTGATGACGAGGCCCCAGACCAGAGGCTTGAGGTGGTTGTCACCGTGATGGTGGTGGGTGTGATCGTGCATGGGTTCCCTCCCGCAATAAACACGCGTCCGCAGACAAGCTCCTACAAGGAAGCGCTGGCATATCGCCCCAGGGTAATACGCTCCCGCCCGGCGTAATCGAGGCGAGTTTCCACGTCACTATAACCGCAACCGGTGAAGATCCGGCGCACGGCCGCGCCCTGGTCCCAGCCGTGCTCCACCGCCAGTAGCCCCCCGGCAACAAGATGCTCGCCGGCTATTTCGGCAATCCGGCGGATATCCGCCAATCCCGCGTCCTCCGCTACCAGTGCCGACAGCGGTTCGAAGCGCACATCGCCTTCCTGCAGATGGGGGTCCCGGGGGTCGATATAGGGCGGGTTGCTGATAATGACATCGAAGGTGCGTCCGGTTAGCGCATCGAACCAGTCACTCTCCAGCACCTCTACATGGGAAAAACCCAGCAGCTGGCGATTTTCCTCTGCCAGTGCCACCGCTGCAGGCATTTTATCTACCGCGACAATCTGCCAGCGTGGCTTTTCACTGGCAAGCGCCAGGGCAATGGCACCGGTGCCTGTGCCGAGATCCAGAACACGAAGCTGCTGCTGCGGGCAGAGTGCCAGTACCGTCTCCACCAATACTTCCGTGTCCGGGCGCGGGATCAAGGTGGACGGGTTTACTTTGAGGGGGAGCGACCAGAACTCGCGGCTGCCAGTGAGGTGGGCAACCGGTTCGCCGGCGATGCGACGCTGAATCAGCGTGTCCAGCTGTTCCTGCTGCGCACTGTCCAGCTCGTATTCCGGCCAGGTGTAAAGCCAGGCACGGCTTTTACCCAGCAGGTGGCAAAGCAGCACTTCCAAATCCAGCCGCGGGCTGTCGCTGTGTTCCAGCTGCACCGCCCGCCGCAGATTTTCCTTCACCGTGGCCATGGCGGTCAGCTTTGCCCCAGTGCGGCCAACTGGTCTGCCTGATACTCGGTGCGCAACGGGTCGATCACTTCGTCCAGAGCCCCGTGCATCACCTCGTCCAGCTTGTAGAGCGTAAGCCCGATACGGTGATCGGTTACGCGCCCCTGGGGAAAGTTGTAGGTGCGGATGCGCTCGGAACGATCACCGCTGCCCACCAGATTTCTACGCGCATCGGAAATCTCCTGCGCAGCGGCGGATTCCTGGGCGCTGTTCAGCTTGGCCTGCAACAGCGCCATGGCCTTGGCGCGGTTCTTGTGCTGGGAGCGCTCATCCTGGCACTCAACCACGATACCCGTAGGGATGTGCGTCAGCCGCACCGCAGAATCGGTCTTGTTGACGTGCTGGCCACCGGCACCGGATGCGCGATAAGTATCAACGCGCAGATCGGCCTTGCTGATCTCGATCGCATCCCGCTCGTCCGGCTCCGGCATCACCGCCACGGTACAGGCAGAGGTGTGAATACGTCCCTGGGATTCCGTTTCCGGCACCCGCTGTACCCGGTGAGCACCGGACTCGAATTTGAGTTTTGCATAGACATCTTCACCGGCCACGCGGGTGATGATCTCCTTGTAACCGCCGTGTTCACCGGGGTTCTCACTGATCACCTCGATGCGCCATCCCTGCTTCTCGCCATAGCGGGAATACATGCGAAACAGGTCGCCAGAAAAAATAGCGGCTTCGTCACCCCCGGTACCCGCGCGGATTTCCAGATACACATTCTTGCGATCGTTCGGATCCCGGGGCAACAGCAGGGTCTGCAGCTCGGCTTCCAGCGGTTCCAACTGGGTTTCGGCCTCGCGCAGCTCCTCCTGAGCCATCTCGCGCATGTCCGCGTCACTCTCATTGAGCATTTCGCGTGCGGTAGCCATGTCGTCCTGCAGGGTTTTGTAGCGGCCGTAACATTTGACCACTTCTTCCAGTTCGGAATACTCCCGCGACAGGTCGCGGAACTTGTCCTGATCGCTGATGATCTCCGCATCACCTAACAGCGCGGAGACCTCCTCGTGGCGCTCTACCAGATTGTCGAGTTTCTGCTGTACCGAAGCTTTCATTACTTGAGTTTCTTTTTCTCCGGCGCGCCGGCCGTTACGTCGGTGTCGGGGCCGGCATCTTCCGCTGCCAGGCCAATAATTTCCCGCGCGATGCGTAGCCGCTCCAGATCGCCATCGGCGGTAGCCTGGCGCAATGCCACGGTGGGCGCGTGGATCAGTTTGTTGGTCAGGGAACGTGCCATCTGCTCCAGTAACTGCTCTGGATCACCCCCCGAACGCAGCTGGATCAGGGCTTTTTCCAGCTCATCCTTGCTGATTGACTGTGCCTGCTGGCGGTAACTGCGAATGGAGTCAACCGACTGCAGGCTGCGCTGCTCGCGCATAAAACCCTGCGCGGCACGATCGACAATTTCATCCGCGGCTTCCGCGGCTTTTTCCCGCAGGCGTTTACCTTCATCAATCACGCCGCGGAGATCGTCGACGGTATACAAGTAGACGTCATCAAGCTTGCCCACCTGCGCTTCGATATCCCGCGGCACGGCAATATCCACCATGAACATGGGGCGGTGTCGGCGCTGTTTGAGCGCAGTTTCCACCGCACCCTTGCCGAGAATCGGCAGCTGACTGGCGGTGGAGCTGATCACGATATCCGCCCGCGACAGGTATTCGGGAATGTCCGCGAGCAGGATAGGCTCGGCATTGAAGTTTTCCGCCAGAGACTGGGCCCGCTGCAGAGTGCGGTTGGCAACAATCAACTGCTTAACCCCCTTGTCCAGCAAATGGCGGGCCACCAGCTCGATGGTTTCACCGGCGCCAATCAGCAACGCGGTCTGTTGACCAAGATCGGTAAAGATCCGCGACGCCAGGGACACCGCGGCAAACGCCACCGATACCGGATTCTCGCCAATGGCGGTCTCGGTACGCACCTTCTTTGCCACCGAAAACACCTGCTGGAATACATTGTGCAGCGTAGAACCCACACTGCCAGACTCCCGCGCCACCGCATAGGCAGACTTCATCTGCCCGAGGATCTGGGGCTCGCCAAGGACCAGCGAGTCCAGCCCGCAGGCCACCCGCATCATGTGGCGCACCGCGGTTTCATCGGTGTATTGATAGTGGCAACCGGCCAGCTGCTCCAACGGAACGCTGTGGTATTCAGACACCCAGCGAAGGACCGATTCTGCGGTGGAATCGGCGTAGATTTCGGTTCGGTTACAGGTAGAAAGAATGGCCAATTCCTGGCACCCGAGTGCCTCCCTGGCTTCCGCCAGGGCACTGGGCATCACTTCCGGGGCAAACGCCACCCGCTCGCGCACGGCGACCGGTGCGCTGTCGTGATTGATTCCCAGAGCGAGGATTGGCATAGATTCCCGTCGTCTTGTCAGGGCGCCACACTGCACCCCCGGTGAAAAGGCCGCACATTGTCCGGGGCAGCCGCGCGCCATGCAAGAGGCAGAGCACTATCCAATTGATAGCCAGAAACTCTTACAGGGAAAGCGCCAATACAAACCCGCAATAGATTTGATACCCAATGGGTCTCTCGGCAATTTAAGCGCAGCGGTTTAAATAAATGCTGACTTTGCCGCTGAAACTTGTACGCAGGCAACGAGGGAGGATTTCAGAACTAGAATTATATGGCGATAACCCGGAAAAATACGCCATCTCGCGCCTTTCCACCGGGGACCACGGAAGCTCCGAAAGCCCGCGCGGCACGACTGCTGCAGGCCACCGGATTCCACTCCCACAACTGGCGCGCACGTACGGACACGTTTCTATGCTGCTTTTCTTTGCACCCATCATCTCACTCGCACTCACCTCCCGCGTGACCCGCAAGGCCAGCAAACCGCGACCAGTGCGTCACGGCAAGCGACCCGAGCGCCTACTGGCCGCGGCGATTTCCGCAGCCGTCCTCTGCGCCTGCAGCCAGCAGCCGCGCCTGGGAGTAGACCAGTCCGAACTGGAAGTTGCCCAGACGACCTATCAAGGGCAAGCGGCAGGTCAGGAGCAAGCTGCAAGCGAAGAGGACGCGAAATTACAACCGGATACCGCAAAAGAGAAAGCCCGACCATTCCCTATTGATACCTTCTATACCCTGCTGGTGGCGGAAGTCGCCGGAAACCGGGAACAGTACGATCTGGCGCTGGCCAACTACTATTTTCAGGCGGAGCAAACCAAAGATGCCGGCGTCGCAGCCCGCGCCACCCGTATCGCCCGCTTTCTGAATGCCCGCCGCGCAGCCCTGCGCTCGGCGCAACTATGGGTGGAACTGGAGCCGGACAACCCGGATGCTCAGCTCGCCGCCACCGCGGAACTGACCCTGGCCGGAGAACTGGACAAGGCTCTGAAGCACGCCGAACTGGCCCTGGACATGGGCGCCGATGCCCCCCTGCAGTCCGTTGCTGCTACCGCCGTCGATAGCGAAGAACTGGCAACAAAGGTGCTGCCGGAATTCCGTCGCCTGTCACAAAAACACCCGCATAATCCGGAAGTGACCCTGGCGCTGGCCATGGTTCTGCGCGCCAACAACAATCACGAGGAGGCGCTGCGGCTGACCAAACAGGTCCAGGAGCAGGATCCGAGCCTGCTGGATGCCCCTCTGCTGCAGTCCCACATATTGATCGATATGGGACGGGAACAGGAAGCGCGCCAGCTGCTGGAAAACCTGGTCGCCCTCTACCCGAAAGAGAGCCGCCTGCGCCTGCAGTACGCGCGCCTGTTGATTCGCGACGACCTGGAGCTGGCTCAGCAACAGTTCAAGGAACTGGTAAAACAGAACCCGAGCGATGGCAATCTGATGCTGTCCCTCGCACTGATCCAGTACGAAACCAAACAATTTGACGACGCCAAGAGGTTACTGGAAGCCCTGCTGGAAAAGGAGGAGCACGAGTCTGCCGCGCACTTTTACCTCGCCGGGATTGCCGAGCAGAGCGGCGACCTGCAGCAGGCGGTCACCCATTACCGCATGGTGCGACCGGGCAGCGACTACGTCCCGGCCATCACCCGCGGCACCACCTTACTGGTTGCCAACGGCGACCTGGAAGAGGCGCAGAGCTGGTTTGACGAACTGCGCCAGCGCCATCCGGGCCAGAAGGAACAGTTCTACCTGCTGCAATCCGAACTGCTCACCAAATACGAGTCCCCGCAGGAAGCCCAGCGCCTGCTGTCCGATGCCGTGAAAGCCAACGAGGACAGCAACCGACTGATTTACGCCTACGCAATGATCAGTGAACAACTGGGCGATATAGAAAATTTTGAACTGTGTTTACGCAAGCTGTTGTCTCGTGATCCGGATAATGCGAACCTGCTTAATACCCTGGGTTACAAGCTGCTGTCCTATGACGACCGCCTCGACGAGGCACTGGTACTCATCACCAAGGCGCTGGAGCAAAGCCCGGACGATCCGGCAATCATCGACAGTATGGGTTGGGCCCAACACCGCTTGGGCAACCACAGCGTGGCAGTGGAATACCTGCAAAAAGCGATGAGCATGCTCAAGGACCACGAGATTGCTGCCCACCTTGGGGAAGCCCTGTGGGCACTGGGGGATCGCCAGCAGGCCATGCAGGTTTGGGAACAGGGGCTGCAAATAAACCCGGAAAGCAAATTGATTCCTGAAGCCATGCAACGGCTGCAGGACCAAAAAAGACTGGAACAGCATGTTACGGAAAGCTAAAGCTGATATTTTCACCCCTTTGATCTCTGCAACTTTTTTCGCAACCTGTCGCACCCAGCTGCGGCGCGCGCCGCAATTACTGCTGGCAATACTTTTGCTGGCAATCGCCGCGTGTAGCTCGCAAAAACCACAACCAACGCCACCAACCACACAGAACAGCGGAGCCCAATCAGCAGCATCCCTGCAACGCTGGGAAGCAATGGGCAAGCTGGGTGTGCGCTCTCCCAAGGAAAATGGCAGCGCCAATCTCACCTGGCAACAGGCCAACAGCAATTACCGTATTCATCTGAGCGGCCCTCTCGGTGCCGGCGCAACCATAATCAGTGGCTCGCCCGGCGGTGTCAGCTTGCAGCGTGGCAGCGAACCGGCGGTATTCGCCTCCAATCCTGCACAACTCACCGAACAGATCATGGGCTGGCCGCTGCCGGTAACAGAAATGTTTTACTGGGTGCGGGGCCTCGCAGCACCCGGCGCCGTCAGTGGCCAGCAGAAAAATACCCAGGGGCAACTGCAAAGCCTGCAGCAATCTGGCTGGCAACTTAATTTCAGTGGTTATCAAGCGGTGGGGCCCTATCAACTGCCCACAAAAATCAAAGCCGCCACCAATCAGGCGGCAGGTCCGGTCAGTGTCACCGTAGTTATAAAGGAGTGGCTGCCCAGGTAAGACGGAATCAGCAATTATCGCCACTGACTGTATGAGCGCACCGGCGGCTGCTAACATGGCCGCCAACGCACTACCGCCCCAACACCTCCGCACATGAACACCCAGCCCCTGATACTCACCGCGCCCGCCAAATTGAATTTGATGCTGCGTATCCTCGGCCGCCGCGCAGATGGTTACCACGAGCTGCAAACCATTTTTCAACTATTGGATTACGGCGACACACTGACTTTCCGCGCAAACACCAGCGGTGAAATCCAGCTGGACTGTCCCGGTGTCGACCTACCCGCACAAGACAACCTCATTTTTCGCGCAGCCTGCCTGTTGCGACAGCAAGCGGGAAAACCGGCACTGGGCGCAACAATCTCGGTAAGCAAGGTCCTCCCCGCCGGCGGTGGCATCGGCGGCGGCAGCAGCGATGCCGCTACGACCCTGCTCGGCCTGAACCATCTATGGCAGTGTGATTTTGACCTGGACACGCTGGCGGAGCTGGGACGACAACTGGGTGCGGATGTGCCGGTGTTTGTACGCGGGCACTCGGCCTTTGCCGAAGGCGTGGGAGAAAAACTGACCCCGATTCCGACGCCACCACGCTGGTACCTGGTGGTAAAACCGGACTGCCACATAAGTACCGCAGCACTATTTTCCGATTCCCGTTTGACAAGAGATTCTGCCGCAATTACATTAGCGGCCCTTCGCGACAGGCGGCTGGATACACACTGGCCAGGCGAATACGCCGGCAACGATTTCCAGCCCCTGGTAGAAAACCTCTACCCTGAAGTACGCAAGGCCAGAGAGTGGCTTTCGCAGTTCGGGACGGCACAACTGACAGGAACCGGCGCATGTGTTTTTGCCGGCTTCGAGCCTGAAGCCAGCGCACGAAACGCACTGGAACAGTTGCCGGAAAATCTGGCAGGTTTTGTTGCTAAAGGAGTCAATGAATCTCCTGCACACAAGCAACTCGCGAAATTTGCAGCAACAGTCTAGTTAGACGAGCTGCACATTGCTGGGGTGTAGCCAAGCGGTAAGGCAGCGGGTTTTGATCCCGTCATGCGAAGGTTCGAATCCTTCCACCCCAGCCATTCCTATTTCTTAGTTACAGCCCAACTCACCCGGACTGTAAGCGGAGTCCCGTCTATACGGGGATTTGGCAACTACCACCACCAACCAGCACTTGCACTAATGGTCGCCCAATGAAACGGCATCACACTATCCTGCAAGCAGTTCCCGCTCCGCAAACCTCTTCAATTTCACTACTATCATCTACTCCCAACGAAAAAGGTACTCGCAGTGGCTGACTTAATGGTCTTTACCGGCAACGCTAACCCGGAACTGGCACAAAAAATCGTGGACCATATGGCGATACCCCTGGGGGAAGCAGTAGTAAAACGCTTTTCGGACGGCGAGATCGCGGTGGAAATCACCGACAACGTGCGCGGCCGCGATGTATTCGTAGTGCAGTCCACCTGCCAGCCCACCAACCGCAACCTGATGGAACTGATACTGCTGGTTGACGCCCTGCGCCGCGCTTCAGCGGGCCGCATTACCGCGGTGGTGCCCTACTTCGGCTACGCGCGCCAGGATCGCCGGGTTCGCTCCCAGCGGGTGCCGATTTCCGCCAAAGTCGTGGCCGACATGATGGTGAGCGTGGGGATTGACCGGGTTCTGACCGTTGACCTGCACGCCGAGCAGATCCAGGGCTTCTTCGATGTCCCGGTAGACAACGTGTACGGCTCTTCCGTGCTGCTGGACGATATCGAGCGCCAGAATTACCAGGACCTGGTAGTAGTGTCACCGGATATCGGCGGTGTCGTACGTGCACGGGCCGTTGCCAAGAGCCTGGATTGCGACCTGGCAATCATCGACAAACGTCGCCCTGCAGCCAACGTCGCCGAAGTGATGAACATCATCGGCGAGATCAACGGCCGCACCTGCCTACTCGTCGACGACATGGTGGACACCGCCGGCACCTTGTGTAACGCCGCCAACGCACTGAAAGAGCACGGCGCCAAAAAAGTGGTGGCCTACTGCACCCACCCGGTACTTTCCGGCAAAGCCATCGAAAACCTGAACAACTCGGTTCTGGATGAACTCGTGGTCACCGACTCCATCCCCCTGGGTGACAAAATGGAAAAGACCCCCAAGATCCGTCAGCTGACCCTTTCCGCCATGCTGGCCGAATCTGTGCGCCGCATCAGTAACGAGGAATCCCTGTCGGCAATGTTCCGATAAGAGCCCCCTCTCCGTACGAGCCTGCCAGCAGGCTCGCACAATTCGCGACTGCCGGCTTCCAAGCACAAATACGCTGGCAATCCCGCCCACTTCCCCTTAGAATACGCGCCCGCCCGGCACTGCCGGGCGTTTACTATTGGGCGTATGTATTCGATAGAATCCCAAAAATCGCCCTATTTTTAGCAATCCCAGAGGGTTCCGGTCGCAGGTCCTTCTGGACAGACAACCCGAGGTTTACCCCATGTCTGAATTCAAACTGAATGCCAGCGTCCGCAGCGACGAAGGGAAAGGTGCGAGCCGCCGCCTGCGTCGCCTGGAAGCAAAAGTTCCGGCCATCATCTACGGTGGCGAAGCTGAGCCGCAAGCGATCTCCCTGCTGCAGAAAGATATGTTCAAGGCCCTGGAGAACGAAGCAGTTTACTCCTCCGTTCTGACCCTGAGCGTAGACGGCAAAGAAGAATCTGTGATCCTGCGCGATCTGCAGCGTCATCCGGCCAAGGCCATCCTGCTGCACGCTGACTTCCAGCGCGTTTCTGCCGACACCAAAGTACACGTGAAAGTACCGCTGCACTTCCTGAACGAAGACAAGTGCAAAGGCGTTAAAGCTGGCGGCATCGTTTCTCACACCCTGACCGAGCTGGACATCAACGCACCGGCTTCCAAACTGCCTGAGTTCATCGAAGTTGATCTGGCAGATCTGGAACTGGACGGCAACATCCACATTTCCGACATCAAACTGCCGGCGGGTGTTGAATCTGTAGCTCTGTCCCACGGCGAAGACCACGACCTGCTTGTTGCGTCTGTACACAAGCCGCGCGGTGCTATCGAAGCTGAAACCGCTGAAGGCGAAGAGTCCGGCGAAGAGTAAGCCGGTACCCGTTCAGGTACCCTTTATAGAAGGTAAGTCACCTTGAGCAAGGCTCCGGAAACGCCCATCCAGTTGATTGTGGGCCTGGGTAACCCAGGCCCCGAATACGACCGGACGCGACACAATGCCGGGGCCGACTTTGTCTCCGAGCTGGCCCGTATACACGGCACCCAGCTTGTGCCAGACAGCAAATACCACGGTCTTTCTGGCCGTGTGCGGATCGGCGGGCAGGATATCCGCCTGCTGATCCCCACTACCTATATGAATCGCAGCGGCCAGGCAGTGGGCCCGCTGGCGAACTTCTTCAAGATTCCCGCCGAAGCCATTCTGGTCGCTCACGATGAGCTGGACCTGCCCTGCGGAACTGCGCGCCTGAAAAAAGGCGGCGGCCACGGGGGGCACAATGGCCTGCGCGACATTATTGCCGCGCTCGGCAACAATCGCGATTTCATGCGCCTGCGCCTCGGCGTCGGCCACCCGGGCAACGCCCGCGACGTGGTGAATTATGTCCTGCAGCGCGCCCCGCGTGTGGAGCAGGACCAGCTGGCCGAATCGATCGATCGCGCCATCGACGTGCTGCCCGGCGCCGCTAGCGGCGACTGGAACTCAGCCATGAAAACGCTTCACACCAACTCCAAAGCAAACGCAAAATAAGGTGAATGCAGCACAGATTCTGCAACACCAGCAACAGGATTCAGACCATGGGTTTTACTTGCGGCATCGTCGGCCTGCCCAACGTGGGCAAATCCACCCTCTTCAATGCCCTGACCAAAGCGGGCATCGACGCGGAAAACTTCCCCTTCTGCACCATTGAGCCCAACGCCGGCGTGGTACCGGTACCGGACCTCCGCCTCGACAAGCTGGCAGAAATCGTCAAGCCGCAGAAAGTCATCCCAACCACCATGGAATTTACCGATATCGCCGGCCTGGTCGCCGGTGCCTCCAAAGGTGAAGGCCTGGGTAACAAATTTCTCGCCAACATTCGCGAGACCGACGCCATCGCTCATGTTGTGCGCTGCTTTGAAGATGACAATGTCATCCACGTCGCCAACAAGGTACACCCGGTAGCGGACATTGAAGTAATCAATACCGAACTGGCACTGGCGGACCTGGACACCGTAGAAAAAGCACTGCAGCGCTACAGCCGCGCCGCCAAGGGCCAGGACAAGCACGCGATCAAAATGAAGGCCCTGCTGGAAAAGATCCAGCCGCACCTGGACGAAGCCAAGCCGCTGCGATCCTTCGGCCTGAATGATGAAGAACTGGCCAGCCTGAAAGAGCTGAGCCTGCTCACCATCAAGCCCACCATGTACATCGCCAACGTGGACGAAGATGGCTTCGAGAACAACCCGCACCTGGACGCCGTAGCCGCCATTGCGGCGGAAGAAAATGCCGTACTGGTCCCCATCTGCAACAAGCTGGAAGCGGAAATCGCCGAACTCGACGACGATGAAAAGCAGGAATTCCTGGAAGGACTGGGCATGGAAGAGCCGGGCCTGAACCGGGTAATCCGCGCCGGTTACCAGTTGCTGGGCCTGCACACCTACTTCACCGCCGGCGTCAAAGAAGTTCGCGCTTGGACCATCCCCCTCGGCGCTACTGCGCCGCAGGCAGCGGGCAAGATCCACACGGATTTCGAAAAAGGCTTTATCCGTGCAGAAGTGGTCGGCTACAACGATTTTGTCGCTCACAAGGGCGAGGCTGGCGCCAAGGAAGCGGGCAAATGGCGCCTGGAAGGGAAGGAATACGTGGTCGCTGATGGCGACGTGGTGCATTTCCGCTTCAACGTCTAACCCCTCCCTTCTACGGTAGCAATCCCTGCCCCCTCCTCCGGTTCTCCACCACGAGCACCGGAGGAACACTCCCCGAAGCCACCTGCCGTGGCGATCGCAACCGCAACAATGCGTGAAAGACCATGTATCAATCCAACTGGAGAGTCGGCCTGCCCCTGGCCCTGACCACGGCGTTTTTGTGGGCCCTGCTGCCTATCGCCATGAAGGGCCTGATTGCTGACCTGGACTCCACCACCGTCACCTGGTATCGATTTTTCGGCGCCGCCCTGTGCGCCGGCACTTATTACGGCTGGCGGCGACAGCTCGAGCTTGGCAAGCTACTGAGCGGCAAACTGCTGCCCTTTACCGTGATCGCCGTTGTTGGCCTGCTGGGAAACTATATTGCCTACGCCACCGCGCTCAATCACATTACTGCGGGGGCACTACAGGTACTGATCCAGCTGGCGCCACTCCTCCTGCTGATCTTCAGCGTGCTCTGGCTGGGAGAAAGTTTTTCTGCCCGCCAGTGGATGGGGGTCGCGCTGGTGTGTATCGGCCTGCCGCTGTTTTTCAACCTGCGCCTGCAGGAATTGCTGAAAGGGGCCGACAAAGCCTACCTGTACGGTGTCGGGCTGGCGGTGGTCGCCGCAGTGACCTGGGCAATATATGGCGTCTTCCAGAAAAAGATTGTGGCCGTGTCGCGCCCGCAAAACCTTCTGGTAATGATCTACCTGGGGGGAACCCTGTGTTTTCTCCCGGTCGCGCGACCTGCTGCGGCCCTGGAGCTGGATGCTCTGGGCTGGGCACTACTGGTATTTCTGACCGCCAACACGCTGATCGCCTATAGCGCCTTTGCCAAGGCCATGGCCGCCTGGGAAGCCTCCAGAGTAAGCGCCACCCTGGCGCTTGTTCCCCTGATGACCCTGGCGCTGAGCGCACTCATAGGCGCCCTCTGGCCAGAATATATCGAAGTGGAGCCGCTGAACTGGATCAGCTGGCTTGGCGCGATAACCGTCGCCCTGGGTTCTTTGCTGGCGGCGATCGGCCGCGGGCGCTGAGCCCCACTCCAATTTCAGATAGCGCGCTAAGCTACTGATTAATTTAGTAAAAAGGGTGTTGACACGCCCATCCCATACCCCTATTATTCGCGCCCTCGGTTAGCCGAGTTTGTTTGTGGCAAGGTAGCTCAGCTGGTTAGAGCGCAGCACTCATAATGCTGAGGTCGGGAGTTCAAGTCTCCCCCTTGCTACCACTTTCCCTCTACGAGAAAGCTCTCGTAGCACTTTTACTGGGGTGTAGCCAAGCGGTAAGGCAGCGGGTTTTGATCCCGTCATGCGAAGGTTCGAATCCTTCCACCCCAGCCATATTTTCAGATTGGCAGTGAGTTTGACGAAGGCAATGCACACTGACGGGTTCGAGCCGAAGCTGGCGTAGCCAGCAGAGACCAGCGAGCCGCAGGCGAAGCTAATCCTTCCACCCCAGCCATATTTAAAAGGGCGATTCCTTGCGGGATCGCCCTTTTTACTTTCACACCTGACGCTTTCGAATTATCGAGAACTAAGAACCCGAAGCGAGCTGATTTGCGGCATAGCGCCCCGAAGCCATTTCCGCGTTACCACGCGCCCTGCGCAACCCCAGTAGCCTCAGTGCCTCGAACCCGCCCAAACAGAGAACTACCGCCAGCATTGCCAAGGCACTGCCGTAAACCCCCAGGGTTTCCCGCTCGGATACACAGGTCCACACAAACTGCACCACGCAAAGTAGCGCCACCACTACAAGTGTCGGCTTTCGCCCGATCAACGACACCACAAATACCCCCAGTGGTGCCCCCAAAGCCACTACCGGCGCAGCAGCAAGCCAGTTCGCCAGCACCCCGGGCTGCCAGTCACCTGCGAGACTTTTTACAGCTACACCCACCACAGACGAGAACGCCATAATGACCACAGAAGTGGGAATCGCCACCTTAAGATCCACCCTACTGAGGAGGACCAGGGCCGCATAAATCACCATATCGATGCCGACACCGGTGACCGAAACTGCGAGAAAGCCGGACACCGCGCCAAGCAGTAATCCGATTCGGAAATCCCTGGGGCAGCGGGGGTCACCGGCATGATCGTGGCCGGTAATTTCCTGCAGACGGTAAAGATGCAATATGCCGAAACTACCCCAGATCACCGCGAAGGCCAGCTTGACCCAAAGCTCCGGCACCAGAGGCGCGAAAAACAAGATGCCCAGAGGTGTCGCTAACAGGCTGCCGAGCAACGCCCCGCGCAGCATCGACCATGCCAGCGTTTGGCGTCGACAAAGAATAAAGAGGCTGGCACTGACCATACCAATGGACTGCACCGCAAAACTGAAGTCCCGTCCGAGACTGGCAGGCATATCGAAAAGCAACACCAATACAGGGAAACCCACAGTGCCGCCGCCCATAGGCGTAGACCCTGCCGCATAACTCCCGATGGCCATGGAAAGCGCCATGGGCCAATGCTGAACGACTACAGGCCAGAGATCCTGCGCAATTACCCACAACGCCCACAGGGTATAAAACAACCCCAGAAAAACAAACCAGGCCGAGTAACGCTTAAGGAACATAATGAGAGGGATAGTTAAGAGGGGGGACTAACGGGGCCCCTAAAACAAGGCCCCGAGAGCACCGGCTTGAAATTGCCGGTCAGGCAAGAATCAGACGCCAGCGGCCATTTTCGCCAGACGGGAGAACTGGTGCATGGAACCCAGCTGCGCGTACAGCGGCGGCAGGAAGCCACGCTTGCGGAAATCCGCAAAATCTTCTTCGCTCAGCTCGCCCAGCTTCTTCTCATCCACCATATAGATACCGGTCAGATTGATCTTCTCACCACCGGCATTGACGGCAACATTTTGCGTGGTCAGCAGATCTTTCTCGGCCAGGATGGTGATAAACGCCTTGGTCATCTGGTCACTTTCCAGGTAGCCGACCAGAGATTCTTTCTTGGCCTTCAGGTATTCAGATTCTTCACCGGCTTCGGTAAACAGAGGGTTACCCTCTTCTTCGCCGACTACCGGGCTATTCTCGATCAGGCCAACCATCAGGCGGTCCTTGTTCTCGCCCGCGGGGGCCAGAACGAAAGGATGGTTGCGAACGGCGCCAGGAACAAAAACGCCGTTCCATTTTTCGCCATCGACGAACAGGTTTTCGCCTACTTTCAAGCTCAACAGAGCAACAGACTGAAACTGATCGGTTTCTGAGTTCTTGACGAAAACAATTGGGTATTCAGCACCCAGACGGGCGAATTCGTGAGCAGTCACCGGCACCATGTGTGCATTTTTTACGTGCTCAAAGGTCCCCAATTCACGAACCTTCAACTTGCCGTGAACGTCACTGCGCAGAGGGACGATTTTCGGGGCTTCTACAGTGGCCATACAACACCTTATTGATTTGAAGTTATTCTAAAAAACCCGCTTAGTATATTTTTCATACTTGAAAAGGGAAGCAGAACGTTACACCACTGGGCAATAAGATTCCACAAATTCATGGGCTACAGCAGCGCTAACCCGCTGAAGCCACCGGAGCTTTATTCTACCGCTTCACACATCCCGCGCGTTACTCACCAGCTTCCGACAACTGTCGAACCAACCAGCGCCTAAGCTTCATTGCCATATCCGGATCCATACCACCCAACATCCCCTTGAGCTCTTCGGGTAGATGGGCACTCGGGTCGCCAAATGTATCGAAGACGTAATAATCAAAAAAGCTCTTCCAGGCCGCCTTGATGGACGGAGGTTGATCCTGGATCGTCAGCAGCGCGAGAAGTAACGCATCTGCCGGGCGCGGTCCCGACGCAGCACCACCACTGCTTCGCCAGAAGTTAACCAGTATATTGATCCCCTCCAATGCCTCAACGTGGTGAAACCAAAGCGTGGGGATATAAATAACATCCCCCGGCTCAAGCTCCGCGACCAAGGCATGCTTTAGCGCCTCCTCAAAGCGGGGGTAGCGATCAAAGTCCGGGGACAACAGGGAAACCATACTCACCGGCGAACCGCCGATGGTCTTATCCAGAGGTCCCAGATACAAATTGCTTATCTGGTGTGGTGGAAACAGGGTAAAACGTCGCCTTCCCGCCGCCACGCACGCGATATTTTCAGAGTGGTCATAATGGGTTGCCACGACACTGCGGTTACCAATCCAGATTCGCGGCCGAATATCAGATGAAAAAACAGGAATACTGTGACTTTCCCGAACATCGTAGAAATGTTCATCCACAAAAGCACTCTGCATCGAAAGCGCAGGTGCATGCTGATCGTCAACCCAGTTTTTCAGCCGCTGCGAGAAGTGCTGGAACGTGGTGATCTTGCGCTCAAAATTAAAGCCACATCCATCTGCGGAATAAAAAAATCGCCCGCCGGAATCTCGTGGAGCTTCTATAGTCCAGATTTTCCCGGGTGTCGCCCGCGCCTCCAAAAACGCCATCAGGTCCACTGAGGACTTGCGAGCCTGCTGCACCAAAGGCCAGTGAGAGACAGCATCTTTGAAAATTACAGGGCGGTACGCAGGCACCACTTCCGACTCAAAAAAATCCCGCTGAAATCGATCTACGATTTCTATAGATTGCATAACCCCACCAACATTCTGTCGCTGTTAGCACATGATAAAACGTTCAAGTAAACATAAAAAAACCTCGCAACGCCAGGCATTGCGAGGTTTTACTAACCAATCAGTTCAATCTGATTAGTCGAGCCACTTAGAACTTGTAGCGAGCTCCAACAACAAAGCGGCGACCGTTTTCATACAAAGAAGTCAAACGGTACTCTTCACCAGAGTATTGCTCGACGGCTTCGTCGTTCAGGTTCACTGCTTCCAGCGTGATTTGCGCATTGTCGGTTACATTGAACGCAATGCTGGCATCCAGCTGACCAAACGCTTTGGTGTATACAGGAGAGTTGAAGTTGTTCAGGCCTTCAAAGTAGTCATCGCGGTAGTTGTACATCATGCGAGCGGACACCAATCCGTTTTCATAGTAACCCTGCAGGTTTGCCATGTTTTCAGAAATGCCAACTGCGCCTTCCACGTTAGACACGTCGGTGTAGGTGTAGTTAGCGGACACACCAAAACCATTGTCAAACGCGTGATCAATCGCAAGCTCGATACCAGTGACATTACCACCTTCACCATTTACCGGCACTGCGAAATCTACATCCACCCAGGTGTCATCATTTTCATAATAACGGGCTTCAGTATAGGTATCCTGAGCGATGTAGCTATCGATATCCTTGAAGAACACGGTGGCCGCGAAAGCAGATGCCTCACCGTAATACCATTCATATCCGAAGTCCAACTGATTGGCGATCGTCGGCTTCAGATTCGGGTTGCCTGCGGTACCTTTCGGGTCAGCAATATTCAGTGAACCGAAAGTGCTGTAACCAGAGAGGCGGTCCCAGTTCTGGCGAGCCATCACGCGCGCAGCAGATGCACGCATTACCATCTCGTCATTCAGGTCAAATGCCAGGTTCAGGCTCGGAAGGAACTCACTGTAGTCATTCTTACTGGTAACCCACATCGCACTCGGAGTATCAAATGCGCTGCCATTGATGGTGATCAATCCGGACTCTGAACCGTCGTATGAATAGCCAGACGACGCCTGGTCAGTAGTCACGTAGCGCATGCCGACGTTACCGCGCAGACTGCCGGACTCGAAATCACCCTGCACATAGAATGCGGTGATATCTTCAGACACTCCCCAGATTTCTGGCAACAGAAGGCTCTCAGAATAATCGTTTTCGAAGCCATTCAGTCCGTTAAAGGCGACGCCTTCCATAAAGTCGCGATTGTGCTCAATTACCTGATTGAAGCTTGCAGAAATGGGGGAATCAAGACCTACGGTAGCGCCGTTCAGGCCACATGAAGCCAGTGTCGGACACTGATCCATGATGTAACCGAGGTAGTTATTCCAGCCTACACCATAGTCCACATCGCGAGTGGGGGCGTGCCAGGAGTATGCGGTGCGCCCTTGCGTTCGCTCAGCTTCACGGTATTTCAGTCCAGTCTTGATCGCGGTGAAAGCACCCATCTCTACTGGAATATCCAGGTCCAACTGCAGATAGGTTTCTTCGTCGGTAGTCGGCTTGCTGCCGCCCCAGATCCAGTCGAGAGCAAAGAGATCTGCATCCTCGACAGGGGAAACACCCATATTCATGGACTGATCAATCAGATCATAGGAGTAGCTGGAAGCAGCAATGTATTCCCAGGAAGTTTCACGGTAGGTACCACCTTCCGCCTTGGTTTGCCCAACGACACCGGTCACGCTAAATGCGTCGGTTTCATACTCACCAGTCAAGGTAAAGGACTGGGTTTGAGTGCTGGATTGACGGTTAATGAAGTCAACGATGGCAACGTCATTTCCGCTCATCGCGGTCGCAGTGTCACCGGTGATGGTAGCCGAACCGATCTGAGCAGCCGCATCATTTGTGCGAATCATCCAGTTGGCATTCATGTTGTCCGCATCAACGGTAGAGTCCATCGCGTCAAGAGTGAACGTCATTTCGTCGGTCGGACGGAATTGGGCAGATACAAAATAGGTATCACGTTCGCGTGACTGCTGGAAGATAGGAGTACCCATCAATGTCGGGTAAACCGTTCCATCTATTTCACTCCAGCCCAGCACCTCAAAACCGTTACGTTGCTGGTCACGCTTCAGGTAGCTCGCAGCTACCAGTACACCAATAGTTTCGTCGGCATTTTTCCACGAGTACTGACCGGAGACGGTAGGATCGTTACTTTCGGAAGCTTCAGTGTAGGTGTTTTCAACCGCAACAGACGCTTCGTTTGCATCGAGGTCCAGAGGGCGGTGGGTACGCAGAACTACGGTACCACCAAGAGAACCTTCATCTTGGGAAGCAGTGGGACTTTTGTGCACTTCCAGGGTTTTGATCAGAGTGGAAGGCAGCAGGGTGTAGTTAAAGCTACGAGCAGGATTGTCCAGAATAAACCAGTCTGCGCTGGCAACGGTTTGCCCGTTAAGGGTGGTGCGGTTGTAGTCCGCTCCGGCACCGCGAATGGTTACCTTCTCACCCTGTCCCCAGTCACGGGTAACGCCAACACCGGTCAGGCGAGACAGTGATTCGGCCACGTTTTTATCCGGGAACTTACCAACGTCTTCTGCAGAAATAGCATCAACGATAGAAACAGCATTACGTTTTACAGACTGAGCATCCTGCAGAGAGGCACGAATACCGGTAACGGTAACCTCTTCCACAGCATCCTGAGCAACTGCCAGCGGAGCCACCAGGCTACCACCAAGTACAGCCGCACTGATTGAGAGAGCGAGTTTGTTGCGCTTAAGCATCGATTTCCCCTTCCTTTTTTATAGATATAAGGTTTGGTTAGAAATTTTTTGTTCACCTTGTACCGCCAAATGATAGCGCTGTCATTCGTTTTTATGATAGCGCTGTCATTCTCGCAGTCGACAATACACACAACGAAAATAAAAAGCTACTGCCCAAGGGAGAAAATGTCCGGGGATTTCACAATTTTCAAGCATCTATGCCTGTCATTCATGACAACAAAAGTAAGACAGCGTGATGTTTTATAACCGACCCGATCGAAATTTGAACACCCTACCGAGGTCCAGGTAGCTCGTGCGTTGAGACGCTGCAGATACCACCGTGCCGGAACAGGAAAAAGGAAACAGAAAAGAAGATTCAGCACCCCCGGGGAATTATCCGGGAGTGCTGGTCACTACAGCGGGAAGATTATTCGATCTCTTTAATACGCATGGAGCTGGTGCCGCCACCCATATTCAGGCGTTCGCCCTGGGTAATCAGGATACGCTGCCCTTTTTGCAGATCGATACGGGACCCGAGAACTTCGATAATGGCATCGGTCAGGTGACCCAGCGGCACTGAGGCCGGATCAAATTCGATCGGCTCTACCCCGCGCAACAATACCAATTGGCGGGCCACCTGCGGATGACGGGTAAGCGCGTAAATCGGCAGGTGGGTGGTGGCGCGGGACATGAGGCGCGGAGTACGGCCGGATTCGGTCAGCGCTGCTACCGCACACAGGTTTTCAACCCGTGCTGCGGACTCAATGGCCGCCTGCGCGATAACCGTGTCGATGCTCTCGGAACCGGAGCGGGTTGTCGCCGGACGACTGGTGGAACCAAGATAGCGTTCGGCACCTACCACAACGTCCGCCATGGACTCTACTGCAGCAATCGGAAAGTCGCCGGCAGCAGTTTCCGCGGAAAGCATTACCGCGTCGGTACCATCCAGTACAGCGTTGGCCACGTCCATCACTTCCGCGCGGGTCGGTGTCGGGCTGGTGATCATGGACTCCATCATCTGCGTCGCAGTGATCACTCCACGATTCAGGGCGTTAGCGCGGTTGATCAGCTTTTTCTGCACTCCCACCAGTGCCGCATCACCAATTTCCACACCCAGGTCACCGCGGGCAACCATGATGACATCGGAGGCAAGGATAATCTCATCCATCTGCGCATCGTCACCGACCGCCTCGGCGCGCTCGACCTTGGCTACGATGGCCGCATTACTGCCGGCTTCGCGCATCGCCTTGCGTGCAATCTCCAGATCTTCGCCGCTGCGCGGAAAGCTTACCGCCAGGAAATCCACATCCAGTTCGGCCGCGAGCTTGATGTCTTGGTAGTCTTTCTCCGTCAACGCCGGCGCTGAAAGTCCTCCTCCCAACAGGTTGATGCCTTTGTTGTTCGAGAGTTTACCTCCCTGTAGTACGCGGCAGAAAAGTTTGCTGCTGGTGCCACCGGTCACTTCCAGACGAATCTTGCCATCGTCCAGCAGAAGGATGTTACCCGGTTTACAGTCGGCAATCAGGGACGGGTAATCAACCCCCACGCGCTGCTGGTTGCCCCCCTCTTTCGGACAATCCGCGTCCAGAGTGAATTCAGCATTGTTCTCCAGGAAAATGCTGCCTTGCGCAAAGCGGGCAATACGGATTTTGGGCCCCTGCAAGTCGCCGAGGATTGCCACCAGCCTGTTTTGTTCGGCGGAAGCGCGGCGCACTTCTTCTACACGCTTGCGGTGGTCATCGGCACTGCCGTGGGAAAAATTCAGGCGCACGACGTTGACGCCGGCACGGATAATCTCGTCAATAACGCGCGGCTTGTCAGTACCCGGACCGAGCGTGGCAACAATTTTTGTATGGCGAATCATAATAGTTGGCGGTAATCGTATTTTTAGATTGGAAATAAGACGGAAAGTATTTTTACAGTCGTCGCTGACTGCTCCAGCGGAACGCTTAACAGAAGCTCCCGGAGCGGGTATTGCACCCACTCCGGGTGGATAACACGGGGGTTATCCGGCACCTGTACTTACAGTTCCAGCGCCTTCGCCATGGCCAGGCTGGTGTCGAGCATACGGTGAGAGAAGCCCCACTCGTTGTCATACCATGCCATCACTTTCACCAGGTTGCCGTTTACACGGGTGTGATTGGCATCGAAGTGACTGGACGCGGTGGTGTGGTTGAAATCCACCGATACCAGCGGCTGCTCGCAGAATGACAGCACACCGCCCTTGATGGTGCCGGAAGCATCACGCAGGATTGCATTGATTTCGTCGGCGGTGGTTTCACGGCTGGCGATAAACTGGCAATCCACCAGGGAAACGTTGTTTACCGGGACCCGTACCGCCATACCGTCGAGCTTGCCCTGCAGTTCTGGCAGCACCAGACCAACGGCTGCGGCAGCGCCGGTTTTGGTGGGAATCATGTTATCGGCAGCGGCACGCGCACGATAGATATCCTTGTGCACGGCGTCCTGGGTATTCTGGTCATTGGTATAGGCGTGAACGGTGGTCATAAAGCCGCGCTCGATGCCGATCGCTTCGTTCAGGACCTTGGCCACCGGTGCCAGGCAGTTGGTGGTACAGGATGCGTTGGAAACCACCTTGTGCTCGGCGGTGAGTTTGTCGTCGTTCACGCCGTAAACTACGGTCAGGTCGGCATCTTTCGAGGGCGCGGAAATCAGTACCGCTTTAGCGCCGGCTTCCATATGTGCAGAGGCCGCGGCCTTGTCAGTGAACAGGCCGGTACATTCCAGCACCAGATCAACGTTGAGCTCACCCCAGGGCAGATTGGCCGGGTTGCGCTCCTGGCAAACCTTGACGGTATCACCACCGATCACCAGGTTTTCACCCTCCACCTTTACTTCCGTGTTGAAGCGACCGTGTACTGTATCAAAACGGGTGAGGTGGGCATTGGCTTCCACCGGAGCCAGGTCGTTGATGGCAACCAGCTGAATTTGATCATTGTAGCCGGACTCGTAAATCGCGCGGGTTACGTTGCGGCCGATACGTCCATATCCGTTGATAGCAATTCTGAGTTTCATATCGCTACACCCTCTGTGTCTTATAGATTATGAAATTATTATTGCAGCGCCGGGCATACCCCCCCAACGCTCCAAGGTTCCTACTACTTGAATTTGTTCAGTCGGGCATCAGCCCTTCAGCAGAGAAGCTTCTTTCGCCAGGCGAGTGATCTCGGCCCAATTCTTCTCAGCCACCAGGTTCGGCGCTGCCATCCAGGAACCGCCAACGCAGATCACATTGGACAGGCTCAGATAATCCCTGGCATTTTTCGGGCTGATACCACCGGTAGGGCAGAACTTCACCTGTGCCAGAGGACCGCCGATAGATTTCAGCATGGGGATACCGCCGGCAGCTTCCGCCGGGAAAAACTTCTGGTAGCGGTAGCCGCGCTCGAGCAGGCGCATTACTTCAGACGGGTTGGACGCGCCGGGCAACAAAGGAATGGTGACACCATCAACCGCATCCAGCAGGGATTCGGTGACACCCGGGCTGACCATAAAGGTAGCACCGGCATCCACAGAGCGACGCACATCGTCGCCATTCAGTACAGTACCGGTGCCTACGTGGGCATCTGGCAGATGCTTGGCAATTTCTTCTACCGCGGCCAGTGCGGCTTCGGTACGCAGAGTGACTTCCAGCACGTTCAGACCGCCTTCTACCAGCGCTTCCGCCAGTGGCAGCGCTTCGCTGACGTTATCGATAACCAGTACCGGAACTACGCCGGCTTGCTCCAATACAGGTACAAGATTCTGTTGCATCTTTATTTCCTAAGATTCGATCAAAACCAAAATTTTATATGGATCTCGCGAAGATCCGACTATGGGGCCCAGTAAACAGTGACTGGTTTCAATCCCTGCTTGAGAATACTGCGCACCGGCATTTCTCGCTCGTCATCACCCAGTAGTGCCTGGCGATACACTTTGAGCTTTTCCTCGCCGGTAATCAGCAGCTTGATTTCCTTCGCCTGCAAAATGGCGGCGAGCGTGAGCGTCATACGCTCAGTGTGCACACCTGTAACTGCGCTCTGTTTTGCAGTGATGGCTTTGCACAGCTTTTCCGACTTGGGTTCTAGCGCCTCATCCAGACCTTCCGCGTAGGGAAAAAAGGAAGCGGTGTGGCCGTCGTTACCCATGCCGAGCACACAAACGTCATAGGGCTGCGGCAACTCCTGATAGGCGCGCTCGCACTCTGCCTCACCCGCTGCAGGCGATGCAGCCGAATTTTTCATCCCCAGACACGGCGCCTTGGCAGCTTCGTTTTGCAGCAGACTATTGCCAATAAATGCCAGGTTGCTGCCGGCTTCATCCCTGTCAACCCAACGCTCATCCACCAGTGCCACGTTGACCAGCTCCCAGGGCAGCGGGCGTCGGGAAAGCTCGCGGTATACAGGCTCCGGAGAGCTGCCACCACTGACCAGAAAGGTTGCCTGTCCTTTGGTTTTGATACCTGCGTGCAAGGCTGCGGCGCATTCATTGGCCAGCGCCAGTGTGAGTCTTTCCCTGTCAGCAAAAAATTTTTCTTCGACCATGTCCTGAGACCGCTCTTGAAACCAAGTAGTTAGTTGAATCCGCCTGCCACTGATTCTGGATCAGGGGTTAAACCAGTGGTGACCGTTTTCCGCCAGCAGCTGGTTGGAAGCCTGCGGCCCCCAGGTACCGGAGCGGTACAGTTGCGGCAAGTTGTTGGTATCCCGCCAGTGGTCGATGATCGGATCGACCCAGGCCCAGGCTGCCGCAACTTCATCCCGGTGGATAAACAGTGCTGAGTTATTGTCTGCGGCATCCAGCATCAGACGTTTGTAAGCATCGCTCTTGAAGCTGTCGTAGGTGTCGGACAACGTCAGGTTCAATTCCACCGGCTGCAATTCCATGGTGAGACTGTCCATTTTCTTCGCCATCAACACCAGCTTGATGCTCTCTTCCGGCTGCAGTCGAATCACCAGGCGATTAGGCAGCACCTTGCCGGCCTCTGGCTGGTAAACACTGTGCGAAACCTTTTTGTATTGGATTACAATTTCCGCGCAGCGCTTTTCCATACGCTTGCCGGTACGCAGGTAGAAAGGCACACCGGTCCAGCGCCAGTTATCGATATGCGCGCGAATGGCGACAAAGGTTTCCGTTGTGCTGTTCGGTGCTTTCAGCTCTTCCAGATAACCGGGCACCAGTTCCTTGCCGAGACCACCGGCGACGTACTGGCCGCGCACGATATTCTTGTCGACATTACTACCGGTCAGCGGGCGCAGGGCCTCCAGCACCTTGATTTTTTCCGAGCGGATATTGCGCGCAGACATGCTGTTGGGCGATTCCATCGCGATCAGGCACAGCAATTGCAAAAGATGGTTTTGCACCATATCGCGCATTGCGCCAGTATCGTCGTAAAAACCCGCGCGACCTTCGAGGCCTACGGTTTCGGAAATGCTGATCTGGATATGATCAATGGTCTTGGCATCCCACAGATGCTCGAATAGAACATTACTGAAACGCAGCGCCAGCAGGTTCTGGACCGTTTCTTTACCCAGGTAGTGGTCAATACGGAAAATGCTCTCTTCCGGGAAATACTCCGCAATCTTGCTGTTGATTTCATCGGAAGTGCGGGCGTTATAGCCCAGCGGCTTTTCTACCACCACACGAGAGCTTTCGTGGATCAGACCTTTCAGGGACAGGTTTTCGCAGCAGGGGCCAAACACCGCGGGAGGAATCGCCAGATAAAACAGTCGGGTGCGTTCCGGATCATTGCCGAGCACGTCAACCAGCAGGTCCCACTGTTCATCCGGTTTGGAGATATCCAGCGCTACTGCTCGCAACAGGACGCTGAAACCCTTCCAGTTTTTATCGCTGTACTCACCGTCGCGCAGGTGAGTTTTCAGAGCCTGCTGGGCGGTTTTGAGGTAAGCGTCGGCGTCTTCCTGTCGACGACAAACCGGCAGGATTCGCGTTCCTTCGGCAAGACCGCCCTCGATGTAGGCGCGGTACAGGGCCGGAATCAGTTTGCGCAGTGACAGGTCGCCGCCACCACCAAAAAGTACCATGTCAAATGAGTTAGCCATTTGTGTCTGCTCTCAAACAGTAGCGCGGACTCCACATTGGTCAGGGACCGCGCAGAATTCAGTTAAAAAAGAATGCTAGCGCCCGTTTCTGCACCACTCGCAAGTTTGCGCATATTGGTGAACAGGTCGCGGCCCATGCCTGTGGCATTACCGGACAGGTCGCATTCCGCTGACGGTCGCGCCGCCAGTTCTTCATCACTTACATGTACTTTGAGAACGCCGGCTTCCGCATCCAGCTCAACAATATCGCCGTCCTGAATCCTGGCGATCACACCACCTTCCAGCGCTTCCGGAGACAGGTGGATTGCCGCCGGCACCTTGCCAGAAGCACCGGACATGCGGCCGTCGGTCACCAGGGCCACCTTGAATCCGCGGTCCTGCAAAACCCCGAGCGACGGCGTCAGCTTATGCAGCTCCGGCATACCGTTAGCCTGGGGGCCCTGGAATCGCACCACTGCCACAAAATCTTTCTCCAGCTCGCCAGCCTTGAATGCATCCAGCATGGCATCCTGGCTATTGAACACCACGGCGGGGGCAGTCACTTTCAGTTGCGGGGTTTTCAGCGCCGACACCTTGATCACACTGTTGCCGATATTGCCCTTCAGCAGCTGCAGGCCGCCGTGTTTTGAAAAGGGATCACTGGCGGGGCGGATGACATCCGGGTTGCCGGACTCCTCCGCCGTGGGGCGCCAAACCAGGCCGTCCTTGTCGTCATTCAGGAACGGATCATAGGTGTAGGGCTCCATACCGGAATCGCCCAGCACGGTACTTACGTCGTTGTGCAATAGACCGGCACCCAGTAATTCGCGGATCAGGTACTGCATACCACCCGCCGCCGCGAAGTGGTTGATGTCTGCCGTACCGTTCGGATATACGTGGCACAGCAGCGGCACCACTTCGGACAATTCGGCCATGTCCTGCCAGGTAATCTGGATGCCCGCAGCGCGCGCCATGGCAATCAGGTGCATGGTGTGATTGGTGGAACCGCCGGTTGCGTGCAGTCCCACAATACCGTTTACGAAAGCTTTCTCGGTGAGAATTTTGGCAATGGGTGTGTAATTGCTCGGCTCAGTGATATGCACCAGTTGCTTTACTGCAGCAGTATTCAGCGCGTTGCGCAGTTCGGTGCCCGGGTTTACGAACGAACTGCCCGGCAACTGCAGCCCCATGATTTCCACCAGCATCTGGTTGCTGTTGGCAGTGCCATAGAAGGTGCAGGTACCCGCGCTGTGGTAGGAGGCACTCTCGGCCTCCAGCAATTCTTTGCGGCCCACCTTGCCCTCGGCATACAGCTGACGCACACGGACTTTTTCCGCATTGGCGAGACCGGTGGGCATGGGGCCCGCAGGGATAAACAGTGCCGGCAGGTGGCCAAACGACAGCGCACCCATCACCAGGCCGGGCACAATCTTGTCGCAGATACCGAGATACATACCGCCGTCGAACATATCGTGAGACAGGGAGATGGCGGTGGCCATGGCGATGACATCGCGGGAAAACAGTGATAGCTCCATTCCCGGCTGCCCTTGGGTCACACCGTCGCACATGGCGGGCACGCCGCCGGCGACCTGGGCGGTGGCGCCGTTACGCAGGGCTTCTGCTTTGAGTATTTCCGGGTAGGTACCGTAAGGCTGGTGGGCCGACAGCATGTCATTGTAGGAATTGATGATGGCCAGATTTGGACCCTGACCGGAGGCGATGAGATTCTTGTCCTGGGCACTGGATGCCGCCATCGCGTGGGCGAGATTCCCGCAGGAAAGCTTGTGTCGCGCACGCCCTTTACCCTGTGCGCGCTCGACCTGAGCCAGATAGCTGGCCCTGGTCTCTTCACTGCGGCGGACAATCCTGTCTGTTACCGCCTGCACCTGGCTGTTTACCACTGATTTGTTTGCCATTTGTCTAACTCTTTCGTTTTTTTATCAGCTCGTCGCGCTCTGTTCTCCGGCAGAGTCCGCCATCTTCAACCCCTGATGACGACCGCAACGTAACCGCGCCGGCTTTGACCCGGCGATCGTATTCAAACAGTACTTCTGTTACCCGGGGTCCAACTCCTTCAAGAGTATTGTGTTACCGGGCTTTCCACCCCTGAGCCCTGGTCCCGCTGATGTAATGGTTTTGCGCGAG
This sequence comes from Microbulbifer bruguierae, assembly GCF_029869925.1. NCBI lineage: Bacteria > Pseudomonadati > Pseudomonadota > Gammaproteobacteria > Cellvibrionales > Microbulbiferaceae > Microbulbifer > Microbulbifer bruguierae. The sequence continues at coordinate 4,137,242 of NZ_CP118605.1, read as the reverse complement.
ACAGTGGCACTTATAAAGGGCGGTTCGGCATCCTGGCCGACCAGCGCATCCGTGAGCTGGGTTCCATCCGATGGAAACAAAATACGCTGTGACATCGTCCATCCCGTGGACACACAGCGCCTGCTGGCGGTTTTCGGGTATCGATTTAACCGATACCGTCAACGCCGCGACTGACCACTTCGGCGATCCATATGCCCCGCAGCCAATCAGGCGGATATTATGTAGTAAAACTACAAACTCTTTCAAGCGCCGTTACGCTGTCCGCGCATACCTTTCCGCTAAATTACCCCCGTCTCACGCGTCCAGTGGCCCACCAACAGATGTGCTCAGCGCGTAGAAATCGCCGACTTTCCGCAGTATTTGACGAATATTTAGCAGACCAATCGGTCAAATCCGAATTTTTAGTGCCAATCGCAAGACCCGTAATAAATTTACAAAAACCTGTTGGTCAGGTGTCCTTTCACATAGAGCGAAGCGCTTCGTACAGCTCAAACTTTCCTGATACAGGTATTAAGTACGCCGCGAGTCGCCGCAACGCGCCCTCCTGTCCCCCCAATGACCATCAAGCCATCGTCGCCCAGCCGTTAACCGGGTAAACTGCCGGGCTGGGTAAAACAAGGAATAACGCCGACCATGAAGAGCACCATCAATGACGTGGCCGCCAGAGCCGGGGTGTCGATCAAGACCGTTTCACGGGTTATCAACAGCGAACCCTCCGTGCGCCCCACAACCCGCAAGAAAGTCATGGACGCGGTGGCCGAACTCCACTACCAGCCCAACCTTGCCGCCCGCAACCTGGCCGGCAGTCGCAGCTACACCATTGCCCTGATCTACGACAACCCCAACGCCTACTATGTGATCGACATGCAAAACGGCATCCTCGAGACCTGCAAGGCGCGGGGATATGAACTGCTGATTCACCCCAGCAACGCCAAGTCCGATACCGTCAACGATGAACTGCGTGCACTCGTTGAGCACTCCAAGGTCGCCGGCGTGGTACTGACCCCGCCCTTCTCGGAAACCCAGTCAGTCATCGACGAAGTAAAAAGACTCGGTCTCGACTACGTGCGCATTGTGTCCAGCGGTGCCGCTGCGGGGGATGAAGACAACTGCATCCAGGTGGATGACAACGCCGCGGCCTACGACATCACCAGGCATCTGATCGAGCATGGTCACAAGCGGATCGGTTTTCTGTGCGGTGGCGAAGAACACGTGTCCACCCACGGACGTCTTGATGGCTACAAGGACGCCCTGCAACAGGCAGGGATCAGCATCGACCCCGCGCTGATTATTCCGGGGGAATACTCATTCGATTCCGGTGTCGAAGGCGCCAAACGGCTTCTGGCAATGGAAAACCCTCCAACGGCAATCTTCGCCAGCAACGACGAAATGGCGGCCGGTGCGCTGTTTGCCGCGCGCCTGATGCATATTGAAATTCCGAAGCAACTTTCCATCGTCGGCTTCGAGGACAGCCCCTTCTCCCGCCAGACCTGGCCCAAGCTGACCACGGCCCACCAGCCGAACAACGAAATTGCGAGGTGCGCTGCCGCACTGGTGCTGAACAAGGCCCGCAGCAAAGGCGCAGCAGAGTCCGCCTCCGCCAATAAGGATGCTGGCATTACCAAGAAGTTCGTACCCGAACTGCTGGTGCGCGACTCCACCGGCCACTCGCCGGCCTGAGACGATCAAATCGTTCCGACGTTTTCTACAGACAAAAAAAAGCCCTCACTAGGAGGGCGAATGATGACGAGAACCAAAGAGAAGCATCAAAGAAATCCTTTTCAATAAATCTCCAGCAACAGGAAAACGGACTGGCTGAAAAGCGCACCGGGAATATTCCCGGTCGCCTTCAGGTAATAACTTGTTACTTCCAACTGCGCATCTTGTGCCCTTTCAGGGCGTAAAACAGGATGAACAGGTAGGCGGGAATCGCCAGAACGTAGGCCAACTGACCGTCACCAGTATCTGCAAAGTGGCCGTACAGCGGTGGCAAAATCGCACCTCCGGAAATACCCATGATCAGCAGTGCCGCGCCTTTGGAGGTAAATTTACCCAGGCCTTCCAGCGCCAGCGGCCAGATCGCCGGCCAGCACATGGCATTGGCGAAGCCGAGCAGTGCTACAAAGTAAACCGCATTCGGAATCTCGGGCAGCCCGAAGTGCGCCAAGGTCGCCGCGGACATGACAGTGCTTTCCAGCGAGCCACTCATGACCGCAAAGGTGAACACAATACCCAGGACCGCAGAAATTAGCAGCGCAGTCTGCTGAGTGATAAAGCGCGGAATGGCGATGGTGCCGTAGATGTAACCCAGAACCATGAACACCATGGTGTACGAGGTCAGAACAGAGGCAACCGCAGTATCCAGGCCCGCCTGCTTACCCAGCAATCCTATGGCGTCACCGGCGATCACTTCCACACCCACGTAGAAAAACAAGGCAATGGCTCCGAGAATCAACTGCGGGAATTTTTTCAGCCCCATCAGGGTAACCGCCGCTTCTTCCTGCCCCTCCACTGCTTCGTCTTCAATGTTGGGCAACGGCGCAAACATCATGGCGACGGCCAACACAAATCCGAGAATAGCCATACCGATGTAGGGGGTCACCAACTGACCAGCCAACTCGGAAAGCTTGATATCTTTCGCTGCTGAGTCCAGAGCAGCGAGCTCCGCATTGGATACACCGCTGATCCCGGACATTACCAAAGCGGCAAACACCAGAGGTGCAACAATACCCGCGCCCTTATTGAGCAGACCCATAATGCAGATACGCACCGCAGCCGTGTCTGCCGAACCCAGTTTGACCACATAAGGGTTGGACGCGGTCTGCAGGATAGTGAGACCGGAGCCCACCACAAACTGCGCCAGCAGGAAGATACCGAACATACGGCTGTAAGCCGCCGGGATAAATACCAGCGCGCCCACCGCAACCAGCACCAGCCCCAAGGCCATCCCGACTTTGTAGCCGGTGCGCTCAATGATGGCTGCCATGGGCAACGCCATCACGGTGTAGGCAATATAAAACGCAGAAGCCACCAGCATCGCCTGAAAGGCACTCAGCTCACAGATGGTCTGCAGGAATGGGATCAGGGCCCCGTTCAGCCAGGTCACAAAGCCGAAGATAAAAAACAGAAGGCCGATGATCACCATTGGCAAAACGCTGCTGCGCGTTTCGCTCTGAGCAATGACTGCTGTATTCATAAATTCACCTTTAATTATCGTTATCGCGTGTTAATCAAAATCGTCATCAGGTTTTATTGCTTTGTAGGAGCCTGCCTGCAGGCGAACAGCTCAGAGCATTGACCGGTTCGCCTGCAGGCAGGCTCCCGCACGAAGCTCTATTCACTTGCTGAAAAAACTTCCCGTCCACCGATCCAGGTTTTCTGCACCTGAAGCTGGTCATCAATCAAAATCATGTCCGCCGGTGCGCCGGCGACAAGGCGCCCGGCGTCGGTCCCCAGATATTCCGCCGGATACAGTCCAGCCATACGCAATGCTTCGGTCAGTTCCACCCCGCACCAGTCGCGTATATTGCGCACCGCGCCGATCATATCCAGATGCGATCCGGCCAGTTCACCGGTTGTAGAGGTCAGCTTGTCGCCGTGCCGGGTCACAACCCGATCAAACAGCGGGAAGCTCATTTCATCACTACCTACCAGTGACATGGCATCGGTTACCAACATGACCTTGCCACGGGGCTTGGCCTTCAGCGCCAGAGTCATGGCCGCTGGGCTCACATGATGACCGTCGGCAATCAAGCCACACCAGCAGCCGTCGCTGATCAGCGCCATCCCCACCATTCCCGGATCCCGGGAGTGCAGTGGTGACATGGCGTTATACAAATGGGTGAAACCTGTGGCTCCGGCGGCAATAGCAGCGGCCACCGTATCTCCGTCCGCGTTGGAATGCCCGAGGCATACCTTTACCCCCAGCGCCACCAGCGTTGCAATGTCCTGCGGTGCCACGTTTTCCGGCGCCAGGGTAACCATCTTCAGGCCCAGGTCATCGCGAGCAAAAACTGCCAGCTCAGCGTCACTCAATGGACGAATAAATTTTTCTTCGTGGGTGCCCTTTTTCGGCACACTCAGGTGCGGCCCTTCGAAGTGCACCCCCAAAACGCCCGGCACCCCTTCCTTGATTGCCGCACTGACAGCGTCGGCGGCCTTCTGCATCACGCCTACCTCATCGGTAATCAGCGTGGGCATGAAGCCCGTAGTGCCATAGCGGGCGTGAGCGGCAGACATCTTACCGAGGGCATTGACGGTGGTGTCGTTATTGAACAGGGCACCGCCGCCACCATTGACCTGCACGTCGATCAGCCCCGGAGCAAGCAGCCCCCGCAGTGATACGGCCCCCGCGGCGGGTTCACCACCAACCGCGACCACCCTGCCCTGATCAATGGTGAGCGCCACGTTGCGGTGAATTACCTCACCATCAAACAGTTGCTCTGCGATATACGTCTGCGCCACTTGCCCGCTCCAGGATTCCGTTGTCGACCTTACACAGTCTGGGTGACTTTTTTCAGGCCGGCCGGTTCATCCGGATTGATGCCGCGACTCACCGCCACATGGGCAACATCGAGATAAAAACGCTGCAGCAGCGCCAGAGGTGCGATACGCGGATGCACACTTTTGCTGGGCACATGCAGATTGATCAGGGTACCGCCGCGGCGAATGATGTCAGCGATTTGCTCGCTGTGTGCCTGGAAGGATTCGTCTTCGATCGGCACGTTTACCACGGTCAGCTTCTGTTCCACCAGCGTCACCGGACCGTGCAGGAATTCCGCACTGGAGAAGGACTCCGCGTGGATGTTGCACACTTCCTTCAACTTCAGCGCCAGCTCACGGGTAATGCCGTAGCCGGGACCGCGCCCCAGCACCACCAGATTCTTCACCTCCGCCAGATCTTCCGGGCGCAGCTGCACACCGGACTCGACCGCTTCGCTCAGCACCTCAGGCAGCCTGTCGACACCAGCTTTCAGCGCTTCATCCTGAGTCCAGTTAGCCACCAGTTGGAGTACCGCAGCCAGGGTGGCGAGATAACTCTTGGTAGCGGCAACTGCCAGCTCAGGACCCGCCTTCAGCGGCACCACCTGATCGACGATATCTTTGATCGGCGCGCTTTCATCGTTTACCAAGGCAATGGTGTAAGCACCAGCGTCTTTGGCCATTTGCGCCTGCGCAAGAATGTCGGGACTGCGGCCAGACTGGGAAATCACGACAACCAGTGCATCTTCCAGCTTGAGTTTTTTACCGTACACACTGGAAACCGACGGCGCAGCGGCGAAGGTCGGCGTGCCGGTTTCGATTTCGATCAGGTACTTGGCGAACACACCGGCGTGGTCGGATGAGCCACGGCCGACGATCATCACAAAGCGCGGCGGCTTGTTGCGCAGGCGCTCGCCCAGCTCCGCCATGATGGGGGCATTGCTCTGCAGTTGTTCGGCAATCCGGCTCGGGGCTTCGCGGGCCTCGCGCTCCATTACGGTCATCGTCATAGATGCATCCACCTTGTTGCCCTCAACGGGAGTCGCTGCACTCATATATCTATCCGTTTAACTTTGTTGTTCTAATCAGAAACGCGTACTTATCCAAAGAGCGCTTTGCTATCGGACTCTTCCGCCACCTTGGCATCCCCATCTGCCAATGCCGCCAGTGATTGCTGGGCAAAGTACACACAGCCCAGTTCCGGGGGGTCCAGCGGATCTGACATCTTCTCCGCCACATGGGGTTTCAGCCAGGGTTTCAGGCGCGGTGCCAGACCGCCAATCATGGCCAGACGCGGGGGCCTGCTCTCCATCAACTTATCTGCAAGATCGCTGATATAGTCCGCACCATCGCGCATGATCGAAGCTGCGACTGGACAGTTTGCCTCTGCGCACTCGACCACCGGCACCGCCAGCCTGGCGTATTGACTGGACGGCTTACCCGCCATCATTTCAATCACGTCGTAGGGATCGTCGGTACCCAATGCCTTCTGCACTTCACGGCTGAGCATCGAATTTTCCGCCAGTCCGTCCATAACCATCAGTACATACTTGATAGCTTCCATACCCAGCCAGGCACCGCTGCCCTTGTCCCCATGGGGAAAGCCGTGACCACCGACAATGACTTTGCGACCGCCTGTCCAGGCGTAGCCTACAGAACCGGTACCAGCGATGATGACCGCCCCATCGCCGCCACGGTGAGCACCGAGACAGGCGGAGTGCTGATCAGTAGTGAGGAACATCTGTTTGAATGGGTGAGCCCAGGCCAGCATTTCGTTATACAGGCGCGGCATATTGACGCCCGCAAGGCCAACGCCGGCCACCAGCTCCCCCAGGGTTTCTGCCGGCAGACCAGCTTCTGCCACGGCCAGGGCGGCGGAGCGCACGATGGAATCAATCGTTTGAGCGTAACCGTGAAGTGGGTTGGCGGGTCCGGAAACACCGGTGCCCAGCAGGCGATTGTCGGCGTCAAAGATGGAAGCGCGACATTTGCTGCCACCACCATCTACACCAACATAAAGGATGTCCCTGCTTTTTCTCGAAGCAACCATCTGAACTGGCCCCTAGCTTTTCTATTGTTATCAGTCCTTACCGGACTCTCCACTGCAATTCATGCACCCCGGGAAAGACCGGCCTGGCGCATACGGCGCCTGTGCCAATATGTGGGAGATACTACAAGACAAATGACAGCGTTGTCATGCCATTTTCCAAAAAAAACTGAGATTTCTTCCAGCGCGGGCAGATTTTCACCACCGTCAATGCAAGCATATCCCCCACCCCACCCTCCAGAAGCCCCACGATACCGCCAGTTGACCAGCAGCACTCGTCAAAATTTGACCAAAAATTCGGAACTTGATTTGAGAACGAAGAAAGCAACGAGCTCAGCCCGGTTGCAATAACTTCGTCACAGTTTTCTGCGATAAAGCGCGCGCCTGCGGATCACTCTGTTCGCAATCCACACCGCGAAAGCAACATGCATGCACCGCGCAGGCAACCAGTCAACGCCATCAGGAAGCCCAGGGGGAAACAATGGAAGGCAGCCGCAGAATCAGAAGCAGTCGCGGAAAAACCATTCTTTCAATGCTGTCGGCACTGCTCCTGCTGCTTGCCGGCACAGTGCTCGCCACCGAAAGCGGCCCCAGAACCCTGTTCCGACTGACCGGCTCCAACACCATTGGCGCCGACCTGGCCCCGGCCCTGGTAAAAGAATACCTGCAGTCCCTCGGCGCCGCCGATATCAGCCAGCGCAGCGACGGCGAAAAACACTGGATCAGCGCGCAGCTCAACGGCGAGCCAGTTATCGTTCCCATCATTGCCCAGGGATCCAGCACCGGCTTCAAGGCGCTGGATGAAGACAGTGCCGATATCGCCATGGCCTCGCGCAAAATCAACACCAAAGAAATCGACCTGCTGGCCCGCTTCGGTGACTTTGCCGGCCCCCAGGCAGAACACGTGATTGGCCTGGATGCACTGGTGATCACGGTGCACAAAGATAACCCCATCACCCAGCTGAGCATGGCGCAACTGGCCCAGATTTACCGTGGTGAAATTCGCAACTGGGCGCAGCTGGGCGGAGCGGATCTGGTCATTCGCCCGCTGCACCGGGACATGGATTCCGGCACCCGTGCGACCTTCGATGAGGAGGTATTCGGCGGCAGTCGCACTGCCAACCCGTTTACCTACGAAGTCTCCGGCAACCACGAGACCCGCTCCCTGGTATCCCGTGATCGCGGCGCTATCGGCTACCTGCCATTTGCCGATGCAGACGGCATGCACAAAGTGGCAGTCAAGGCCGGAGAACTGGCGGCAGTGGTGCCCGACCGCGGGATCATTGCCACCGAGGACTTTCCTCTTACCCGCCGCCTTTATCTTTACCGCAACCCGATTCGCTACAATCCGCAGATTGGAGCCTTCCTGCATTTTGTCGAATCACACGTTGGCCAACGCGTGGTCGCCGGCATCGGCTTTATCAACCTCACCCCGGTGGCACTGCAAATTGCACCTTACGCCAACGCCCCACAAAACTACCACACGCTGATGCAGACCGGCTCCCGCCTGAGCATCTCCTTCCGCTTTGCCGATGGCAGCAGCGAACTGGACAACCGCGCCCTGCGCGACCTGCACCGCCTGCAGGACTTCATGGCAGCGGCCGAAAACCGCAACCTCTCCCTGACACTGGTGGGCTTCTCCGACCATAAGGCCAACAGCAATATCTCCAACCTGATTTCCCGTTTCCGCGCTCTCAAGGTACAGGGAGCCCTGCTGCGCGAACACCAGCTGGGCGACAGCCAGATTATGTCTGTCGGCGCCTTTGCTCCCCTTACCGCCGACAGCGAACAGGGACCAGTCAAAAACAGTCGCGTGGAAGTCTGGATTAACTAATAGCAAGCCTTGACGGTAACCAACTATATTTACCGTCATGACTACCGCGATACTTCACCAGCCCGCCCTGCGCACCGCCAGTATTCTGCTGTCGCTCATTTTATTGCTCGGCGGCTGCTCCAGCGTACGCCTGGTGTACGACCACCTCGACTGGTGGATGGACCGAACCCTCAACAAATATCTCGACCTGAAAGGCGCGCAGAAAGACCTGCTGTCCCAGCGGGTCGATGAATTCCATCGCTGGCACCGCCAGACCCAGCTGCCGCGCTACGCAGACCAGTTCGAGCAACTGGCCGCGCAGGTAGACAACCCGGACAACAGCCCGGAACACTTGAAAGAAGTAGAGCAGCAAGTTAATGGCTTCGTGCAAGCATCTCTGGGAATGCTGGTGGACCTGCTACTGCCGATACTGATACAGCTCGACGACAAGCAGATTGACCAGCTGGCAGAAAATGCCCGCGAAGAGCGCGAGGAGTCGCTGGAGAAATGGGAAAAATCCCAACGCAAGCGGGAAAAGGAAATCCGTAAACAGGCAGAACGCTGGCTCGGCGACCTTACCCCGGCTCAGGATGCGATGATCGACCATCAGGTGGCCACCACCGCTTTCGATCCCAAGCGCCGTGACGCCCAGCGCACCCTGTGGACCGATGCGTTCATCCAGACCTTGCGCAACAAACCTGCGGGCTATGAAAAACAGCTGCGGGAAATGTTGACCAACCCGCAGACCCTGTGGCCCGACGACTACCGCCAAATGCAGGAGCAGCTGCGCGACCAGGCCAGAACCCTCGCCGGTGAGATACTTGAAAGCTCAACGCCCGCACAGCGAGAGCACCTTAAGACCACCCTGCGGGAATACGCGGCGGACTTCCGTATCTTGGCGGCAGAGCCCCACTGATCCCTGCACCGACCTCCCGGGATATCTCATCCAGCGAATCACGGCACAGTCAGTTTCAACTGCAACAAATTTTCCGCCAAAACCCCTATTTTTCGTGGGATTTTTGCCAAAAAAGCCACAGAAAACATGACGCACCCCACGGCTGCTGATAAGCTCCCGTCCCCGAGTTCAACCGCCATTTACCCGTCAACCGATGAGGAGTTTCCGTGCGTATCGAAACCGCCCAACGCGACCAGCTGCAACAGTGGGAAAAGGAACTGGAACAGCAATACCAGCGCATTTGCCAGCACAACCTGAGCCTGGACCTGACCCGCGGTAAGCCGTCTGCGGACCAGCTGGCCCTCTCCGATGAACTGGACGGAATTCTCAACGGCGACTACCGCGCCCCGGACGGCACCGACACCCGTAACTACGGTGGCCTCGAAGGCATCCTCGCCGCGCGCGAACTGGGCGCCGATATTCTGCAGGTACCGCACGACGAAGTACTCGCCGGCGGCAGCAGCTCCCTGACCCTGATGTACCACGCGGTGCTCACCGGCTACCTGTTCGGCTTTGCCGGCAACCAGCCATGGAAAGACATGAGCGCACCGAAGTTCCTGTGTCCGGTGCCCGGCTACGACCGCCACTTCTCCATCTGCGAACAGCTCGGTATCGCCATGGAGACAGTGCCGATGACCGCCACCGGTCCGGACATGGACGTGCTGGAACAGAAAATCCGCGAAGACGACCAGATCATCGGTCTCTGGTGCGTCCCCAAATTCTCCAACCCCACCGGCGTCACCTACGATGCCGATACCGTCGACCGCCTCGCGCAGCTGGCCAAAATCGCCAATCCCGGCTTCCGCATTTTCTGGGACAACGCCTACGCCATCCACGATCTGGACCACCAGGTAAAACTGCCGAACATCCGTGAAGCGGCGCTGGGTAACGACACCGCAGATTCCGTATTGCAGTTCGCTTCCACTTCCAAGGTGACCCACGCCGGTGCCGGTGTTGCTTTCGTCAGTGCCAGCCCCGCCAACCTGGCGTCCCTGAAAAAACAGATGTCCGCCATGACCATCGGCCCGGACAAGGTCAATCAGCTGCGTCATGTGCGTCTGTTCCCGGAGCTTTCCCAGCTGAAGGAGCATATGGAAAAACACGCGGAAATCCTGCGTCCGAAATTTGCCTGTGTACTGGAGCATCTGGACAAGAACTTTGTGGATTCCGACCTGGGCGAATGGGAAACCCCGAAGGGCGGCTACTTTGTCTCCTTCAACACCCGCCCCGATTGTGCCCAGGAAGTGATTCGCCTGTCGGCGGAAGCCGGCGTAAAGCTCACCCCTGCCGGCGCCACCTTCCCCTATGGCAAGGACCCGGAAAACACCAACATCCGCATCGCCCCCAGCTTCCCGCCGCTGGAAGAGCTGGACACTGCGATGTCGATTTTTGTGTTGTGTGTGAAACTGGCCAGTGTGCGCAAGGCACTGGAAGCGGCCTGATTTTTCGCTGCTCCAGAAACGAAAAAAAGAAACGAAAAAAACCGGCAATTTGCCGGTTTTTTTATCGCCCGAATAACCCACCTTTGTAGGAGCCGGCCTGCCGGCGAACAGTCCGGAGCCTTGAATGGTTCGCTTGCAGGCAGGCTCCTACAGGAGAGTTTCAGATTTCGTTGCGCCGCGTTTGCCAGGTAATCGGCCGCGCGTACTGGTCCACCCGCTCATCCACTCCCAGCAGCATGGCAAACAAGGCCATCCTCACCAGAAGTCCGTTGTCCGTCTGGCGGAAAATCGCCAGGCTCGGATGCTCATTCAGATCCGAGTCCAGTTCGTTCGCCTCCGCACGGGAGTCCCGGGGCAGGGGGTGCATGATCACCGTATTGGGTTCCGCGTGGCGGGTGAAAATATCCCGGTTGAGGCGGAAGCGGCCGCGGTAACGGTCGGCGTCCGCCTGGGATTCAAAACGCTCTTCCTGGATACGCGTGGAATAGACGATATCCACATGTTTGATCGACGGCTCCAGTTGATCGGTAATCGTCACCTGGTGCCCCGCCTCTCGCAGCTTCTCCACCACCATCTCCGGCATGGCCAGCTCCCCCGGCGATACCAGGACCAATTGCACGTTTTTGAATAAACACAGTAACTTGCACAGGGAGTGCACGGTGCGGCCATGCTTAAGGTCACCGATCATGGCGATGCGGAAATTGTCGAGCGAACCGCCCTTGCCTTCCAGCTCCTTACGGATGGTGTAAAGGTCGAGCAACGCCTGGGTCGGGTGCTCGTTGGCGCCGTCACCACCATTCACTACCGGCACCCGGCTCGCCTCCGCAAACTCCGCCACGGAACCGGCTTGAGGGTGACGCATGCAGATCACATCGGAGTATCCGGAAAGTACACGTGCGGTGTCATACAGGGATTCGCCCTTGGCCAGCGAGCTGGCAGATACGCCAACCGTCTCGCGCACTGTGCCGCCGAGCAGGTTGAAGGCACAACCAAAGCTCACCCGGGTGCGGGTGCTTGGTTCGAAAAACATATTGCCGAGGATTGCGCCCTCGAGAACCCGGGTAACTTTTTCCCGGCGGGCGTAGGGAACCATGGTGTCTGCAACGGAAAAGATGCGGTCGATGTCGCCGCGTTCGAATTGGCTTACGGAAAGAATATTGGCGCCGATAAAGTCCATTGTTTCTCCACTATCTGGGCCGGGATCACCGGCTGCTTTACCGGGCGCGTATTCTACGCGCGAGCCCGCCTCCGGAACAGAGACACTTTGCGGGGGGATCGGCTTTGCTGGGTAAAAACACCGCGCACCCAGCAAAGCCTGACTCGCACACGCACCGCGAACGCTTCTGCGGCTCACGCCATCAACGCGTCCCCCCAGGCCTCCAGCTGATCCAGCAGGTCGCCGCGCTCCGGGAACGCCTCACGCAACCGCGCCAGCTCCTCATAATAGGCTTCCATGGTAATACTGGCGCCAAATGCCGGGTCGGTCAGTCGCTGATAGCGCCACTCCTCCCAGCGCTCCCGTTCCTCGTCATTCAGAGTCTCGGGGAAGTTCCGCGCCCGCAGGCGAAAGAGTAGTTCCGGCAGGCGTGAATCGGTAAATGTCACCTGCCCCGCCAGCGCCTCCGGGCCGCGACTGGCCAGGGCGTTGTGCAACTGTCGGCAGAGATCGCGATCGGCATCGTTCATAAAGCCGTCGTAGAGGCGCGCCTCGACATCTTTTGCCGGAAATTCACCGTCAAGAAATACCCGATGCAGTTTTTCTGTCAGGTCCAGCTCACGAAGCACCTGCCAGTTGGCCTCGCAGGCAGCCTTATCGATGCCGAGCTCTGCGGCGCGCTGGTCCGAAAGCATATTGGCCGGTGCCAGCACCGGGCAGCGGTTCAGGTGGATAAGCTTGAGTCCTGCGGGCAGTTCACCCTCACCCAGCTTGTCGCGAGCGGTGTAGAGGCGTTCGCGCAGGTTATCCGCATCCAGGTCGAGAATGGGCTGCGGGTCCATGCCGAGGTTTACACAGATGACCGCGTTGCGGTTTACCGGGTGCATCGCCAGCGGCAGCACATAGGTGAGGTGTCCCTGACTTGCGGGTACCTTGCCGGACACATGCAGCAGCGCCTTGCGCTCGCGAGGATTCAACAGTTTCGCCACTTCCTGCTTGCGGCGCAGATTGAAAACGTAGTCGTAGAGACGCGGCTGGCGGTCGCGGATCAGCCGCGCCATGTCGATGGTCGCGCGCACGTCCGAAAGCGCGTCGTGGGCGCCCTCGTGGCTGATACCATTAGCCGCGGTGAGCTCCTCCAGACGGAAGGACGGCACCCGCACCCCGTCCGCAACTTCGCGCTCGGGCCAAACGATACCCTCTGGGCGCAGTGCGTAGGTGAGACGTACCATATCGATGATGTCCCAGCGGCTGTTGCCCGAACGCCATTCCCGTTCATACGGATCCAGCAGGTTGCGGTAGAGTGTGTGGCGGGTGACCTCGTCGTCAAAACGCAGACTGTTGTAGCCCACACCACAGGTACCGGGCGCCCCCAGCTCATCGAGGATACGGCGGATAAATTCAATTTCCGGCAAACCTTCGGCAAAGGCTTTCTGCGGTGCCAGCCCGGTCACCAGCGCCGCCATTGGTTGCGGCAGGCAGTCGCTCGCGGGCCTGGCATAGATCATCAGTGGTTCACCGACGATATTGAGGTCTTCGTCGGTGCGGATACCGGCAAACTGGGAGGGCTTGTCTGCACCGGGATCCACCCCCCAGGTCTCGTAATCGTGCCAGTAAAGTGTGCTCCCCATGCTTCGCCACGCCCCCTTGCAATTCGAAAAAGTCAATTCGAGAAAGCCGCCATGGTAACCCAACTGGCGCACCTTCTGTCCGAACACCGGTTGCAAAGCCCCCACCGCCCATTAAAATCCCGCCTTCTTCTATATTGTCCAAGACTTCCAATCCGGATTGCGCTCACCTATGAACATTCGCCAGCAGCTCAACGACATCTTCCAGACCGCCATGACCGCCGCGGGTATCCCCGCCGAGTGCAGCCCGGCGGTGGCACCTGCCAAGAAGGCCGGCTTTGGTGACTACCAGGCCAATGGCGCTATGGCCGCAGCCAAGAAGGTGGGAACCAATCCCCGCGAGCTGGCGGCGAAGATCGTCGACAATCTGGGCGAGCGGCCGATGATCGAGAAAGTCGAGATCGCCGGTCCCGGCTTTATCAACATCCACCTGAGTGATACCTGGCTGGCGGGCACCCTCGCCGCCTCCCGCACCGACGAGCGCCTGAATATCGCCAAAGTGGCCGAGCCCCAGACCGCGGTGCTGGACTACTCCCACCCCAACCTCGCCAAAGAAATGCACGTGGGCCACCTGCGCACCACCATCATCGGCGACGCCCTCGCCCGCCTGCTGGAGTTCCAGGGCCACAAGGTGATTCGTCAGAACCATATGGGCGACTGGGGCACCCAGTTCGGCATGCTGCTCGCACACCTGGCGGATCAGATGGAAAATCAGGATGCTGAGGTGGCGCTGGCGGATCTGGAAGTGTTCTACCGTGAAGCCAAAGTCCGCTTCGACGAGGAAGAAGGCTTCGCCGACCGCGCCCGCGAATACGTAGTGAAACTGCAGGGAGGCGATGCAGACTGCCTGAAGCTGTGGCAGCGTTTTATCGACATTTCCATCAGTCACGCCGAGGAAATCTACGAAAAGCTGGACGTCACCCTGCAGCGCAAGGATGTGTACGCTGAGAGCCAGTACAACGACGACCTGCCGGTACTGGTGAAAGACCTGATGGACCGCGGGATCGCGGTAGAAGACCAGGGCGCAATTGTCGCCTTCCTGCCGGAAATGGCGGACAAGGAAGGCAACCCCAGTGTCGTGATCATCCAGAAACGAGGCGGCGGCTACCTCTACGCCACTACCGACCTGGCCGCGATCCGCTATCGCGCCAACGTACTGAAAGCCGACCGTATTCTGTATGTTGTCGACGCGCGCCAGTCGCTGCACCTGCAACAGGCATTCACCGTAGCCCGCAAAGCCGGCTATATCGCCGACGACCAGACCCTCGAGCACTGCGCCTTTGGCACCATGATGGGCGACGACGGCAAGCCGTTCAAAACCCGCAGCGGCGGTACTGTGAAACTGGCAGCCCTGTTGGACGAGGCCGTTGAACGCGCCACCGCACTGGTAGCGGCAAAGAACCCGGAGTTGAGTGCTGAACAGCAGGCGGAAATCGGCCGCGTAGTAGGCATTGGTGCGGTGAAATACGCCGACCTCAGCAAAACCCGCACTAACGACTATGTGTTCAACTGGGAGTCCATGCTGGCATTTGAGGGCAACACGGCACCTTACCTGCAGTACGCCTACACCCGCGTTCGCAGTATTTTCCGCCGTGCCGGCATGGAGCCGTCAGCACTGACCGGAGCGATCCAACTCGGTACCGATGCTGAGCGTGCCCTCGCGATCAAATTGAATCAGTTTGGCGAAGTGCTGGATCAGGTGACCAAAGACACCTTCCCTCATGTTCTGTGTACTTACCTGTACGAACTGGCCAGCGCCTACATGGGCTTCTACGAAGCCTGTCCGGTATTGAAAGAGGGAGTCTCGGAAGAAGATAAGCTGAGCCGACTGCAGCTGTGTGACCTGGTGGCCCGCACTTTGGCTACCGGCCTAGGCCTGCTGGGTATTGAAGTACTGGAGCAGATGTAAAAGCCATCTGCAAACGCAGAATTAGCAGGTTATCGAATATAGCTTAACGATCGGCGCTTTCCGGCATTATCCGGGAAGTGCCTGCCGCAGCTCCTGCTCCAGCAGCTGCCGGGCTTTGGCCAGATCCGAGTCCCGAATCAGCCACAGCTCGGAGTTCCAGGCCAGCTCGATTTCGATTTTCTGACCAGACCATTCCCGCACTTCGCTTTCCGGTTCGTCACCGTGCCTTTTTTCAGTCGCTTCCGCACGAATTTTCTGGGTCAACACGGAACAGCCCGCAGACTCCAGAAGATTTCGTAAATAGCTGCCAAGCAGCTGATCGTTCGTCGTAAAAATTTTGCTCGCCATTGTGCGAATGGTTAACCGCTCCACGCCGGGGCTTGTGCCTCGACGCTCTCTTTCCGTTGATCAAGTATTCAGCTCCACTAGCGTCACCGTGACATCAGTGGCGGCCGGGAACAAAACAAAAGGGTTACTTAAAACATAGACCAGCACCTGGGCGGGCGGAGGTCTGGGCGAGAACGGCAGGAATAAGACGCGCCAGTTCTTTTCTTTTGCGGGCTGGTGCCACCAAGGTTAGCAGAGACTCAGGCTAGCGGGGTTTGACCAGCTCCAGCGGTAGCGGCGGACCCTTCTTCCTGGTGTTTGCGGGGTCTGAAGAAGCACTGTCGGCGGTGGAAAGCGGTGGCAGGGAATCCGTATACAGCTGGAATTTATTTTTACCGTGACGCTTGGCGTGGTACATCGCCATATCCGCCTTCTGCAAGATGGCTTCCAGGGTATCTCCCTGCTCATTGACGGCCACAACCCCCACACTCATGGTCACAGACACCAGGTGCTCGTCGATTTTCACCGGCTGCGCCACCGTATTGAGCATTTTTTCCGCCAGTATGCGGTAAGCATCGGGGTCCTTGAGATCCCGCACGAACACACAGAATTCGTCGCCACCAAGGCGCGCGACAATATCGCCGCAGCGCATGGCGCTAAGTAAACGCCGGGCGATCACACACAACAGCTCATCCCCCCCCTGGTGTCCGAGGCTGTCGTTGACCTGCTTGAAGTCATCCAGATCAATAAAAAACAGATAGCCCCGTTCGCTCACCGACGCAGGCTGATAGCGGCATAACTCCAGATAAAACTCCAGCTGCTCGAGCAGACTGTAGCGATTGTCCAGCCCGGTGAGACTGTCGTGCATGGCGATCCGCTCCAGCTGTGCAGTCTTGCGGCTCACCATATCGTTCATATCTTCCAGCTGGTCACATACGGTCAGCCCGGTGTTGTCCAGTACGTCCAGCTCATCGTATCGATCCAGCGGCTTGTGCACCGGGCGGATCAACTGGCGGGCATCGCTGAAGCGACCGTTGGTCAGCAGTGGCAGGGCCTCTGCCAGGCGCCGCAGGCGCACGATCGGTCGCCACAATGCACCAGCCACCGCGGCACTGAAGATCAGCGCTCCCAGGACCGAAAACAGCAACAATAACTGCACGGATTCTTCGATGTGCGATACCTGACTGGAGACATCCTCCACAAACACAAACTGAGCCCCGTCCTCGTCCACATCCACACTCATGGTCCGGATATCAAACTGGCGGTTATCGAATTCGAATGCCCGCGCGTGTTTCAGGCCAGCGAGTTCGCCCATCTCCGCAGCCAACCGATTCAACAGCGGCAAGGTGCGCTCGCGGGAAGTCAGCGCCAGCACATCCCGCCGCCAGTTGCCGAGATAGCGAGCGTCTGGCTCCGGGGGCGCCTCCGCGCGAACAGCGGACAATATGCCTATATCCGAACCGGTCATTTCCCGGAAGCGTCGCATCTGCCGGGACAGGGTGCGATCCACCTGCAACACGTAATCTCCACCACGTGCGCGCATAGGCACGGACAAGCTCTGCACACAGATGAGATCACAGCGCATCAGCTCAAGAGACTGGCCACTGAGGAGTACCTGACTCAGCTGTTCCGCCGTTAAATTGCCGTGAGGGGACCCCCAACTCAGCACAGGTTCTTCCGCGGCATCGTAAATTTTGAGGGAGTGCAGGTCCCAGCTCTGTTGCAACAACTCCCACTGCCGGTCCAGAGCACTGCTCAACTCATCGCGGGAAGACAGGCGACCGC
Organism: Microbulbifer bruguierae; assembly: GCF_029869925.1. Classification (NCBI taxonomy): domain Bacteria; kingdom Pseudomonadati; phylum Pseudomonadota; class Gammaproteobacteria; order Cellvibrionales; family Microbulbiferaceae; genus Microbulbifer; species Microbulbifer bruguierae. The sequence continues at coordinate 4,119,698 of NZ_CP118605.1, read as the reverse complement.
GAGGGCTAAGGGCAATCAACTCCGCCAACCGCGACAGCTCCTGGCGCGACTCCTGCAGCAGCCCGGATACCTGAAACTGGAAATTGAGATGGCGATGCTCGCGATTTTTCGCCAGCAGGGACTGCAGGCTGCCATTGCCCAGCAGAATGAAAAACAGGCAGATGGCCACCACAAGCAGCAGGGAAAAAAGACAGGCTTTGAAGCGCAGGGTATTCAGATTTGCCAATGGCAACACGATCGGACCCCCATCCTTAGGGTTTGATACGGCCGGGTCAGGCTCCTTGTCACAGGGTGCGACGACCTTTTGCGACTGCGTTGCCGCTACGTTGCAGCTACATTACTACTAGCATGGCGGCCCGCCGCACGATATCCGCGACGCTATTCTGGTAAGACTTCAGTGACAGACTTCCAGTACAGAAGAGCCACCGGCTACACCTTTAATTATCCAGTCATTATGGCGCACATCTGCCGCGGCGCCGGGGTTTCTGCCGCCTACCAGAACAAAATAACGCCAAATGCACCAAAACAGGATATCTGTCACAAATATGCCGCTCCTCCAGCACACCTTTAACCTGCCTGGCCACCAATTGCTCGTAAACACTCTCGTTGCTAAGATGCGCGCCGGCCACAGCCCCGTAACAGCGGGACGCTGCGCTGGCTGATCAGCAATTGGGCAGTAAAAGTCTGCCACACCAGAATTGCCGGATACCGCCTACAGGAACTTCCGGTGACTGGAACCAACAGTCAGGAATGAGACGGATCGATACACCTGATCCGCTTTGCTATTTTTTACCGGTACTTTTCCCGGCAGCCAGTGGTCAAGACTTTCGGCATGGACCACCAGGCGCCGGCAACACATTCAGTGTTTACAGGAATCCACCCATCATGACCCAGCCTTCCCTCAAGCAGTTGGAACAGCACGACGCCTTTATCCGCCGCCACATCGGCCCGGACGCCGCGCAAACCCAGGCCATGCTCGACACCCTCGGTGTTGCTACCCTGGATGAACTGATTGAAAAGACCGTTCCCGCCGCCATCCGCAAGTCAGACGCACTGAACCTGGCGGAGGCCGTGGACGAGCAGGAAGCGCTGGCGGAACTGAAAGCACTGGCCAGTCGCAACAAGATTTTCCGCACCTTTATTGGTATGGGCTACCACGACACCATCACCCCCAACGTGATCCTGCGTAACGTGCTGGAAAACCCGGGCTGGTATACCGCCTACACCCCCTACCAGCCGGAAATCGCACAGGGCCGCCTCGAAGGCCTGCTGAACTTCCAGCAGATGATCATGGACCTGACCGGCATGGAACTGGCCAACGCCTCCATGCTGGACGAAGGCACCGCCGCTGCCGAAGCCATGGCGATGTGTAAGCGCCAGGTCAAACGCAACAAATCCAATACCTTCTTTGTCGATGAAGACTGCCACCCGCAGACTATCGCCGTGGTAAAAACCCGCGCAGAGCACTTCGGCTTTGACGTACTGGTAGGCAACCCGGAAACCGACCTGCCGGAAGAATTGTTTGGCGCCCTGTTCCAGTACCCCGGCTCCACCGGCGTGGTGCGCGACCTCACCGACCTCATCGCCAAGGTCCACGCTGCGGACGCACTGGTGACCGTGGCCGCTGACCTGATGAGCCTGGTTGCCCTGAAAGCGCCGGGTGAAATGGGCGCAGACGTGGTGGTCGGCTGCAACCAGCGCTTCGGTATCCCCATGGGCTACGGCGGCCCGCACGCCGGTTTCTTCGCCTTCCGCGAAGCTTACAAGCGCTCCGCCCCCGGCCGTATCATCGGTGTTTCCGTGGACAGCAAGGGCAAGCGCGCCCTGCGTATGGCCATGCAGACCCGCGAGCAGCACATCCGCCGCGAAAAGGCCAACTCCAACATCTGTACCTCCCAGGTACTGCTGGCAGTAATGAGTGCCTTCTACGCGATCTACCACGGTCCCGAAGGTCTGAAGACCATCGCCGCGCGTATCCAGCGCCTGACCGACATCCTGGCCGCAGGCCTGCAGCAGTCCGGTTTCAACCTGACCCATGACAGCTGGTTCGATACCCTGGCCATCAACGTGGGCGACAAACAATCTGAAATCTTCGCGCGCGCCATCGCCGCCGAGATCAACCTGCGCAAGGTCGGGAACGACGCGCTGGGTGTAAGCCTGAACGAAACCACCAAGCTGGCGGACATATCCGAGCTGCTCGCCGTATTTATCGGTGGTGACCACAACCTGGACCTGGGCAAGATCGACAGCGATCTGGTCGCCAAAGGTGTTGCCGGTGTTCCTTCCGCCCTGCAGCGTACCAGCGACTTCCTGACCCACCCGGTCTTCAATACGCACCACTCGGAGACCGAGATGCTGCGCTACCTGAAGACTCTGGAGTCCAAAGATATCGCCCTCAACCACAGCATGATTCCGCTGGGTTCCTGCACCATGAAGCTGAACGCCACCGCGGAAATGATCCCGGTGACCTGGCCGGAATTCGGCAAGCTGCACCCGTTTGCCCCGGCAGACCAGGCCGAAGGCTACCGCGAAATGTTCACTCAGCTGGAAGCCATGCTGGCGGAATGTACCGGTTACGACGCGGTGAGCCTGCAGCCGAACGCCGGCTCCCAGGGTGAATACGCCGGACTCGTTGCGATCAAGAAATACCTGGAAGCCAAGGGCGAAACCCAGCGCGACATCTGCCTGATCCCGGCGTCCGCGCACGGTACCAACCCAGCTTCCGCCATGATGGTCAGCATGAAGGTGGTCGTGGTTGCCTGTGACAACAAGGGCAACGTGGACATCGCCGACCTGAAGGCGAAAGTAGAAGAGCACGGCGACCGTATCGCCGCACTGATGGTCACTTACCCGTCCACTCACGGTGTATTCGAGGAAGGCATTCGCGAGATTTGCGAGCTGATCCACAATGCCGGCGGCCAGGTATACATCGACGGCGCCAACATGAACGCCCTGATCGGTGTAGCGGCTCCGGGCAAGTTCGGTGGTGACGTATCCCACCTGAACCTGCACAAAACCTTCTGTATCCCCCACGGTGGTGGCGGCCCCGGCATGGGCCCGATCGCCGTTGGTGAGCACCTGAAACCTTATCTTGCCGGCCACCCGGTAACCGAGGTTCCGGGCAATGATCCGGTGAACGGCACCATTTCTGCCGCGCCCTGGGGCTCCGCGAGTATTCTGCCAATCAGCTGGATGTATATCCGCATGATGGGTAAAACCGGCATGAAGCTGGCGACCGAGACCGCGATCCTGAACGCCAACTACGTGGCCAAGAAGCTCAGCGCCCACTACCCGCTGCTGTACAAAGGCAGCAACGGTTTCGTGGCTCACGAGTGTCTGATCGACCTGCGCCCGCTGAAGGAAGCCAGTGGCATCACCGAAGAAGATATCGCCAAGCGTCTGATGGACTTCGGTTTCCACGCGCCCACCATGTCCTTCCCGGTTGCCGGCACTCTGATGATCGAGCCGACCGAATCCGAAGCCCAGGAAGAGCTGGATCGCTTCGTGGAAGCGATGGCGATCATCCGCCAGGAAGCGGAAGACGTGGCCAGCGGTAAGTACACCGCGGAAGACAATCCGCTGCACAACGCACCGCACACTCAGGACGACATCATGGCCGACGAGTGGGCTCACGCCTACAGCCGCGAAGTAGCCGGTCGCCCGGCGGCCTGGCTGAAGCACCACAAGGTGTGGCCGGCCTCCAACCGGATCGACAACGTATACGGAGACAGAAACCTGATCTGCTCCTGCCCGCCGGTTGAGAGCTATATGGACTAAGAGCTATATGGACTAATTGTCCCAACAAAAAAAACCGGAGCACTGCTCCGGTTTTTTTATGCAACCTACACCGGTATGCAACTTACGCCGAAAAGAGTCAGCTCGCAAAAACCGGGCGCTTGCGGTACCAGCGCGCCACACCAATCGCAAGTACCAGCACACTCAACACCACCACACCGGCGAAAATTTCCACCGAAGTCTCACTTACACTACCCGCCCAACCCGCTTCCGGCATGACACCGGTCATCCGGTAACTGATCGCCGCCATACCGGTGTAGTGCATACCGCACACAGCCACCCCCATCACCAGTGCACTCGCAAATTTTTGCAACCCGCCCTGCATATTGAAGGCCATCCACAGTGCTGCAAACGAGGCCACTACGGCAATGATTACGGAGATAAGGATAATATTCAGGTTGTAACTGACTTCCGCCGGCATCAGCATGGCAGCCATTCCGTAGTAGTGCATACCAGCGACACCGGCTCCCATAAACACCGCGGCGGGCAACAGGCGATCGATACTGAATCGGCCTGAACCGCAAACCCACATACCGAAGGTGCAAGCCGCAATCGCAATCACCAGAGACACCGCTGTACCCCAGACGTCATAGGCCATTCTCATTTCCGTCTGCAGTGCCAGCATACCCACAAAGTGCATCGACCAGATGGCACCACCGCCCAGTGCCAGCCCGGCGCAAAGTATCGCGGTGCGCCGCTGCGCCCGGGTCGCCGCTGCCGGGATCGCCGTCACCAGCTGTAGTGCTGCGAAAGATCCCAAAACAGAAATGACATAAGAAACGAAAACAATCGAAAGATTGTATTGAGAGAGCATGACTGGATTCTCCGAAAACACCTGAGAGTAATATGAGGATAAGAGACGCAGAAGATCAGCTGCGCGGAATGACTAGTTTACGCAGAGAAACACGAAACAGATTACCGGCGACATCATATCAAGAGGGAGCCGCCATAGCGCTGCTGTTGCCAACAAGTAAATCAAATTGCCTGTAGCGATTGCACGTTGACTGGAAAGGGAAACACAAATCGCAAAAGCCAATCACTCCCGGCTCAGCGCATCACGACACTCGCCACGCACCTCCCCACCCTGCCGCGAGACAACCCGGTCAATGACGAAATAACCATCCCGGCAAAAGCGCGTCTCCTTCAGTTTCAAATCCAGCGCGTGATCGAAATCCAGCATCTGCCGCCGCTGCCCGTGAGCCATTCCGACACCGCTCGGCATATTGCCCCCCATTGACGGGCGCTCGGTAAATGGCCCGGGAATGGCCGGTATTGCCGATTCCAGTGAATAGGTAAAGCGCTTGGATCCATTGGCAGAAATTTCGGTGTGGAAGGATTCTTTCAGTCCGGGGTTTGGGGCAGATGGTTTACTGGCACAGCCTGTCAGAGCCAATAAAGCAGAAATGGTGGCGATATAACGGATAAACATTCATTCCCCTTTTGTAGCTTCTTGTAGCTTCTTATTTTGTCACCCCGACCCCGAGCCGGGATCCGACGGTCACAATACTTGGGCCGGTTTAGTTCCGCAGGAGCCTGCCTGCAGGCGAACAGTACCGAGCGCTGGGGCATTCGCCTGCAAGCAAGCTCCTACAGTCTAGTGCGGGTAACCGGGTTATTTAAATACCACGGTACGGTTGCCGTGGATAAACACCCGCTCTTCCAGAACCAGCTGCAGCGCGCGACTCAGCACCTGCTTTTCCACATCGCGCCCGGCGCTGGCCATGGATTCCGCGGAATAACCGTGGTCCACATGAATCACGTCCTGCTCGATGATCGGCCCTTCATCAAGGTCATCGGTAACAAAATGCGCAGTGGCACCGATGATCTTAACGCCCCGCTCGAAAGCCTGCTGATAGGGCTTGGCGCCGATAAATGCGGGCAAAAATGAATGATGGATATTGATGATGCGGTTTTTATAGTGGGCCACAAACTCGGGAGTGAGCACTCGCATATATTTGGCGAGAATCAGATAGTCCGGCTGGAAGCTGTCCACCAGTTCGGCGACCTGCTCTTCGTGCTGCGTGCGTTCCAGGTCCTCCGCTGGCAGCCAGTAAAAAGGAATATCAAATTTTTCCACCAGTGACTGCAAGTTGTTGTGGTTGCCGATCACCGCTGCGATCTCCACATCCAGCGCCCCGGAATAACACTTCATCAGAATATCACCCAGGCAGTGCGACTCCTTGGTGACCATCAGTACCACGCGCTTGCGGCCGCTGGCCACCAGCTTGCGCACGGCCCCGGTTGGCAGTGCCAGATCCAGGTCTTCCAGCAGCGTGGTATCGTTGAAATTCCCCTCCAGCGCCGTGCGCATAAAGAAGCGTCCCTGGGCGCGGTCGACGAACTCGTCGTTCTTGGTGACGTTCAACTGGTGCTTGTAACAGATGTTGGTGATCTTGGCGATCAGCCCTTTGGCATCCGGGCAGTCCGTTAGCAGTATCTTCTTTTCCATGGGCAAAAATCAGACTAATTATTCAGACTGCTGACTATACACTATGTGCATTCGTGCACCTGCCTCGCAGGTTATTAATCGATCATTTTGGGGAGAAAACCGGAACATTTATGGACAAGCAACTCTTCGGCGAGCACCTGGCCACACTGCGCAAGCGCTACGATGAGATTCTCGAACAGTGCGGTTTCGAGACCCTTAACGTTTTCAGTGGCGCGCCCTCGGTGCAGTTTCTGGATGACAATTACTACCCGTTCCGGGTCAACCCCCAGTTCAAGGCCTTGGTACCGATTACCGACAACCCGCACAGCTGGGTGATCTATCGCCGCGGGCAAAAGCCCAAGCTGCTGTTCTATCGCCCGGTGGATTTCTGGCACTATGTGCCGCCGGCCCCCCAGACCTTCTGGAGCGACGAATACGATATCGAGCTTCTGGCCAAGCCCGATGAAGCAAAAGTATTTCTGAGCGGAGAAAACGCTGCGTTTATTGGTGAAACCGGCAAACTGGAAGGCTGGGACATCGGCGAGCGCAACCCGCAGCATCTGATCGATCGCCTGCACTGGGCCCGGGCCTACAAGACGCCGTACGAATTCGCCTGCCTGCGGGAAGCCAACCGCATCGCCGTGCGCGCGCACAACGCCGCGGAAGACGCCTTCCGTGCGGGGGCGTGTGAGTTTGAAATCAACCTCGCCTATATGAAGGCCGCCGGCCAGGGTGAAGGTCGCCTACCCTACGGCAATATCGTAGGTCTGAACGAGCACGGTGCAATTCTGCACTACACGCACCTCGGCACCGAGCCACTGCCGGAAAGCGAGCGCCGCAGCTTCCTGATCGACGCCGGCGCAGACTGCAACGGCTACGCGGCAGATATCACCCGCACCTATGCCTACCGCGACGGAGTATTCGCAGAGCTGGTTGCGGCAATGGACGAGAAAGAACAGCAACTGGTAGCGGGGCTGAAGCCGGGCACCTCCTACGTGGACCTCCACCGCGAGTGCCACCTCAAGATTGGCCAGCTGTTGCAGCAATTCGGGATCATCAAAACCGCCCCGGAAAGCGCCGTAGAGTCCGGCCTCACCAACACCTTCATGCCCCATGGCCTCGGCCATTTCCTCGGCCTGCAGGTACACGATGTCGGTGGCCACCAGACAGGGCCAGAAGGTGGCAAGATACCGCCACCGGCGGAATACCCCTTCCTGCGCACCACCCGCACGATTGAAGAAAACCAGGTTTTCACCATCGAACCCGGCCTCTACTTCATCGAGAGCTTGCTGGCAGACCTGAAAGAATCCCAGCTCGCGGATGAAGTGAACTGGGACAAGGTGGAAAAGCTGCGCCCGTTCGGTGGCGTGCGCATTGAAGACAACGTCATCGTGCATGCAGATAGCATTGAGAACATGACGCGGGATTGCTATTAAAAAATTGTGAACCGCCCTGCAGGAGCCTGCCCACAGGCGAACATGTCCGGAGCTGCGGACGGTTCGCCTGCAGGCAGGCTCCTACGATTCGAGGGGTATCAGTAATCGAGAGGTATCACGCGATTTCGGCGCGCACGGTGCGGGTGGCTTCCACCATATTCAACAGCGCCGCCCCCACTTCCGACCAGCTACGGGTCTTCAAGCCACAATCCGGGTTCACCCACAATTTTTCCTGCGGAATCACCTCCAGCAACTGCCGCAGACGGCTTACCAACTCCGGGCGCTCCGGCACATTGGGCGAGTGGATATCGTAAATTCCCGGACCTATTTCATTCGGATAGCCGCCCTGATTGTCTAACGCGGAACCTCCGGCAAACGCCTGCAGCAAACGCAAATCCGATCGCGCAGACTCGATGGTGATCACATCTGCATCCAGCGCCACAATCGCATCCAGGATCGCGTTGAAGTTGGAATAGCACATGTGCGTGTGGATCTGGGTTTCCGCCTGAACTTCACTGCAGCAATAACGGAAACAACCCACCGCCCAATCGAAATATTCCCGGTGCTCGGATTCCCGCAGCGGTACCCCTTCGCGCAGAGCCGGCTCGTCGATCTGGATGATGCCAATACCCGCCGCTTCCAGATCCTGCACTTCCTGACGCAGCGCCCGGGCAATCTGTAAACAGCTTTCCGCGCGGGGAATATCTTCCCGTGGGAAAGACCAGTTCAGGATGGTTACCGGGCCAGTGAGCATACCTTTTACCGGCTTCTTACTCAGGCTCTGTGCATACTGACTCCACTGCACCGTCATCGGATTTGGACGGGAAATATCGCCGGCAATAATCGGCGGTTTCACACACCGGGATCCATAGCTCTGCACCCAGCCATTACCGGTATGGATAAATCCGTCCAGTTGTTCGCCAAAATACTCCACCATATCGTTGCGCTCGGCTTCGCCGTGAACCAGTACATCCAGCCCCAGAATTTCCTGGCGACGAATGGCCTCGGCAATTTCCGCGCGCAGATGATCGTGGTAGTCCTGCGCAGAAATTTCCCGATTGCGAAACTGCTTGCGCACCAAGCGCAATACATCGGTCTGCGGGAAAGAGCCTATGGTGGTTGTCGGCAACGGCGGCAACTGCCAACGGTGTTTCTGCACTTCGGCCCGCTCCGGATATTTCTGCGCGCGCCAGGTATCGGCAAGCTCCGCCACAATCTCGGCCTGCGGGCGGCTCTCGGTAGCCGTAACCGCCTCCAGTCGCCCGGCACCCGGCTGCAACGCCTGCTGCAGGCTACCCAGTTCGGTCAGCTTCTGACGGCTGTAGGCGAGCCTGGTTTTTTGCGCTGCCGGCAATGTGGTTTCGGTTTCCAGATCAACCGGCGTATGCAACAACGAGCAGCTGGCAGAAAGCCACAGGCGGTCGCCGAGCTTTTCCGCCACTGGCTGCAACTGCTGTTGCCAGCGCGCGAGATCCGTTCGCCATACATTGCGGCCGTTAATTACACCAACGGAGAGTACCTGGTTGTCGCGCAGCGCTTTTACCGCAGGCACCAGTTCTGCCGGCGCCCGCACCGCATCAATATGCACACCATCCACCGGCAGGTCGAACGCCAACGGCAGGTTTTCCCGCAGGGGAGAAAAATAGGTCGCCAGTAGTAACTTGCTGCCCGAGGCTTTGCCGAGCACCTCATATGTGGGCGCGAATGCGTCGCGCCACTGGACGGGCAGATCCAGCCCCAGAATCGGCTCGTCGATCTGCACCCACTGCGCAGCTGCGCTTGCCAGCTTCGCCAGTAATTCCTGGTAACGGGGCAGCAGTCTGGGCAGCAGGCTCAGAGCATTATCCACTCCCCGCCCCAACCACAGGTATGTCAGCGGGCCAATGATCACCGGCTTGACGTTGTGACCCAGCTGTTGCGCTTCCCGCACCTCTGCCAGCAGCCATTCCGGGTCAAGGGTGAACTCCTGATCGGCAGTAAATTCCGGTACCAGGTAGTGGTAATTGGTATCAAACCATTTGGTCATGGCGCTCGCTGCCACCGGCTCACCGGAGGGGGCTCGGCCACGGGCCAGCCGGAAGTACTGGTCCAGCTTGTTGTCTGCCGCTCCCCTGGCAAAGCGCTCTGGCACCACACCGAACAACAAGGAGTGGTTGAGTACCTGGTCGTACCAGGCAAAGTCCCCCACAGTGGTCAGCGCCAATCCCGCACTTTGCTGGGCCCGCCAGTTCTGGCTGCGCACCTGCGAGCCAACCGCCAGCAGTGCCTGCTGGTCGATACTGCCTTTCCAGTAGGCTTCCTGTGCCCTTTTCAGCTCACGCCGGGCACCGATACGTGGGTAGCCGAGGATATGTGTTTGAGCCATTTGTTGTCCCTTCTTACTTCCGTTGATGATTTATCTGCGGGGGAGCGCTGGACGCCGGCATGACGAGCACCCCTAAATTCGGAGTTGATTCTGCAGCCGGGATCATATTCAATCAATTTCATATTTTTTGCTAAAAACATGAAAAAATCTAAACATGATCGAACTGAGGCACCTGAAAACGCTTACCACCCTGCGCGAGACCGGCAGCATGGTGCGTGCGGCGGAACGCCTGCACCTAACCCAGTCCGCCCTTTCCCACCTGTTCCGGGAAATGGAAGACCGCCACGGGCAAGCGCTGTTCATACGCAAGTCGCGCCCCTTGCGCTTTACCAGTGCGGGCCTGCGATTGCTGCAACTGGCGGATGATGTGTTGCCAAGGGTAGCCGTCGCGCAACGGGATATTGCGCGGTTGGCGTCCGGGCAGGCCGGGCGATTGAACATTGCGATCGAGTGTCACAGCTGTTACCAGTGGCTGATGCCCACCCTTGATGCCTATCGCGACGACTGGCCCGAGGTGGAACTGGACCTCTCCAGTGGCTTCCACTTCGCCCCCCTGCCCGCACTGATGCGCGGTGACCTGGATCTGGTGGTTACCAGCAATCCCGATCCTTCGTTGAAGGGGGTGCATTACGAGCCGCTGTTCAGCTTTGAAATGTGCCTGGCGGTCAGCCGCAAACACGCACTGGCGGAACGGAAATGGGTAAGCCCGGAAGACCTCACCAATGAAGTACAGATCACTTACCCGGTGGAGCGGGAGCGGCTGGATATTTTCCAGCACTTTCTGGAGCCGGCCGGCATCGAACCGGCCGCGGTGCGAACCGTAGAGCTGACGGTTATGATGGTGCAGCTGGTCGTCAGCGGCCGAGGCGTCTGTGCACTGCCAAACTGGGCGCTTTACGAATATTTACAGAAAGGACTGGTGAATCAACTTAGACTGGGAAAAAACGGTCTCTGGAGTACACTCTACGCCGCGGTGCGGGAAGAAATGCTGGAACAGGCATTTCTGCGAGATTTTTTCGAAACCGCACGAACCACCTGTTTTAATACATTGAACGGTGTACGCGCAGCCGGCTGATACCCCGCACGGCTGTCAAAAATAACCAATAAGGAACACTAGGGAACTACCATGGCTTCTACCCCCAACAGCTGGAGTCCAGCCATCAAAACGCTGCACTGGACCATCGCCTTCTTTATTCTTTTCGCCTGGGGCTCCGTCGAGCTGCACGAGTTTTACGAGCGGGACGACCCGATGCGCGGCTGGTGGATGGTGTTGCACTTCTCTCTCGGTTTCTCGGTACTTTTCCTCGGCCTGCTGCGCCTTTACTGGCGCGCGACCCACGGCCGCCCGACCCTGTATGGCAGTGGCTTCCAGAAACCGATTTCGTTGCTGGTACAGAGCCTGATGTACGTCATCATCATTGGCATGCCCCTGACCGGCCTACTGATGCGTCAGTTTGCCGGAAGAGACACCACCTTGTTCTGGCTGTTCGAATTGCCCTCCTTCGTGACAAAAAATGTCGACCTCGCCAAGCAGCTCGGTTTTATACACAAGGAATTTTTGTGGAATGCGCTGCTGGTGTTGCTGGTACTGCATATCGGCGGTGCGCTGTGGCATCACCTGTTCACCAAGGACAACACGCTGCGGCAGATGTTGCCGTTTGGGAAAGTGAAATAAAACGTGACGTAAATCGTAAGGAGTGTTGGGCACGCCGCTCAACTACCGGGAAAAAAAGTAAAAAAAAGCCGCCCAATGGGGCGGCTTTTTTCATTCGGGATGATCAATCCCGCGGCATCTTCGGCTTGCGTTTTTTAGGAGCAAACTTCGGCTTGCTGCCCGTTCCAGCCTCTTCCTCAAAACGGGTAATATTCATCGGACGGCCATTCACTCGCACCTTTTTCAGATGAGTGAAAATCTCCTTCGGCATCCCTTCAGGCAAATCCACGGTGGTGTAGTCCGGATAAATCTCGATACGCCCGATGTAGGAGCTATCCAGATCCACCTCATTGGCGATAGCGCCAACCACACTGCCCGGACGTACGCCGTGCTCACGTCCCACTTCGATGCGGTAACGTTCCTTGCCCTCATCCGGCCCCGGAATCTTGCGGCTGTCCTTGTCGAACCCTTCGCGCTTTTCACGCTTGTTGCGCTTGCGGCTATCAAAGTCATCGTCGGAATCGCGACGCTTGCGCTCGCGAGGCGCGGGCTCGCGCTCGTCCAGCAGCAACGGCTGGTCACCCTGAGCCATCGCGGCCAGAGCGGCAGCTACATCCAGGGGGTCCACATCGTTAGCAGACAAGTACTGATCCACCAGATCGCGGAACGGTGCCAGATCACGGCGGCCAGCCAGGGTGTAAGTAATTTTCTGCTGGAATTTTTCCATACGGGAAGCATTCACCGCAGCCGCCGTCGGCAGATCGAGACGCTCGATCGGCTTCTTGGTGGCGCGCTCGATGGTGCGGAGCATACGCTGCTCGCGGGGTGCGACGAACAGGATCGCATCACCCTCGCGCCCGGCACGACCGGTACGGCCAATACGGTGGATGTAGGCTTCGGTGTCGTAGGGAATGTCGTAGTTGATCACGTGACTGATACGCTTCACATCCAGGCCACGCGCCGCAACGTCCGTCGCCACAACGATATCCAGCTTGCCCGCCTTGAGCTTTTCAATCACCTGCTCACGCATCCCCTGCGCCATGTCCCCGTTCAGGGCAGCGCTGGCGAAACCGCGCGCGGCAAGCTTGTCGGCAATCTCGACAGTCGCGTTTTTGGTGCGCACGAAAATGATAGTGGCGTCCACCGGCTCGGCTTCGAGAATCCGGGTGAGTGCGTCCATCTTGTGCAGACCACCCACCGGCCAGTAACGCTGGCGGATGGTTTCGGCGGTCTCGGTTTTGACCTTGATCTTTACGTCCACCGGGTCACGCAAGTGATCGCGGGCAATACGCGCGATTTCGCGGGGCATGGTGGCGGAGAAGAGGGCAATCTGGCGCTCTTCCGGAATCTGTTCCAGCACCCACTGCACGTCATCGATAAAGCCCATGCGCAGCATTTCGTCGGCTTCGTCCAGCACCAGAGTCTTCAGGTTAGACAGATCCAGGGTGCCCTTGCGCATATGGTCCATCACCCGGCCCGGGGTACCCACGATCAGCTGCACGCCGCGCTTGAGCTGCTGGATCTGGCCGCGGTAGTCAGCACCGCCATAGATAGGTGCAACGTGAAAGCCTTTGAGATTGGCGGCATAAGACTGGCAGGCCTCGGCCACCTGAATGGCCAGCTCGCGAGTCGGCGCCAGTACCAGTGCCTGGGGGCGCTTGCTTTTCAGATCCAGGTTCGCCAGCAGCGGCAGCGCAAAGGCCGCGGTCTTGCCGGTACCGGTTTGCGCCTGACCCAGTACATCGCGCCCTTCCAGCAGTGACGGAATAGTCATCGCCTGGATGGGAGACGGAGTTTCGTATCCCAGCTTGGTAACAGCGTCGAGAATTTCAGTAGGCAGGCCCAGCTGGTCAAAACCAGTTGGCATTGAATTGTCGGTCATTTTGAAATCACTTGAATATATAGAGAGCCGGACCGGAGCATCGGTACCATGAACCCAATAGGACCCAATGAGGTAACCATAGCGCACGATCGAAAATTGCTGGGCAAGGCGAAGAAGCCTATTAATAGCACCGCTATTTCAAGCTCATTCAACTCAAAGACAGGGGCCTGTGGCGAGGAGGTCTGCTACCCATGATGACTAATGTCCCCTTCGGGGCCGCACTTTGGGCAGGGACAAGAGGCGCGCAGTCTACCAGTTTGGCGCAAGAGTGCCAGTTTAATTTTTGAGCGGACGTTGCCAGCGAGATGAATAGGAGCCCTAACTGTTGGGCGCGTCGCTTCGCTTCTTTGCCCAACCTACATGGAAGTGTGCCACTACAACGTAGCTACGCAGGTTGGGCAAAGCGCAGCGTGCCCAACAAGCCGAACCTGGATTACGACACTTTGCAGGAACCTGCCCCCAGGCAGGCACCTACAAAGAATTTAGTTGAGTGTGGCGAATGGACAAGGTCACAGCTATTCGCCAGCTAACAGACTCGCGCAAATACGAATCCCGTTATGCAACTACCGCAGTTTTAGAGCTTTGGATCTGGAGAAATTCTTTCAGGTCACTGCCAATTTCATTGTGATGCATGCCGTATTCAAATTGAGCTTTCATATAACCGAACTTGTTACCGCAATCATGGCTATGGCCTACGATGCGGTACGCTTCTACGGTCTGCTTTTTGAGTAACTTATCGATGGCATCGGTCAACTGAATTTCACCACCGGCACCAGGCATGGTGTTTTCCAGCAGGTTCCAGATTTCTGCAGACAGGACATAGCGCCCTACTACGGCCATATTGGAGGGCGCAGCGTCGACTTCCGGCTTTTCCACCATGCCATCGATCTTGGCTGTGCCACCAACTTGCAGGTCGGCGCCAAGACAATCGACTACACCGTATTTACTAACCTGGCTCCACTCTACCGGCTCCACCATGATCTGGCTGGCCTCAGTGGACTCAAAGTTTTTCACCATATCCGCCAGATTACTGACACTCAGGTCGGCAGCGTACTTGTCGATAAGCACATCCGGTAGAAGAACAGCAAACGCGTTATCCCCTACAACCGGGCGCGCGCAGCTGATTGCATGCCCCAGACCTTTAGCCTCGGCCTGACGCACAGAAATCACGGTTACATCTTTGGGGACGATAGAACGCACTTCTTCGAGCAACTGGCGCTTCAGGCGGTTTTCCAGCTGGGCTTCCAGTTCGAAGGAAGTATCAAAGTGGTTTTCAATGGCGTTTTTACTCGCGTGAGTCACGAGTACGATTTCCTTGATTCCTGCGGCAACCGCCTCGTTGACCACATACTGGATCAGCGGCTTGTCCACAATCGGCAGCATTTCTTTAGGGATAGCTTTAGTGGCCGGGAGCATGCGGGTACCCAAGCCCGCGACAGGAATTACTGCCTTTTTAACACTTTGCATTTTCTTCTTTCCTATTAACGCTAAAACTGATTCGGCAGAGTACGAGTACCAACCAACACAAACCGCAACAAAGCAGGCAAATGCAGTAGAAAGGAAAACAGGTGAGAAACTGCAAGATACGCAGTGTTAACCGCTACCGGATAAACCGGGTACCTCTACTCTTTTACCAAGCCTCTCTGCCCCAAGCGACGTTGATCACTTTTTGGACAAATTCAATTCCTTTGATGCGCCTTGCAGGCTTGCCTTAATCCCCAGGACGGCCCCGGTTATACCGGGCTTATTGGATTACCCCAAGTACTCACAATAAAATTCTTCAATACTTTTGTGGTCATTTTTCACCCAGCACAAGCGCTTATCACTGTGTGACTGGCTTCACACTTTAGCAGTAATTTATGACAATTCAAGGATGCGTAGGCACAACCTAAATACAGCCCAAATGACCCAGCACAAAAAAGCTGCCCACTAAAATTAATCGCAAGATATATACCAACTGACCAATTGCAGTGATATCCAGGGAGAGGGGGTTACACGCTGAATAGCCACGTTAAGCCGCGAGATAATCCTCTTTACGCTCTTCGGCAGACTCGAACGCAGAAGCTTCCGCGACTTTTGTAGCAATCACAATACGTCGCACCGCAGCCTCGACCGTTTCATCCATGAGTTTGTAAAAACTACCGTCCAGCTGGGTCCGCTCGTAAAGATAAGTCCGAAAAGCATTGAACAGGGCACTATTGACCGGTGTCGGCTGCTGCCAGAATGTATCCAGCTCGCCCTGATGGGTCATTTCCGGCATGTCGTACATCGCGCGCCCAAGAGTAACGGTCGGCACCCGGTGAAGCAGTGAAGAAATACCAACCGTGCTGTTAATCGTAACTACGCCCTTGGCGTGGTCCAGTAGGGTCGGCAAGTGCAGATCATGGCAATAGACCACACGCCCACTTATTTTGAGGTCATGGGCAAGCTTGCGGATCAATCGCCCATAGTGGCAAAAACCGCGATCCATCGGATGATGCTTGATTACCAGCAATTCATGAGCCTGTGCGTTCGCTGTGAAGGAGGCCATTACCTGCTGGATAGATTCTTCGATTGACGCAAAATCCGAGTGTTCACGGATCTGAAAATCATCTGCCGTTTGCAGTGGGTAGAGGAAGTACTCCCCACTGTGGTTTTGCACCAGAGACTCGGTGTAATTACGCTGGGTAATTTTGTACAAGCCCTTGCGGTAAAGACTGCGCAGCCAACAACCAGCCTCCTGCCAACAGGACCTGGGACGATGGTGAAGGTACGAAGGGAAGTGCCTGCTGGTGAGGCAAGTAACCATGTAATAAAGGCTGGCATACACCGCCCGCTGCCAAAAAGTTGGCCCTACATGCAACGAAGACTTACGGCCTCTTGGACGATAGGCCTTGACGGCCCGTTGCGACCAGTCCAGGGGGGAAAATGCGTTGACGCCATCAGACTCCATGGTCACGAAATCCGGCCGCAGGTATCCCTCTTCAAAGGCCCAGAACTTAATGCCCAACTCATCACACACCGCACGGGCTTCGCGATGATAGAAGCGACAATCCCCGTAGACAACGACCGTGCGAATCCCATTCCGGCGGATATAACCGTACAGATACTCAGGCCAGCCAGCCGGGCCACCGGAGTAATCCACCATTTCATCCGCCCAGCCGAAGACGCGGTCGCCACCGTTGAAATTTATTTTGTGGGTTTTTGTACCCTGTGCAGACAATTGGCGCGCGCAACGGGCAAAAAATGGCCCAAGCGGCCCCTGTAAAAACAAGACCCCAGACATGCTCCCCCACATAGCCCCATAGCGCTATATCAGCCGCTCCCCCGGGACCTACCTGATATTCTTGTCAATTAATAAATGCCAGCCCCAAAACGATGCAGGCAAAAATAGATCCCAGGCCCCCAAACGACCAATTGCGACAAACTGTGCAAAAATGACGCAAAATTTTACACATTTTGCGCGACCCTGTCGCGCCCTATTTTGAGGCGCCCCTCACGTTCTGGTGAATTTCCCGCCAAACTTGTGCTGTTCACCACTGGCCATTCTCGGCCCATCCAATCGCGCCAAAACACGCTCCCAGACAGATTCAAATACTCTGGCCGTTGGCTTTGGCCAAAAAGTAAACAGTGGATTGAACGGGTTATCCCGAGCCTGCATCCAAACCGTCATCCGGTAGGATTTATCGATCGCTTCACCGCGCCGATGAAATCCATGGACATTGGCCACGACCAGAGTGTTCCTGGGCACGCAGAATTTTTTCGGTGCAAACCCCATTTCTGCCAAGTCGGTCTCACTCACTCGGAATGATCCATCCCAATAACGCCCTGGCTGCCTTTCGTCTCCGAGCTTACAGGCTTCAAGGCTCTGCCGATATTCCCACTTTAATCTCCGCCAACTGAGACGGTGGGAACCCGGTGCATAAATAAAGGGCCCATTGGAATCATCCACATCATCCAGGTATAACCAGCCTTTCACACAGGGGTGGAAAGTATCCGCATGCATATCCCGCTGCGGATCTGCTCTGGGCGTTACATTGGCCCGATTACACAGGTTCTCTACATAAAAGAGCGGCGGCCGATTTTTGGAAGAGCAGTAGCGCATCAGCTTGTCCAGCGCCGGCATTTCCGCAAATGCCCGCATCGCGGGCAATTTTGTGCGTACTGGTCCGGTCATAAATGCCCGCTGGGTGAGAGTCGTCCCCTCTACGGTTTGCCGTATTTCACCATAAAATTGTTGCAATTCACGGGCCAGCTCCTGAAATTCGTCTTCAGGCAAGAAGTTGTGCTTGAGTATATAGCCCTGCCGAACAAACTGAGCACGGTCCTCCGCCGGTACCAGCGGAGACAGCAGTGAAAGGCGAAAGCGAAATAACAGATGCGCAAGCACCACCCGGATAACATGCAAGCCACAGAGATTCAGCCAGTAGCAGCCAATAATCGGGTTGTTCTTGAAGCTCTTACCCCAGGACAGCAACTCAAGCAGCCACTGAGGTAACAGGTAGATTTTTTTGAAAAATCTGGAATTCACACAAATCTCGATCGCTAAACTTTCTTCAAGCCCGAAACTGCAAATCCCCGCTATACGGACACGTGCCGATATTCAGCACTGAGGAGCATCTATACATGGATCCCGGACTAAGTCAGGGATGATGCGATGATGAAGGGCTAACTGCTGCCCGGTAGGACCTTGCCTGCAAGCGAATAAATTGGAACCTGGAAAGGTTCGCCTGTAGGCAGGCTCCCACAAAAGAAGTCTTATAGGTTGGGCAAAGCACCGCGTGCCCAACACTCCAAGACCAAACAACTACTTCCTGAAAAACCGATTCCGCACCACCCGGTACATGGATCGGCGCCATCCTGCCGCGCTTCGCGCTTTAACCAAGGCCTCTCGCTGCCCCCGCAGTATTCCTACCGCGGTCTCAACATCCACAATATCCCCGCTTTGCGGGTCTACATAGGTCGGGTACAGAATCAACGTCGCAGCAACTAACTCGCTCAGTGACAACTTCCTGCCCCGTTTCTTGCGACAACGACCAACAGCAGCCAGTTCCTGCAGCGCCTCCGGTCCACGCTCTCCACTACGCCCTAACAGGCGGTCATCCGTAAGACCCCACCCCGCATAAAACGGCAGGCCGTAAGTAACGACCTTTACCCCACGTAACAGAGCCTCGAAACCAGTGAGCGAGCACAACGTATGCACTTCATCCACCTGCTCCAGCAGCACCGGCATCGGCAACTCGGTCACCAGGCAATCGAACAATCCGTCCGCTTTTTCCTCCAGTGCGCCAACACGCCCGCCAGCCAGCACATCCGGGTGTGGCTTG
Source organism: Microbulbifer bruguierae (assembly GCF_029869925.1). NCBI lineage: Bacteria > Pseudomonadati > Pseudomonadota > Gammaproteobacteria > Cellvibrionales > Microbulbiferaceae > Microbulbifer > Microbulbifer bruguierae. The sequence goes on along the minus strand of NZ_CP118605.1, from coordinate 4,100,832 downwards.
TAAATCACGTATGCCTCGGGGTTTGCTCGACGCACTTCTACCAGCAACTGGCGATTGGTTTTTAGCCATGGTGATCCATGGGCAATAGACGCGTCCGACTCCACCTGGCCCGGCACCAGTATGGTGACCCTGTCTCCAGGTAGCGTGAGAGCCCGCCCTTCCGCCTGGGTACCAACGTTGTACTTGCTTAGCTGCTGCTCGACCAGCTGATCGCGTAGCCGCCCCGCTCGATCCAACAAATCCGGGCAGAATTCCACTTCACTGAGGATCTTCTCCAGATCAGAACGCGAGGTCGCATCGTAATAAATACCACCGGCATCCAATACTAGCGAAAGTGGACGCACCAAATCGGACCCAAGTCCCACCGATCGCAAAAAACCATCTTCCAGACGCCACAACCGCAACCTTTTTTTCTTGCAGGTTTCTGCGATGGCCCCGGGAAGGCTACTCGCCCAGACAGCGACCTGAGAGTCACTCGCGCGGCCTTCAAGCGCCTTTTTACTTCGCTCGGCGAACGCCATACCTGAAGGCCGCCCCAAAAAGTCAGGCACAAATCTGCGCTTCCACGGTGAAAACCCAAGAGCCAGCCAGTTGCCTTGCAACCGTTGATACTGAACTTTCTGCTCCGCAATCAGACGCATCGTGTCTTCGAGTTCGCAACGCTGCCCGGTATAAGGATTTACATACCGGCAGTAACGCAAATATGCCGCAGCAAATACTTGCTGTAGGGTCCGGCTATGCCCTCGACGCGGACAGGTTTGCCTATCCTCGGTCAGCCCCCAGCCCGCATAAAACGGCAAGCCGAAACAATGCACCGGCTTGCCCGCGAGAAGTGCGTCGAACCCCATCTGACTGGTGACCACATAAACGCGCTCCACGGCATGCAACAACGACCAGGTGCAGATATCCTCAGACCAGAGCCTACAATTGTATCTCTCCGCTGCCTCCAGCAAATAGCCCCGCTTCTTGCCAGCAATCACATCAGGATGAACCTTAACAACAACTTCGGCGGTCGGGTTATCACGAACCGCACGGTCGAGCATGGCCAAAAACGCCTGCTCGTCGGCACCACCATAGGTGACTGAAGCGTCGCCAAAAGTCTGGTCCACCACCAGTACCCGTGGCCGCGAATCTGGCCAGGCCACTTCCCTTACCGGCCCGTGGCTGTATTTGGAAAGGCGATATTGTCGGAGCAGACCCATACAGTGGTCAGCTCGCACAAGTTCCCGGTCAGAGAAATGCGATTCAATGATCAGGGATTCAAGGTCACTCGGGGTCGTCGCGTCGTAATAAATACCAGAGTAATCTACGGCAAGGCTATGCAGCGGCGCGCCGTCTACGCCCAGACCATATGACCGCAGAAAACCATCCTCAATCTGGATCAGAGGCAAGCCAGCGCGACGAGCAATTCGACGCGCGCGATCTGCACTGGGTTTGCGGCCCCAGGCAACGATCCTGGAAATCTCCCGTCCCGGACGCAGCCAGAAATAACGGCAAGGTGACTCCAAAAGCACACTCAAATAAGGAAGCCGGCGCATCCCCCCCGAGCAGAAACCGATTACAGACACTTTCGCGCCTCTTCCAGTAAGCGAGTCCGGAGGTCACCGTCTCTCGCAAGCCGCAAAACCCCATCCACCCAGGCACCTTGCTCCATCGGCAAAAGCAGGCCATTGCTCTCATGCGTAACTGCAGATCCGTACACTGGCCCCTGCGCGTAAATTCCAACGGCACCAGAAAGGGTGATATCCAGAAACTTGGTGTGCGCGCGGGCGCGATTAAACGGGGTATCCAGCAGTGGCGCGAGTCCGATGGTTCGGCCAGGACGCTTGATCAAAGCCTGATAGCTGGGCCACTTCATGGGGTGCAGTACATGTACCCGCTGCACTCCGCGAAACAATCGATTGACCGCGCTATCGCCAATCACCTCAAATACCAGCCGCTCGTCACGCTCCAGTATCTCGGCAATGACTGGCCGTAACCATTCCAGATCCGCCCCATGGGATGCGGAACCATGGTAGAAAAGCGTAATCGGCCCATCTAGCATGTCCGTCTCATCATCTCGGTGCACCAATGACAACAATGCCTCCGGTACCTGCGGCGAAAGTAGTTGTGGTTGCCACTGTGCATAGCGTTCTTGGAGATAAGACGTAGAAACCAGCAGTTTCGCCCCCAATGAGCGCAGCCAGCGCTGATGTCGCCAAGTAAAACGCAACAATTTCCATTGATAACGCAAAGGCATACGAGCAAAAGACCGCCAGCTGAACAGATCGTCGTCCATAAAGAAATACACCCCCGCGAGCTGATCACGACATACGGTGATCAGGCGACGCCAAGCCGCAGGGATATAGCGAACGAACAGTACGTTAGTACCATGTAACTGGTCTGCGGCGGGAAGATCGACAAACTGGCGACGCTCAACGATTTGGCCCATGGACTGTAGGTAGGGCAGCACGAAGTAATCGGAAGACGGGTTCGCATTTTCCTCCACAAGGATCCACCGACCGAGAGATGAGGATTTGGCTTCCGCGATCAATGATTTATCAGGAGCTATCAAATTGATAATTCTTCTATTAGGTACAAATCATCATCCCGCTTGCGGAGAATGCAAAGCCTTCAGAATGAAAGGGAGCTAATTCTCCGCTTAATGCGGCAGGAATAAAAATTCTGTTGGCGAGCTAGGATAAAAGGGATATTGCTTTATTGAAGGCCTCCGTTGTCTCCGCAGCCTTATGGCCTTCGCCGTGAGAAAAAAACACCTCTGAAAATCGCTTGTCACTATATTCGGAACTGGTAGTTAACGCGTCCCTGAATAACTTGAAGTGAATTTCATAGTGGTCCTCATCTAGAACATTCTGAACATATATAATCCGATTCTTGGCCAGCTTATCAATATTTTCGATAAGGTTAATCCTGTCCGGGTAAAGTTCCAGGGCTTCCGCTCTATCCTCAAGCTCCAAACAAGTTCTCAAATATCTCTCGACAAGATTTTTCCCGTACTTGGTGATATCTACCTGAGGATTAATACAAATAGTAGATATCTCTGGCAGAAACAAGCCCAGTCGCAAAGCTGCAAAACCGCCGCCACTGGAGCCATAAGAAACCAATTGATTGGAATCCAAGTCGAGTTGTGTGCAAATTTTCCCCAAGATCTCGGCAATGTTAACCATTGGATCATGGTTCTTGGTGCCTGCATACCAAGCTAATCCCAACTTTGGACTAAGGTACAAAGAGGGATCAGAAAAATAGACGACGTGCCCGGGAAAATGATCAGCCCAGCTCCAGCGCTGGAAGACCGGCGGATCATTCTTGCTGCGCAGTGCATCACCGGAGAAAAGAACAAACAGTCGATCCTGCGTACTTTTCTTTGGTTTCCAAAAAAAGTCGTAATTAAACCCATCAATTTCAGTGGTATAAAGACCCTCATTGAACTCATCTAACAAAACGCCTTCAAATGTATGACGGGTCACTTCCGCAAGATCTTTAACCCCCGTTTTACCCATAGTTTTAGGGACACTTACAACTTCTGCCAATTCGCCAGTCATACTTAACCCCAAAATTTTTTTTAGTTTCAAACGGAATACGGGAAAAAAACGATAAAAAACTTCAACATTCATTCTGATTCAAAACATAGTTACTTACTGGTATTGGAAGCAGCAGACACCTCGACTTCTCCCACTCTCTAAGAGAGAGGAAATACCAGCGGCAACATCACCAACACGGTTATGGAGTATGCGATGGTCAATGGCAGACCAGCGCGTATAAAGTCTTTCAGGTGGTACCCACCAAGGTTCTGCACCATCAGATTGGTCTGATAACCGAAAGGCGTAAGGAAACTGGCACTGGCTCCGTAAGCCACCGCCATCACAAAAGGCGTCCAACTAACGCCGAAACTCTCAGCCAAACTCCAAGCCAGGGGGAAGGCCAGCGCAGCAGCGGCATTATTTGTCATCAACTCCGTCAGAGCCAAAGTCAAAATAAACACCCCGATCAACGCCAAATAGGGACCACCACCCTGTACCAGACCCCGGAGCCCCTCGGCCAGTGCTGTAGCAAGGCCACTACTGGAAAATGCGTCCGCCAGCACCAGCGCGCTGGCGATAATGAGCCAGATCTGGAACGGGAAGCGGCGCTGCAATTCTGTAGTACTCACAATACCGAGACCGATCATTCCACCCAGCAGTAAAACCAGTCCTTTCAATAACGGGAAAATACCAAATGCGGCGCCTGCCACTACCGTGGTAAAACCAATGGCCAGCAGCCAGCTGTCCCGGCGCGAGAGTTGCCGCTGCACACCATTGCCGCTTACCACGTAAAAGTTCTTATCAATATTCCGGTGGTGCTTGAAGTCAGGCCCCACAGCGAGCAGCAAGGCATCGCCTGCTCGCAGTTCAATTTCCCCTAACTTACCTGAAAGTCGCTCACCACCCCGGCGCATGGCTACGACTGCCGCATCAAATCGGGTACGAAACTGGCTACTTTTCAGGGTCTCTCCCAGAATACTGGAGCTGGGAGTCAGGACGACCTCGAGCAGATCAAGCTCAAGCTTCTCATCTTCCAGACCAAAATGATGCAGTCCTGGAATATCCTGCAGCCGCCCCATATCGCGCACATCGCCACTGAATATTAACTTGTCGCCAGACTTGATAATCTCAGTGGGAGCCACGGGCGTAATCGTGCGGCCGCCGCGTACGATCTCTACCAGATAAAGGGTTTCAAGCTGACGCAGTCCGTTTTGCTCAACCGTTTTTCCATCCAGAGGGGAATCATCGGTCACCTCAGCTTCCAGCAAGTACTCGGTAACCACCTCCTGACCACCTCGCCCCCGCGGCAACAGGTGGTTGCAAAGCATCAACACAACAAGACCGACTATCGCTGCGGCCAACCCTACCGGCAAAAATGAAAAGAAGCCCAATCCCGGTTGCCCGCGATCAATCACGAAGCTGTTGACGATCAGGTTCGTAGACGTGCCTATCAGAGTAAGCGTCCCCCCGAGAATAGCCGCATAGGACAGCGGCAGCAGCAGCTTGCCCGCCGGATGCCGTCGCTGGCTCTTGACCGTCGACGCCAGGGCAGCGACAACCGCCGTATTGTTCAGAAAGGCAGAACTTACCGCTGTTGCACCGACAAGACGTAACAGGCTGAGCCTGAGAGAGCCGTTGATTAAACGATCAGAGATCACTCGGAGCCATCGGGCCTTTTCCAAGCCTATGGACACAAGCATCAGTGCGACCAGAGTGACCAGACCGGGGTTTACAGCCTTATGAAGCACTGATTCCGCCGGTACCAGCCCGGTTACAAAGCAGACTGCCGCCCCCGAAGCAAAAATCAACGCCGGCCGAAAACGGGTAAATATAAGTGCAGCAATTACCAAGGCAAAAATGCCGGCAACGACGGTCTGAATCAAAGTCATACGAATTCACAGACGGTAAGTCGGAACAAAGAAAATATTTTTATACAGGCCAATATTTAAATACGATTCCCCGCGCGACGTAGCCACATGAAGCTTGCTCTCCAGTCTGCCAGATCGCGGCGCTCACAGCTAACTTCGCGGTATTGGTCCAAACCAACCCTCTACGCCCCATAATAGAAAGCAAATGGCTATCGAACCAGCGGTACATCCCGCCTCTCGTTCAAGCCGAGAGAAAAGTCTTCTCGGGTGTAAGTCAGGAACGGGCTGTAACAGGGATCCAGGCCTAGTTTTTCCACCCATTTCTCACGCAAATAGCGTGCCTCCCGGTCAAAACGGTTACGTTTTTCTCTGGTGTTATCAATCCCACGACTGATAGATTCGTGATGATACAACTCAGCCCAGGGCGTCCACACATTGCGATATCCTGCCTGGCCAACTTTCAGACAGAAGTCCACGTCGTTGAACGCTACTTTCAGGTCCTTTTCGTTGAGACCGCCAACATCTTCGAATATTTTTTTGCGCACCAGAAGGCAGGCTGCTGTCACAGCGGAAAAATTCTGGGTACTCACCAGTCTATTCATGTAGCCAGTGGAGCCGCGATGGTGAAACTTGTGAATGTGTCCAGCAAGACCACCAAGCCCAACCACAACGCCCGCGTGCTGTATGCGCCCATCGCCATAGCAAAGCTTGGCCCCAACACAGCCAACTTCCGGCCTGACCACATGGCCAACCATTTCGGAAAGCCACTCCCGGCTAATGACTTCAACATCATTATTGATCAGGCCAATGATATCGCCCCGCGCATGCCGAGCTCCGAAATTGTTGATCGCAGAATAATTGAACGGCTCGTTAAATGGCAGAACCCGCACATTCGGAACGGATTCCAGCTGTGCAAAATACTCGAGCGTCTCGGCTTCCTCGCTCTGGTTGTCGAGGATCAGGATTTCATAATTGGAATACGTGGTTTTTTCCAGAATGCTGTCTATACATAACCGAAGTACCGAGAGCTTGTCTCTGGTCGGTACCAGCAGTGAAACCAGAGGCTCCGGCTGCGGCACCGGCCATGTAACCTTCACCACGTCTGCATGGTCTGGAACTTCCAGCGTTACACCCGGAATACCTGTTTGCTTAAAGCGACTATCCAGGACCCGCCGACTACTTTCCGCATAACTACGGGAGCCTGGTGCGGCAAAACGGTGAAGAAGCACCCTTGGAACATGTGCGACCTCAGCCTCGGGATCCTCGAGAGATCCGACAACAGCCAGCAAAAGATCAAGATCCCAAGCCAATTCACTGGCAAAGCTGGGCGTCCCGGCACTTTTAAGTACACCGGGGCTGTAAACCACAAACTCTCCGATATAGTTCTGAGAAAATAACAGCTCTGGGTTCCAGGCCGGCTTGAATACCGGATCTACCCGGCGACCGGATTCGTGCAACCAATCTTCATCGGAATAAAAGACACGAGCATGAGGGCGAAGCTGAACCGCTCGCACCAGGGTATCCAGCGCCCTGGACGCCAATTGCGCTCTAGGGGGGCAAATCAGGTGGTAGTTATTGGGCTCAGCCTCTAGAACCGAGAGCCAATTTGCAACACTCTCCACCTGCACCCGTTCATCCGAGCGCGCGAAGGATTGCAGGAATTCCCGGTCAGCGACCGACAAGGAAGACGGCAGGAATAGCCAGGCTCGCCAATGGCTCCAGGTCTGATCTTTGAGAGAGGTAAGCAAGCGCGTGACAGCCTGGGATGTATCTCCCTCACCCACAGGAATCAATAGCGAAAGCTTCGGTTTCGCCCCAAGCCCGAATTGCCGAATCTTGAGCAACCTCGGCTCAACGTTCGCCATCCAGTCCCGATAAGAAACACGGGCGCCATTCGGCGCAAAGGTCGCATTGTAGCGAACCCAACGGTCAGCCATCCGTTGAGGTACCGTCAGCAACCGGCGAGACAATCGCACTTTCATTCTGTCCAGTGCGAAGACAGCAGAGACTCTGATCAGGCTTAATTTCTTCAGGCGATATTTACCCGCACAGGCGGCCGGGGAGAACAGCAGTTGCTCCCCACCTCTGGCAGACCAAATCAGACGCTTGGCAATACGTCCACTACGGGTGGGAAGCCGGAGATTTAACGCCTTACGCCCGTCCTCACGAACAAGCGTAAAACTTGCATCCAGATAGCTGTGCTCGGACTCGGCCAACAGCTCGACCATATACCAGCCACGACCAAGACGCAGGCCGTCAGCTACTACAACAGAACATTTCGTATCCGAGGTGCAGACAACCTCGCCAGAATCACGCTGGACAGTGGAAGACGGAGATTCAGGGCTCAACAGCGGTAACAGGTTATATCTTGATAGATGTGGGACCATGTATCTAGGACGCTTAGCCCCCATAAACTACCTCTCTAGCGACCAATCACACGCGGCAGCCGTAGACCGACCGCGCTTTCAATACAACCCCCGTTTCAAGGGCCCAGGGCCGATGTACGACTACAAGCCGACATCGAGCAAACCGCCGAGTATAGCAAAACTCGGCAGAACTGAGCCCAATTCACTCCTCAAAAAATTGGTCTGCCCGCGAGCGAAGAAACCGCTCTAGGTATTGACAATTGTTATCCTAACCCCAACTTTTCCCCGCACTTTCGGAACAGGCGTACCAGTTGCCGTGCCACCCCCTGGGACGCCGGGGCAGAAAACATCTTCAACATGTACTGAGATCCCTGCTCACCTGGGAGTGACTCACACTCCTCCAGCTCCCAGTCCTCAAAGTCGTAGCCCATGGATTCCATATAAGGCTTGAAAATCGGCCGAAAAAACTGAACATCCTCTGCCGTAAACCAGCGCCTCCAATTTCCATGCGCCTTCGTTCTCACCACGCGTTTCAATCCCGACGATACAGATACATTGGTAGCGACTGGCATACCGAGATATTCTTCGAGGCGACTCAGGTTGCCATCGACCAGATCCTCATAGCGGAATATCAGCCAATCATCTCCGGCTGCGTCAACGAATTCCGTCACAGCCCTGTAGGCAGCCTTCATACGGTAGGGAACCCCCTGAAAAGCTCCGGGATTCTGGTGCAACAGGAAAGAGACCGGCAAATCTCGCGGATGCTTTTCCTTATGCAGGGTCAGGCGCAGCACACGGGAAAAGCGCTCCGGATCGGGGGAGTGCGATGCATTCCACCTGTAGAACAAATGACTCAGAAGACGGTCGCGAGGATCCCGTGTTATAAAAATTTTCTTGTCGAAATACTTCTGATGCTCCAGCACCTGCTCCGGGGGAACTCCGGAATCAAACAAGGTCTTGACAACTTCTGTGTCTGTGGAAACAGCCATGCAATTCCCGCCCTTATCGAGATAGCAAAGCTCGCCACCCTCTTCTGACAGGGCCTTGGGTTCAAAGACTTCACCGCTCGCCTTTCCCAGTCGACGCTCCAAAGACGCCTTCACTATCGCCGCCAGGAAGGTTGTACCCGACTTGCTCAAGCCATAAATCAGAACACGCATATTTTCACTACCACAGCGACCTCAAACTGCATTGGGTCGGAATTACAATTCAAAACAACCTGATCGCCGTTAACAATAATTCCGTTGTCGCACACTGAACCATCGCGATCGAACATTGACAGACTCTCAATCGACCCCAGGTGCCAACTGCTCCAGTACCTGTCGAAGACTGGCCACCAGATTCGCCTCACCGAATGCAACCTGCACACGCTGGCGACCGGCCTCACCCATTCGTTGACGAAGTTTTTCTGTCTCGACCAGCGTCATTACACAATCCGCAGCGACGTCAACATTCCCGTAGGGTGCCAGGAAGCCCGTTACCCCATTTTCAACCAGTTCTGGGATCGCTCCCCAGTCATACGCAACAACAGGCAATCCGGCTGCCATTGCCTCCAGAACCGTTCGCCCGAATGACTCCTGAAATCGGGAGAAATTAACCACAATATCAAGACTACCAAGGGCATCCTGGGGAGAGCCGACATATCCGGCAAACACAAGATTTGTTGGTAAATCTCCCACGGATACCCTCTCCCGCAGCTCTCGGATCAGCTGAGTGTCCGGGCCAAATAGCCAAAACTCTAACTTGGCACCAGATAGCTGAAGGCGGGCCGCCACGGCTACAAAATCGGCGAGCCCCTTTTTAGGAAGATTACTGCTAAGCATCCCCACCCTGACTACCCGGGACTCCACGTCAGGTCCACACCTCCGCGGCAAGTCAGCGAAGCTATCCACATCGACGATATTGGGTACAACAATCGCGCTCTCGGCACTAAACGACTGCGCCACAAAAGCCGAGTTCACGACCAGAATATCGGCCAATTGCCTGACGCGTTGCACCAGCTCCGGCGCACCGCTTCCGAGTGCTGTACACAATGCCTCGTCCTGTGCGGGCAGCTCCCGGACATGGACCACCGCAGGCACATGCAATGCTCTCGCCGCCAGCAGGGGCTCGTCCAGAACCAGGGTATTTGCGTATAGCGCCGACGCACTGTACTGCACAAGAATTCGCGAAAAATGGTCAACTGTTTCCTGACAGGAACCTCGCGATGCATTCCACCACCGGTAGGGTACCACCTCAAGTATCTGGACGTACTCACGAAGTACCTCAAGATACTCTCGGTTAACCGCGCAGGGGACAACTGCCACCAGGTTGACACCAAGCTTGCAGAGCCCCCGCAACACATCCACTAGACTGCGCTCGGCCCCATACAGATACTCTCCGGCTTGGTGTGCACACACTACCAGTGTCGGCGTATCTGAGCGCCACTCGCGCACGCCTTCTGTACCAGCCAGCGCCTCGACGCCGCTCGACCGACCGACAGAGATATAGTGCCCAAGAGCGGGCAGTCCAATTTCCTTGGCCGCAGGATACCGGTAAAAATAGCCGGAAGTACTGAAGCCCGGACCGGGGTCGCGGCCCTCTGCACTTCCAACATCCCAAAAATGATCAAAGAGATCGGTTACCGTTCCCTGCAAGTCGGGATACTGCTCCAGATACCAGAGGTAATCAAAATAGCCGGACTGCCGCACCCGATCTTTCAAGCATCCGGACTGATTGGCGCCGTCACCAATACACATCTCAGCTGGCGCAGGGAAAGGGCGCGAGTCAATCTCCGCCCCCATATACAACCCGCCATCCCTGTGCCACTGCCGGGAGGCTTCCAGATATGACTTTCGGTGTCCCCTTAGTGGCGGGACCAGGTCGCTACGGGATGGTGCATCGCTGACCTGCCGCAAGAGCAAGGGCACTTTCGCCAACACCGCCTCCACAGAGGCTTCACCATAGCGACACAATATACGCTCTAGGTATTCGCGATACCCACCGGATTTAACCGGATCCAGGTAGCCGATCCTGGAGACCGCTGAGCGTCGAAACATCAGCGACGATGGATCGCTTCTGATCCAGGTATCTTCAAGCCACCCATAACCGAAAGCCAGATCAGCAGTAGCCAGCGTACTGTGACAAACACTTCCGATAGAGGATTTTTGCCCAAGAATTGCGTGAATCTGCAGTTCGAACCGTCGCGGATGCGACCAGTCACCGGGCTCCAGGAATGTGACGAATGCCCCCTTGGCCTGCTCAAGCCCGGTATTACAGGCAGCGTACTTGCCCCGGGCACCATCGTGGCGATACAGACGAATAGGCGCAGCTGTCTGACCAGCCATCTCCGTAACAAGCCGCTCCAGCCCCGCCCGACTGGCCTCACAACTGCCGTCGTCGACAACAATGATTTCCATATTCGGCCAGGTCTGCCGCAGGATACCCCTCAAATCCTGCTCAGCCTGCCCTTCGTTATTGCAGGCAGGGATAACCACAGACAGTAGTGGAGCATTTTTCCCCGGTGCGGCATTTTCGCGCGCACCGGCAGCCAGAGACTGAAGGCCCCGAACTTCTCCATCGACAACATTGTCGACAACAGTGGTAACGCCCAGCGATGAATACAGCCTACCCAGAGCACTGACCCGCTGCGCCTGCTCCATGCCACCAATACGCAACAAATCAAAGTCCGCGCAATTCGAGAACCGGCTCATTGCGCACTGCAGTACCTTCTCCGCCTCTGCGCTTCTATCGCAGTGCTGTAGAGCAGCCACATAAAGAAGCCAGGGACCGGGATACCCGGGTGCACTTTCCGCCTCGGCAATGGCACCCTCAAGCCATGAAACAGCTTGCGTCCAGTTTCCCTCTGACGCGAACCAGCGCCCCAGTGCCCAGGCAGCGCGATAACGCTCAGCACTGGCGGACTCTGTATCGACAGCCAACCGCTCCAGCCTCGGCAGCATCATGGCTTCGCCACCACGCCACAAGTGGTAGTCAAAGGCTACCGCTCTGTTCGCACTGGGGATCCTGGCCTCCTTACGGCCACGCTGAAGAAAATGCAGCCATGGGGATACGCCGGCGGCAGCGACATCCGGGTAAGTCTTGAGGTACCAGGCAGGATCAAATTCCTGCGCCGTGATACCCGCCGAAAAAGTATCAAAAAAGCCAGGTTCGCAAGCCCGCTTGCGCTGAAATAAAAGCCGCTTTATTCCGGCAAGCACAAACGATCACTCCTTGTATTCAGGTAATGGCTGGCAAACATTAAATGACCCAATTATCTTTAACCCGGTTACTCAACCGGGAAATTCAGCAGCTCTGGTCTGAAGTGCCTGATTGCATCCTTGAACGCCTGCCTCTGGAAACGCTCCTCAATCGGCATACGCAGAAAAGCCTTGTACAGACGACGAGAATTGTAGCCAGCGAACGTAGTAGCCATGGCATCGGTCTCAGCAATAGACTGAGAGCCCCACCCGCTCATCCGGTGCTCCCAGTAGAACAGATCGTTCAGGTCAACTCCCTGAACCTCGCTGAAATCGGAACTATCAATAAAATGCTGGAAAGCGGCACGGACAAAAGGTGAACCCTGTAACACGCCATAGGCTCGCGAGAAATCTTCCGTACGAGCAGCACTAATTTCTCCTGCACGTCCCTGGTAAAACCCTCTCAAAATTTCACCGCCAAAGCCCCGCGAATAGCTCAAGCGCTTACCAGGAAACATTTGAGAAAACGCATCAAGTAGCTGGGTGTGGGAAAACGGGCTATTCAAGCGTGAAAAACCGGTATTCTGGCGAATAGCCTGGAAGGACTCCGAGAAATATTGTTCCTTCATCTGATCAAATTTGATTTTAACGGTTACATGCTCAAGTCCCTGGGAGCTGGCAATATCGCGGGCCAATGCAATGTCCTTGGAGTTGCCGCCATTCTGATCTCCACGATACATGGTAAATGGCGTCATCGACATACCCTTTGCTGCAAGGGCCGCGAACAGAGTTCGGCTGTCTAGACCTCCAGTCAATCCGAAAAGCTCATGATCGAATGCAGACTTGATATAGTCACCGTACCCGTCGAGATACTGGATAAACAGTTTGGATGGCGCGATATATTCGTGGCTTTCCGGTCGCGGCCAATAGCGCTCCGTGCGCCCTTGGAAAACGTTCAGACGGTGGTTGGCCGGGCAGTAAAAGATATTTTCATAGATCGTACGGAGGCCAGGCAAATACTTCACATCCCGTTTCCGGTAGGCGTCGCTGAACATGAAGTACATGGTGTTGAAGTCAACAGGCTCTGCGGTAACTTCTCCGAGCAGGCAGGAGTGTGACGCGATCACCCCGGGCATCTGGGCATTGTAATATATCGACCTGGCGCCGAAGGCATCGTGATAAACAAACCACTCCCTGCCATGCTTGACCAAAATCAGGAAACGACCGGAAAGATTATCGAGCCGCTCCAAAAAGGCCGACTCATCGGCCGCGAGAGCGCAAAGGTCATCTGCGATTTGCTGGGCATCAAACTCCTTCAGAAACGGGTCGAAAACCTCACCGATGAGCATGAGCTGGCTTCCGGAAACCGATGAGGAAACCTTCCCCACTTTCGGGTCATGAGCAACGACCCAATCATCCCAATGGCTTGTATCCCAACCAGAGATCGATTTCAGCTGGCTGATATTGGGCTCGGCTGTGCCCTTGATACACGCAATAAATCCGAATTTATACAAGTATTGAGACGCATGTACCCCGGTAAAAAAACCACCATCGGACCTATTGGGATACAACGGTACAGCATCAACGCTAAATCTGGGGTCAACCGAAGTTGGCTTTCTGCGAAGCCGCCCCTGAATCCAATCAAACATCTGAAGAACCTTAAATGTTTAGGCGTCCATGACTCCGCCATTATTAAAATAGGTCTTTATTTCCGCCTGTTCACCGAATAATTCACCGGCGGCGTCCTCCACCTTTTCCAATCCATCAACCTCTACAGCATGGGTTGGAGGGTATTCCCACAAACTGCCATCCATCATAACGACAAGCGGCGCTGAAATCCGAAGCCCAACATGCGCGAAGGCAATATCGAACTCATGACACAGGGAAAATACCTCATCCACAATGGACGCCCCATGCCACCCAACGTAATTCGGCCAATGGAAGAGTACTACACGCTCCCCGCACTCGACCCGGGACCGGATAGCATCAAGCAGGCTATGAAGCTTTTTGCCTCGAACAGAAAAATCAGCAACAAGCAGAACATCAAATTCTCTGGGCGTACCCCTACAAATTGCGAGCGGTATTGGGAAGTCGCGCCCGGCACTGGATCCCGACACAGGCTTGCCGTCATTCTGACGATGCCACCAACGGGCAGACTCCCGGTATACCCGACGCAAGCCGTAGTGGATGGTTTTGACATGTGTAGCCTTGGTGCGCGTGAGCGTGGTGTCATCAGAGAGCGCAAAAGACAAGGGCGTGCTGGGCAATACACTTACTATGGCATCATGGCCGTAGTGGTGCTCAAGCCGCCACAAGAACTCAGTATCCGCAGCAACATTCACAGCGTCCCACATACCAACCATATCCAGCGCCGACTTGCGAATCAGAGCCGATGAATGATTTTTTTCTACGAAGTTCTCATCCAACAACCAGGGGCCAACAAACGTCATATCACCCAGAACACGTACCCAACTACTGAACGAAGCGACCTTTTCCGGGTTGTGGAGCAATGGCTGAAGCTGGCGCTCGAGCTTTTGCGGATGGGACCAGTCGTCACTATCGTGTACCGTCACAAACTCACCGCGCGCCAACTTCATACCTTCATTACGCGTCGGATAAGCGCCCATATTCACGGAATTTGCCACATACCTCACACGAGGATCGCGTTCTGTATAAGCTATCGCGACCTGAGCCGTGTTATCACTACTGCCGTCGTCGACGATAATGACTTCCAGCGACTTGAGTGACTGCTCCAGCAGACCATCCAGAGCAATTTGCAATGTAGCGCTGGCGTTATATACCGGCATAATCACACTGACCAACGGCTTATCACCTGCCGAAGTGTGATCAACAAATGCTGGCACTGCCGCTTCACTGGAAAGGTTGTCAAGCGCGAGATCTCTGCTCTCATCCTTCAACCGGGCGCCAGCCAGACCTACGCGATAGAAAATCTCATTGAGCGCACTGAGGCGTTGCGATAACTGATCGTTAGCCCGAAGAGCATTCGAACGAACAAAAGGCAGGGTAGAACCAAAGCCCAGAGAATAATTTTTGTCTTCAAGCAGTGGCAGTATTGCGCCAAACTCCCCGAGCAAAGAGTAACATTTAGCCAAACCGACCAAGGTGCGGCGGCTTGCGCCCTTCCCCGAGATCGAGATTGACTCTTCTACTCGCGGCAGCGCCTCCTCGATGTCGCCATGGGCAAACAACCATGCCGCCATATGCCAGGCCGCCATGCTGTCGCCTTTCTGCTCGACACGACGCTCCAACTCAGGCCATGCCAAGTGATAGAAACCGCCCCACATTCTGGACTTAAGGGCAGACGAGGAAACAGGCTTACCCTCGGCTATGGATTCCACATTTGCCCCGTGATAGGGCAACCGACCTTCGCTCTTTCCATACTGGACATAGTGCAACAGGGGGTTGACCTTGGCAGACTTTACATCCGGATTGGCACTCAAATACCAATCCGAGTCGAAGTCCGCACTGGGATCACGTCCTACGAAGCCGCCAACCAAGATATAGTCCTGGATAAGCTCCTCAGGCGATTTGAATTGAACAGCCGTAAAACTGCATTGACTACGATAGAATGGCTCATCAAATAAGCCACTATCTCTTATCAGTTCAACCTCACCATGGCCGACCGGCACGCCCTTTTTTTCAAAGACAGAACCAAGCCCCTTTACGACATCCTTGAAAATTGACCGACTTTCGGCTTCAGAGCTTTCCGACCAAAATTTTTCCAACTCGGAAAGCCGCGCACGCTGCCTAGCCATCTCAGTTCTCAGGCGTTCAATCACCTCGAGCGCCTCCAAAAAATTTTTGGGTTGTTCGAACTCTTGCATCAGCTAGTCTCTGCGTGAAACTGGTTAAATCAGCTTGATTACTTAATCTTTATGAAGTTTTTTGCGCCGGTACTAGGCTCTACCGTACCGGTCTTCCATTCTGACGATATCGTCTTCCCCAAGATAGGAACCACTTTGCACTTCGATCAAATCGAGGGGTATCTTTCCTGGGTTTTCTAGGGAATGGACATGTCCAATCGGGATATACACTGACTCGTTTTCAGACACGAGCTTGCTAACCCCTTCAATCGTTACCTTCGCCGTTCCAGCAACAACGATCCAATGCTCTGCACGGTGATGATGCATCTGGACTGACAGTTTTTCTCCTGGCTTTACCGTGATTCGCTTTACCTGGTACCGGTCACCACTATCGACGGAGTCATATTTACCCCAAGGACGATAAACTTCTCTATGCAGGTTATGCTCATTACGACCGCCATCCTTGATACGTGCCACAAGATGTTTGACATCCTGAACCTTCCCTTTGTCCGCAACGAGAATCGCATCCTTGGTTTGAACGATCACAAGATCATTAACACCTAAAGTGGCAACTAATTGGGATTCAGAATATACGTATGTATCAGAACTCTGCTCCAGAATAACATCACCAGAAACCACATTTCCGAAGCTGTCTTTCTCACCGATTTCCCACAGGGCCGACCATGAACCAACATCACTCCAGCCCGCACTCATTGGAACAACAACGGCAGAATTTGTCTTCTCCATAACCGCATAATCGATAGAATCCGATGGACAGCGAGAAAATTCATCGGCGCCGATACGCACGAAATCCAAATCCTCATTGATATTCTGAAAAGCCGCATCGCAAGCAGAATAGATTTCGGGGCTGTATTCGCGAAGTTCCTCAAGGTAGCGACTAGCTTTGAACATGAACATTCCGCTGTTCCAATAGTGTTCCCCACCCTCCAAGTAACACTCTGCAGTCTCTAAATCCGGCTTCTCAACAAAGTCAGCCACACGGAAAGCATCAATTGAGAGGCTATCACCGCGACGAATGTATCCATATCCGGTTTCAGGTGCGGTGGGCACAACCCCAAACGTCACAAGATACCCGTCATTTGCGAGTGCCTCTGCGGCAGAAATCGCACGGTGAAACTCAGAGCAGTCATCTATCACGTGATCTGCAGCCATAACCAACAATACCGCATCACTATTCGACTGCATGGCCTTCATAGCAGCAACAGCAATGGCCGGAGCGGTATTTTTCCCTATGGGCTCAAGAATAATATTGTGATCAAGATGTCCCATCTGACGCAGCTGTTCGGCAGCAATAAATCGATGCTCTTCACTACAGATCATCATTACCTCAGCTGCATCAAGCCCATCGAGACGAGTGAGGGTTTCCTGCAGCATCGTTCTCTCACTGGAAAAGCTGAGAAACTGCTTCGGAAACATCTTCCGTGACAACGGCCACAAACGAGTGCCGCTTCCGCCGGCCAAAATAGTTGGATAAATCATTTATAAGCCTGAAAAAAAACAATAACTTTGGAAGTTGGTTATAACTCTCAAGACATCAGCACAACAATCACATTCACTCTAACGAATGAAATATTGACTTAGCTGATCGAACCCTGCTTTTCACATTTACACAATTCCCAAGCGAATCGAAGCTACAAATATAGAACGAAACACAATTCCCACAAGAATCAAGTGCGTATGCTACTTACAACAGCAACGCAACAACCAAACTTACATTCAAAAACAGTAAAACCGAACATTTAACAAGATCGATTCCCACGCGTACAGGAAAAGAAGTCATCCAAAGCTTCTCGTGCTTCTTGAGCGTTTGGCACGAGATCATACAAGCTACTACTTCCCTGCGAACCCTTTAGAATTCTCTCGCTTAGAACGGTGTCATTTTCCAAATCAACATTAGACAAACCAACGAAGTCAAAAACAGAATTAACTTTCCTGCTTTTTTCGGACATATCACCTACGTAGAGATCCTCAAAGTAGACAATTTTATAGTTCATTGATTCGGACTGCATTTTTTTTAGCAACCAATCCAGATACATTGCGCAGTGCGCGCCGTGCTTAATCATCTGGTCAACTGGAAAATCATTAAGTGTTTGTTGGCCACTCGCAAATTTTTCATACCCACCACTTTTTGCTTTCCCCTTACCCCAAACATCAGTCTGCTTTGCCAAAAACAGCGAAAACAATCGAGAAACCTCGTCCTTTCTAACCAAAACGATGTGTCGGTAATCACGCAAATGACTTAACTTCAAAACCAACTCGTTGTTAAAAGAAAAATCATGCAACTCGAAACAATGCTTGATCAAAGGACGTTTTTCGAGCACACGGTCAAGCATTTTTCCTGCCTGCTCGACGTTTTTTCGTCTAAAGTTTTTAGTAATTTCACCAAGTGACCGTTCGCCATTAAACGGTTCATGATCGATAGCTTGGAACTTTGACTCATCAAATAAGGCTGTGGCTAAAGAGGTACCACCAGTCCGCTGGAAGGTCCAAATGAAAAAAGGGTTAGACATAACATCTCCATAAACAGCTGGCTGCCCACAGCCAAAAAAAACTA